>CAMWNT010000081.1 GCA_947175695.1 uncultured Porphyromonadaceae bacterium
AACTTATATGCCTCTCCAATATGGAGAATCTCAATGCGGTGTTTATTGAACAGGGGATGCCACAGCAGGAACGCCTGATTAAGCTCAATCAAATCGCCATCCATCAGATGAGCATACTTGAAAGCGGCGATAACGATAGAAAACTGCTAAAGTAGCCTTTTAAGCAAGCTTAGTTAATTTTTGATTTCCTACAGCCACTCCGTTAGTACAAAGAGTAATAATGCACACACCTCAAGCCTCATACATAATAATATAGGCGGCATTATAGATAGGCAACACTAACTAAATTTGAGAGATGCGCGGCTTTGCCGGAAAATATCGCCGGGTTATGAGTTCACGTCACAACCCGCGCACTTTTTGAAAATATTATTGCTGAAAAATTTTGCCGACTACAATTTTAACACTATATTTGCCCTCGAATCGGATTGCCGACAGTTTGAAAGCGGATTTTTGCCAAAACATGTCGTATGAATATGTTGTAGAGCACCTTTCCGCAAGGCGGGTACTCCGATTACAACCCGAAATCTAAACAAACGAGAATATACCTTTACCTCTGTCTCAAAGCGCGACCAAGCTTCGCGAGGTCGCTCCGACGGGCAAAGGAAATCTAACAACCAATTCAATTTCACCTTCAATCATGAAGAAACACAATTTCTATGCAGGTCCCTGCATTCTCAGCGAGTTCACCATCAAGAATACCGCCGAGGCGGTGATCAATTTCGCCGATATGGGCCTCTCGATCCTCGAGATCTCCCATCGCAGCAAGCAGTTTCAGGCAGTGGTCGACGAAGCCGTCGCACTCGTCAAGGAGCTTCTTGAAGTGCCTGAAGGTTATTCAGTGCTCTTCCTCGGCGGCGGCGCTTCACTCCAGTTCGCCATGTCGGCCATGAACTTCCTCAACACCAAGGCCGCTTATCTCGACACCGGCGTTTGGGCTTCGAAAGCAATCAAGGAAGCCAAACTCTTCGGCGAAGTCGACGTCGTGGCTTCTTCCAAAGACAAAAACTACAACTACATCCCCAAAGACTTCGAGAGCAAAGTGCCCGCCGATGTCGACTATTTCCACTATACATCCAACAACACGATCTACGGCACTGAAATCCGCCGCGATCCCGATGTGCCCTGCCGCATGATCTGCGACATGAGCTCCGACATCTTCTCTCGCCCCGTCGACGTCGCAAAATACGACCTCATCTACGCCGGCGCCCAGAAGAATCTCGCTCCCTCCGGAGTGACAATCTGCATCGTCAAAGACAGCGCCCTCGGCCACGTCGACCGCGTAATCCCCACAATGCTGAAATATCAGACTCACGTCGACAAGGGATCGATGTTCAACACTCCCCCGGTGCTCCCCATCTACGCCGCACTCCAGACTCTCAAATATTATAAGAGCCTCGGCGGACTGAAGGAAATCGAGAAGATGGACATCGCCAAGGCTGAAAAGCTCTACGACGCCATCGACAACAGCAAGATGTTTGTAGCCACTATTCCCAATAAGGAAGACCGCTCGATCATGAACGTCTGCTTCGTAATGAAGCCCGAATATAAGGAGCTCGAAAAAGAGTTCTTCGACTTCGCCACTGAAAGAGGCATGGTCGGCATCAAGGGCCACAGAGACGTCGGCGGCTTCCGCGCTTCTCTCTACAACGCTCTGCCGATGGAGAGCGTCGAAGCACTCGTGGCCTGCATGAAGGAATTCGAGGCCGCTCACTGATAACCCAATCTTAGAAACGGTTTAAATTTAACACGATTAAATAGAAGCCGTTCTTGAGAAAGGATCTTTTCATCCACTCAAAGGTCTTTTTCGGTGCTTTTCGTCCGAATTCATCGGTCACAATTTGCAATTGCTCCCTCGAATCCGAACGAAAATCCCTCGAAAAATCCTCTTTGAGTGAATGAAAGTTAAACTTAAACCGTTTCTTAATATTACTAAAATGAAAATACTCGTTTTCACCGAAAAACCTTTCGCACAGAACGCCGTGAAGGCGATCGAAAACACTGTCAATGCCTCGGGCAATGACCTCGAACTCGTAGAACGCGGCACTCGCGCCGACCTCCTTGAGGCCGTCAAAGACGCCGAAGGTCTGATCGTGCGTTCGGATGTGATCGACGCTGAAGTGATGGAGCACGCTCCGAAACTGAAAGTCATCGTACGCGCCGGCGCCGGCTACGACAATATCGACCTCCAGGCCGCCACAGATCGCGGCATCTGCGTCATGAACACTCCGGGCCAGAACTCCAACGCCGTGGCCGAACTCGTTTTCGGCATGGTTGTCATGATGTGTCGCAATCAGTATAACGGCACATCCGGCAGCGAGCTCAAAGGGAAATCGCTCGGCATCTACGCTTTCGGCCAGGTCGGCCGCAACGTCGCACGCATCGCCAAGGGCTTCGGAATGAAGATCGAAGCGCTCGACAAGTTTGTCGCCGACGCCGTGATGGAGGGTGAAGGTGTGCATCCTGTCCACGACGTCAAGGAGCTTTTCTCCAACAATGATTTCGTGTCGCTCCACATACCCGCAACCGCCGAGACTCGCAATTCGATCGGCTACGAACTGGCCATGATGATGCCGAAAAACGGCGTGCTTGTCAACACTGCCCGCAAGGAAGTGATCGATGAGGAGGGCCTCATGAAGGCTCTTGAGGAGCGCCCCGACCTCCGCTATGTCAGCGACATCCGTCCCGCCGCTGCCGAAGAGTTCGAGAAGCGCTTCGCAGCCCGCGTATTCTTCACTCCCAAGAAGATGGGCGCGCAGACAGCCGAAGCCAACTTCAACGCCGGTGTGGCCGCAGCCGAGCAGGCTATCGCCTACCTCAAAGATGGCTGGAATAAATATCAGGTCAACAAATAACCCTTATCAACCCGCATAAAAAAGGGCGTGAATCTCGAGATTCACGCCCTTTTTTTTTATGTGGGGAATGGAAATTTTAAGTGGGGAATGGAAAAATTCAGAATAGAATTCCGAGCTGTCAAGAGCGGTTGCGGAGCAAAGTCAGGAATTCTGCCCGGAGAGCGGGATCTTCGGCGAATCGACCGGAATAGTCGAAAGTGGTGGTCGCGGAATCCTGCTTCTCGACGCCGCGCATTTTCATGCAGAGATGCTCGGCTGTGCAACTGACGATCACGCCGTCGTTGGGCAATGCTTCGCCAAGGAGCGCACACACTTGTGCGGTCAGGCGCTCCTGCACCTGCAGCCGGCGTGCGAAATTATCGACAATACGGGCCAGCTTCGACAGACCGATCATTTTGCCCTTCGGGATATAACCGATCGACACCTTGCCGAAAAACGGCAAAATATGATGCTCACACATACTGTAGAACTCTATATCCTTCACGATCACCATATTCGAGCCCGCATGCTCGAATATCGCCTTGCGGGCTATCTCCATCGGATCGACGCGATAGCCCTGCGTGATATCGAGCATAGCTTTGGCCGCGCGCACGGGAGTCTTCACAAGACCCTCGCGGTCGGGATCTTCCCCGATCAGCTTTAATATCTCACGATAATGATAGGCGATCTTTTCCGTCAGTTCGGGATCGTGATGTTCTTTTCTTGCCATTTCAGTTATTAATCTGCTTATTATCCGTCAGGGAGCCGATGCATTCCCGAATGAGTGGGGCATCAGTCGCGACAACAGTCGGCGATGACTCCGACTTCAACGGATCACATATATATCGGAATTGACGATACGCATCTCTCCGGCAAACGACGGGAAGGCTCGCTTGAGCTCGTCGAGAGCCGCGGCGGCTTCGCCGGATGTCTGGAAGTTGCCGATGCGCGTTATCCAGTTGGGCGCGGATGAATAGGTGTAGACCTGTCCGCGATATTTCGGGAATTTTGCCGCCACCGCACTCCCCCGCTGCTTGGCGCGGGCTTCGAGAGTGCTCTGGTTGCGACCGTCGCTGAACACCTGTATACGATAGCCTTTCACCTTATTGAGGCCGTTGCGGATCGACGTTCTTTGGGTGCGCGTTCTGGGCTTGCCGTGGGGCGGCTCCATGATACGCTCCATCAGATCGTCGTCGATTACGATCTCCACATTGCCTTGGGATTCTTCCATAATCTTTTCGGCCACCGACGGCTGGCGCTCTTCTTCAGCAGCGACTTCTTCAGCCGGCTCCTGTGCGGCCGCCGGCGCCGCTGTCGCGCCAAGCATCACACAGATTATGAGCAGTCGTCCAAGGATCAAACGCAGTGCAGGGGTATTCATTTCAATCGGTTTCGTGTTTTGTATCTGCCCCGGAGGGCAGTGTGAGGATGGAGAGAGGGCGGATTGGAGAGGGATGGAGAGAGTGTCGGATTGGATTCGGAATGAAATAGATATGGAAAGGATATCCCCGCGGATCTATCCGTCGGGAATATCCTTTTCATTATCCGGTTGTTTAGTTGAAGGCTTCTACGATGCCCATGAAGGATTCTGCATCGAGGGCTGCGCCGCCGATAAGGCCGCCGTCAACGTCGGGCTTTGCGAAAAGCTCTTTAGCGTTGGAGGGCTTGCAGCTGCCGCCGTAGAGGATCGATGTGTTGTCGGCCACTTCCTGACCATACTTGCCGGCGATCACGTTGCGGATGTGAGCGTGCATGTCTTCAGCCTGGTCGGCTGTGGCGGTCTTGCCTGTGCCGATTGCCCATACGGGCTCGTAAGCCACGACAACCTTGCCGAAATCTTCGGCAGAAAGGCTGAAGAGAGCCTCAACCTGCGATGCTACAACGTCGTTGTATGTGCCGTTTTCGCGCTCTTCGAGCACTTCGCCCACGCAGAAGATCGGAGTCAGGCCGTTGGCCAGGGCGATCTGTGTCTTGGCAAGGAGCTGCTCGTTGGTTTCACCGAAATACTGGCGACGCTCGCTGTGGCCGAGGATGACGTGGGTGGCGCCTGTGGATTTCACCATCGGAGCGGAGATTTCGCCTGTGTAGGCGCCCTTCTCATGCTCGGAGCAGTTTTCCGCGCCAAGACCTACGAGAGCGGGATCGATCACTGCGTTGACGGATGTGAGGTGAGTGAAAGGCACACAGATCACTACGTCGCAATTCTTTTCCTTGCCCTGGAGGAGCGTGTTGACGCGATCAGCGAGTTCTACACCCTCTTCGAGAGTGGTGTTCATTTTCCAGTTGCCTGCAACAATGTTTTTTCTCATAACTTAAGATATTCTTACAGTTGGCCCCTCCGGGAAGCATCTGCCGCCATTGCCGCAACTCCCTGAAAGAGCGAGTATTACATTTAGATTGGCGCGCAATATACTTCTTTCGCGCGCATTATCCTACAAAATTAGCAAAAAATCCCGAACCCGCCAATTATATTCGCCATATTTGGCTTAACTTAATTGGCTTTTCCGAAGTCGCCGCGGCCGAGTCGACGAAGGTCGTGGCCGGAGGGTGTCTGGTAGATACGCAGTCCGAATTCGTTGACCACCGCATAGACATGGTCGAAGATATCGGCCTGAAGAGTCTCGAATTCTTTCCAGGCTGTCCGCCGGATGAAGAAGTAGAGCTGAAGCGGAAGTCCCGACGGGGTCGGCTCCATTTGGCGAACCATATAGGTCATCGATTGATTGACCGATTTATGAGTCGAAAGATATCGGTCGAGATATTGGCGGAAAAGTGTGAGATTGACCACGCGCGACGCCTTCGGAAGCTCGTCGGAAGATATCATGCCGCTCCCGGCAAGCCGACGCAACTCTCCGTCGCTGAGGAAGCCTACGCTTTCCATATCGATATAGATCGATCTTTCAACCCTTCGGCCACCCGACACCTGCATCGGAGTATAATTGCGGAAGGATTCGGTGATCAGCGCATAGGGCGGGATGGTGGATACAGAGTTGTCCCAGTTGCGGACTTTCACAGTCGTCAGCGACACGTCGAGCACTTCGCCGTTGATGCCATGCTTGTCGGCTATGATCCAGTCGCCTCGATGCACCATCTTGTTGGCTGTCAATTGCACACTGGCTACGAGTCCGAGGATCGTGTCCTTAAACACCAACATCAATATTGCGGCCGACGCACCGAGAGCCGTCAATATCGCGACAGGCTCCTTCCCTATCAGAATACTTATCGCAACGATGACGCCTAACGCGATGATGATCAGCTTCAGCATCTGGAATATGCCCTTTACGGCATAGGGCCGTGTGCGTTTGCGATGCGACATCGCCGTATAGACATTCCCTATGAAAATGACTATGATTCTGACAGCCGCCCATAGAATATAGAACGACGTCAGCACCTTTATCCAACGGATATAGCCGGTCTCTGACGCCAACATAAATGCAGGCAGCAACCAATTGACTACCAGCGCGGGAGCAAGCATCGACACCGACCGCATAAAGCGATCGTCGAGCAGATCGTCGTCCCATTTTGTCGGTGTGCGGTCGATTGCGATGCCGAGGACATGCAGCAATCCTTTACACACCCAATAAGCCACACACGCCGTCAATGCGATGCCGGCGAGAATGATGACCGTGATGACCCCGTCGGGCATCGAATCGCCTAAACCGGCGAGCAGAAAATCTCGTATCTTAGCTATTGTCTGATCCATTTTATCCGTCAATATATGCAAATTTAGCTATTAAATTTGATTAGGCAATGAAAAAAATGAGCTTATAGGAAATCCTCGGTTGACAGCCACCGTCGATAGAAATTAAGAAACTGTTTAAATTCAACACTATTAAATAAACACTCTCTAATTTGGCAGTGTGGAGATTTTGTTGTAATTTAGAGGTTGGAAGTCTCCGGACTTCGCCATGCGCCCGCGGCATATCGCCCCGGCGCTTCTCTCCTTTTACATTTTTTCGCAGATATGGACTTCAAACTCACTTCACAATATATGCCCACCGGCGATCAGCCGGAAGCAATCCGCGAGCTCGTGCAGGGCCTCAACGACGGCACACGTCATCAGACTCTGCTCGGAGTGACCGGATCGGGCAAAACTTTCACGATGGCCAACGTCATCCGGCAGGTGAAGCGTCCGACTCTTATCCTCTCTCACAACAAGACTCTCGCCGCACAGCTTTATTCCGAAATGAAAAGCTTTTTCCCGGAAAATTCTGTGCAGTATTTCGTCAGCTATTACGATTATTATCAGCCCGAAGCCTATATTCCTTCGAGCGATAAATATATCGAAAAAGATCTGATGATCAATGAGCAGATCGACAAACTGCGACTCTCCACCACCGCCGCATTACTCTCCGGACGCCGCGATGTCATTGTGGTCAGCTCCGTGAGCTGCATCTACGGCATGGGCAATCCGGAGGATTTCGCGCAAAGCGTCGTCAACGTAAAAACCGGCATGCGCATCAGTCGCAACGCTCTGCTCCGCAAACTCGTGGATTCGCTCTATTCGCGCACGGAAGTCGATCTGAAAAACGGTCAGTTTCGTGTCAAGGGCGACACTGTCGACATAAAACTCTCTTTCGAGGAAATTCAGCTTCGCATCGTCTTCTGGGGCGATGAGATCGAAAAGATTCAGACAGTCGACCCGGAGTCGGGCGCGGTGTTGACAAATCTCGAGGGTTTCAACATCTATCCTGCCAACATCTTCGTCACCTCTAAAGAACGCACGGCCTCGGCGATCGACCAAATCTCGCTCGACCTCGGCACTCAAGTCGAGTTCTTCAGAAGCGAAGGCAAGCTCCTTGAGGCCGAACGCCTGCGCGAACGAGTCACGTATGACCTCGAGATGATCAAGGAACTCGGCCACTGCAGCGGCATCGAGAATTACTCTCGATATTTCGACGGGCGCCAACCGGGAGCGCGCCCATTCTGCCTGCTCGATTATTTCCCGAAGGATTACCTGACTATCGTCGATGAAAGCCATGTCACTCTCCCGCAAATCCGGGGCATGAACGGCGGCGACCTTTCAAGAAAAATGAATCTCGTGGAGTATGGGTTCCGACTCCCGGCCGCCATCGACAACCGACCGCTCAAATTCGATGAGTTCGAACGATTGACGAATCAGGTGATCTACGTCAGCGCCACTCCAGGCGACTATGAACTGATGCAATCGGAGGGGGTTGTCACCGAGCAGGTGATCCGTCCGACCGGACTGCTCGATCCTGAGATCGAAGTGCGTCCGACAATGAATCAGATCGACGATCTGATGGAGGAGATCCACTCGCGCATCGAGGCCGATGAGCGAGTGCTCGTGACCACTCTCACCAAGCGCATGGCCGAGGAACTCAACACCCATCTTCAGAAGTGGGGCATCAACAGCATGTATATCCACAGCGATGTCGAGACCCTCGACCGCATCCGGATTCTTGAAGACCTGCGCAACGGAGTCTGCGACGTGCTGATCGGCGTCAACCTCTTGCGCGAAGGCCTCGACCTGCCGCAAGTCAGCCTCGTCGCCATCCTCGATGCCGATAAGGAGGGATTCCTGCGCAACCACCGCTCACTGACCCAGACTGCCGGTCGCGCAGCCCGAAATGTGCATGGCAAGGTCATCATGTATGCCGACAAGATCACCGACTCGATGCGGATGACCATCGACGAGACCGAACGCCGACGCTCGAAGCAGATGAGATATAATGCCGAACATGGCATCACCCCGACCCCGATCGTCAAGAAAACCAACAACGAGCTCCTTGAGATCTATGGCGAATCTGCCGCCGAGGGACCCGTCAAACAGAAATCGCGCACACCGGGCCGACGCAATGAAGCCGCTCCGATGCGACCGACTGTCGCCGCTCCGCGCCCCTATGTCGAAGCGGAGGATGAACCTCGCTTTGTGGCCGATCCCGTCACTGAATACATGACGGCGCCGCAACTCAAGGACCGAATCGATATCGTCAGACGACAGATGACCGACGCCGCCAAGCGCACCGACTTCATCGAAGCCGCACGACTGCGCGACGAGCTCATCGCCTTGACCAATCTCTTTGAAGACAAATATCCCGACAAGGCGAATGCCTGAGTCGCAAAAAAATCCTTCGCAAATCCCGCTTTGAGCGAAGGAAAATTTAATTAACCAGCTTTTTGAATGACCAACGATAAACTTTCACCTCGATTCGACAAATCGCTCTATCTGCCGACAACCCGCGATGAGATCGACCGCCTCGGCTGGGATCGCCCCGATGTCATTCTCTTCTCGGGCGATGCCTATGTGGATCACCCGTCGTTCGGTGCCGCGGTCATCGGTCGTGTGCTGCAGGCTCATGGCTACAAGGTAGCGATTGTGCCCCAGCCCAACTGGCGCGATGATCTCCGCGACTTCCGCAAGCTCGGCGAGCCGCGCCTTTTCTTCGGCATTTCGCCGGGCGCGATGGATTCGATGGTCAATCACTATACGGCCGGACGTCGCCTCCGCCACGACGACGCCTACACACCCGGCGGTCGACACGGAGCGCGACCCGACTATCCTTCGATCGTATATGCCCAGATCCTGAAGCGGTTGTATCCCGACGTGCCTGTTGTCGGAGGCGGCATCGAATGCTCGCTCCGGCGCGTGGCCCACTACGACTATTGGGAGGATCGACTGCGGCCTTCGATTCTGATCGATTCGCCGATGGACATGCTCATCTACGGAATGGGCGAGCGAACGGTGGTCAGCCTCGCCGACCGATTGGCGGCCGGCGAGAAAATCGAGGATATCACCGACCTTGAACAGACCGCATTCGTCGCCCGCAACGCTCCCGTCGACGACAACAACGATATCATACTCGCATCTTTCGACGATTGTCTTCGCGACCGACGACTCCAGGCCCGCAACTTCCGCGATGTCGAAATCGAGTCAAACAAGATGCATGGCCGCCGGATGTGGCAGCAGTCGGGAAAGAAGTGGATCTGCATCAATCCGATGCTTCCGCAAATGACCGAAAAGGAGATCGACGCCTCATTCGATCTCCCCTACACCCGCTATCCTCATCCCCGATATAAAGGGAAGACCATCCCCGCCTACGACATGATCCGCCATTCGCTCAATATGCATCGCGGATGCTTCGGCGGATGCGCTTTTTGCACAATCTCGGCCCATCAGGGCAAATTCATCGCGTCGCGATCTAAAGAGTCGATCATGCGGGAGGCCCGCCGGATCATCGCCATGGATGATTTCAAGGGCTATATCTCCGATCTCGGCG
>CAMWNT010000082.1 GCA_947175695.1 uncultured Porphyromonadaceae bacterium
TCAGCAACAGCTCATGGCGATCCATTCCCCGATGAAGGCAAGGAGCCAGAGCACACAGAACACCAGAGTCCACTTATCAAGCATTCGCCCGACCACAGGATTGATTTTCTTCAGCGTCACTGCCATCACATTGACGAAAGCGGCCATGAAAATAAAAAAGATATCAATAAAGGCCCACCATGCCGTACGCAGTGAGAATGTAGCTATCAACACAACTATCACAAGCAGAAACGCACACCATGCGAATGTCTTGGAACGAATAAATCTTGTCATTGTCTTTTTTATAATTTATTGAAACGGCAGCATGTCGACAGCCGCTTGCAGGATAACCTCCCGACCGTCGACAGCGCGTGGTCACGCATGGTCGGCCGGCTTGATTTCTTAACGATAAAGCTTCACACTGTAAGGCCGACCACTCTCTCCGAAGATGACAGCGAAGTAGAAGCCGCCCGACTCTCCTTCGATATTCAGATGCGCAACCGGCGACCTCCCGTCATACGTATTACGGCCTATATGGCTGCCGTTGATATTGTAGAGCATCGCAAGGCGGGCATTCTCCGGAAGCATCACTTCAAAATGTCCCCCTCCGATATTTCTGACAATCGGAGTGTCGGATATCAACGCCATCGCGCTATCTTCAATTCCAGAAGTTGATGGAAACGCGCTGCGTCGCATCTCATCGGCATAAGAGTCGTAGAACGCAAACGCCGGATCTTCCTCCTCAGAAGGCGACTTATAGCGGGGCTCGCCGATCAGCGCCACCATCCGCTCGCCCAGATATTCAGCCGGGAGCAATCTGACCATCCAGTCATTTCGACGATCGAACGCAATGCGATAGTAATCCCCTTTCTTGCCATACACGACACCCGGAGTCAGCCGATGAGCCGTATCGACATATCCGAGAGCCACATTTCCTTCCCGCGCGAGTTGATCGTCAATCATATCCTGCCATTGTGCCGGAGTATAGAACGCCGAATATTCTCCATCACGCGAATCATCCTCCGCATAGAGGATCTCATCAAGAGATGAAGCGGCATCAGCTTCGCTCATTTGCGGGGATGCGACGGATTCCGGAGCGTCAAGCAACGCGGCAAGATATTCCGGATAATTGGTCCATGCCTTTATCGCTTCCTCCGGCACACGGCTGTCGTAGCGAATCATCTCTATGTCGAAAGCATAGCTTTTAAGCCAACCCTTCTCGGATTCCGACAGCGCATCGGGATCGAAATTGCTCTGCAGACTATAAGCCAGAATAGGGAATGTCTTATTTTCGGCCGATATGATGACAAATCCTCCGCGTGGCTGATTGTAGACATAAAAGGGAGTGAACAGGCGCTCGGTCGTCAGGCGTTTGCCATTATAGACAAGCTTGACGGGCGCGGTTGTCTCATGGTAGGCCTGATTGAAAAACTGCTGGGCCATTTTCATCGCCTGCTTCTGAGCGACCGTCTCGGCATATGCTCCCGAGCCACCGGCCACACTGAGAAGCGCGACAGCAGCCATTCCGGCCACGCGCCTAAGATTCCCGGCAAGTGACCCTGAAAATATATTATTGCGGAATATTCTCTCCATTACTTATATAACACAATTTTTATTATAAAAGTATGCCTTCCGTCGCGGCGACATCAAAAAGATCGGGCAAAGCGGCATAATCGCCTGCTTCACCCGATCCTCTATAAGTCAATTCGGCTCCGGTCGATATGAGCCGAGGGTATCGGTTTACATGTCGACTGATTCAACCTCAGCCTCTTCGACTCCGACTTTCTCGGCCGAAGGCTCGGTGACGTTGGGAAGTTCAAGACCGAGATGTTTCTTGCGGTCGACGATTTTCAGATAGAGTCCGATAAGGAGTGCGGCCACACCCAGACACGCGAGCATCACAAGCGCCCACGTATAGTTATAGCTGACCGACGCCACCTCTTCGCTCATTGTCCCCGCTGCCACCTGCGCCTCGATATCGGTGTTGGTCGAGGTCAGCACCTTGCCGATCAGCATCGGGAAGAGCCAGAGGCCGATGTTCTGAATCCAGAAAATCAGCGCATATGCAGAGCCGATGATCTTGGCATCAACGAGTTTCGGCACTGAAGGCCAAAGCGAGGCGGGAACGAGCGAGAAACTTGCGCCGAGCACAAGAATCGTCACATAAGCCACAATCACGCCGCCGACAGCGTTGCCTTTGAACATCGGGAGAACGAACGCGAAGGTCAGATGGCAGGCGATAAGCAAGAGCGAACCGAGCACAAGCATCGAAGCCGCCTTGCCCTTATAGTCGACATATTTGCCCAGAATCGGAGTGATGCCGACGGCAAGAAGCGGGAATACGGCAAAGATCGCTCCGGCGCTCTGCTTCTGATAGCCCATCCAGCAATACACTACGAGCGACACGATCGACAATCCGAACAGCCCGAATCGCATTGCTTTCTGCTTGGCGAAGTTGCCGGCGAAGGCGGTGACTGCCACAACCAGCATGATGACATACTGGATATATGTCACTGCATCCTTGGCCCAGAACGAATCTTCTGCAAGCGGAGTGAATTCAATGTTACACTGCAGCATATTGACCGCATATTTCTGGAAGGGGAAGATCGCCGAGTAGTAAAGCACACAAAGCAGAGCCACAAGCCAGAAGCCGAGGCTTGAAAGAATCTTGCCAAGGTCGCTGATGCGGAAGGGGTCGTCTTTCTCTTCAGCCTCGCCGCTCTGCGCATCGAGTTTGCGATCCATGAAGAAGTAGACGATAAACATTATCATGGCGATCATCAGGAGCACCACGCCGAAAGCCACCGAGCGGCTGACGTCGGGCACACCGCCGAGATTGGCAAACATCGGCGAGAAGATCATACATGTCGCCACACCGAGACGCGCCAGAGCCATTTCCGAACCCATCGCAAGAGCCATCTCGCGGCCTTTGAACCATTTGACGATGCCGCGGCTGACGGTGATGCCCGCCATTTCCACGCCGCAACCGAAGATCATGAAGCCGACGGCCGAGAGTTTGGCCGACGCCGGCATTCCCTCATAGAAGGGGGAAACTCCGAGCTCGTCAAACACGGGTATGTAATTGAGATGGGTTGTAAACCATTCCTGGAGCGAGCTGCCCTGGAAAGCGTCGGTCAGCGCATACCAGTTGATGGTCGCGCCGACGAGCATCACTGCTCCCGAAAGGAGCGCCGTGAAGCGCACTCCCATCTTGTCGAGAATGATTCCGGCGAAGATGAGGAAGAAGATAAACACGTTGAGGAAGGTCTCCGAGCCCTGCATTGTGCCGAAGGCGGTGGAATCCCAGCCGCGTGTCGACTGCAAAAGGTCTTTGATCGGAGAAAGCACGTCCATGAAGACGTAGCTGCAGAACATGCCCATCGCGAGCAGTCCGAGAGCCGTCCAGCGAGCCCACGCCTTATCGCGCAGAAGTTCGATTTTGCCTGCCGGCCGGGCGGCATCAACTTTAGTTTTCGTCATATTTTATTCAGTCAGGTATAGTTTAGTATACACACTTTTTGCAAAATTAGAAAATTTTTCCAATTGCGGCAACATTCAGCTGATATAAATTTCACTCCGACTGACGGGCGAAACGCTATCGCGCCAGCTGCCTATAAAGAAAGCCCCCGGAGAATCCGGAGGCTTTCGTCATCACTTAAAGTCTATGAGTTGATCTGAATAGATCAAATTTCCTTGTTGTGTTCGAGAAGCAGTGTCATCGACGGACGGTCGCAGATCTCGGCGGGACCGAAATACTGGATCGGGCCGGGATACTGATAGAGTGTGTTGAGGGCGAGAGTCTCGCGCATCGACGCATACTTCAGGAAGGGACGGCCGTTGAGGTTGACGAGTGCTTTCTGGATCACGGGCTTCATCTTGCCGTGGCGGCGCTCCATGTTCATCATCATTGTGATGGGTATGCCGCCTGCGATCCAGTTTTCAGTGGTGTCGGTCAGATTGCGTACGCTCGACATATAGCCGGTCAGGCCGGAGTTGATGAGCATTGCCGCATTGTAGCCGAGCGCGTAAGTGTAGTCTGCGTCGAAGTTGGTCGGGTCGGCGCAGCGTCCTTCGTAGCCGAAGAAGTGGTGCTGGGCTGCGAACTTGCCGCTATACTGGCCATCTTCTGCCATTTCGTCGAGACGCTTGGCGACCATCTCTGAGAGGAGGCTTTCAGTCTCGATGAGCGACACCTGCACATTGCCGTGGCTGTCGCGGTCAAGGCTGAGCTGAAGAGCGATGTTCTTCGGGAGCGATTTGTAGAGCTCGGCGCATTCGGGAGTGAGGCAGGAGTGGATGAGGTCGAGTTTCTGCATCTCGTCGAGGCCTTCGAGTTCAGCGGCATGCTCCACGAGCACATCGTTGAGCTCGGCGATGAGCTTCTTCATCGAGGGGATGAACTCGATCAGGCCTTCGGGCACGAGCACAGTGCCGAAGTTCCAGCCGAGTTTCGCGCGCTCTGCGATCACATAGCAGATCTGGCTGACGATATTGTCGAGAGTCATGCGCTTCGCAGCGACTTCCTCGGAGATGAGGCAGACATTCGGCTGAGTCTCAAGAGCGCATTCGAGGGCAATGTGAGATGCCGAGCGGCCCATGAGCTTGATGAAGTGATAGTATTTCTTTGCGGAGTTGCAGTCGCGCTGGATATTGCCGATAACTTCGGAATATACCTTGCAGGCTGTGTCGAAGCCGAAGGATGTCTCGATCCATTCGTTCTTAAGGTCGCCGTCGATTGTCTTGGGCACACCGATCACCTGCACGTCGGCGCCGTTGGCCTTATAGTATTCGGCAAGCACAGCGGCGTTGGTGTTGGAGTCATCACCGCCGATGATGACGAGAGCCTTGATGTTAAGCTCCTTAAGCACTTTCAGACCGGCGTCGAACTGCTCGGGAGTCTCAAGCTTCGTACGGCCCGAACCGATGATGTCGAAGCCGCCGGTGTTGCGGTATTCCTTGATGTAGCCGGCTGTCAGCTCCATATACTGGTGGTTGATGAAACCGGAAGGACCCATCAAGAAGCCGTAGAGACGGCATTCTTTGTTGAGGCTTTTGATGCCGTCGAAGATACCGCTGACCACGTTGTGGCCGCCGGGAGCCTGGCCGCCCGAAAGGATGATGCCGACATTGAAGGGCTCTTCAACACGCTCGGGCTTTTCGTTGAGTTCGAATTCCACTACGGGCATGCCGTAGGTGTTGGGGAAGAGGGATTTGATCTCGTCCTGGTCGGCTACGGATTCAGTAGCGTTGCCGACTTTGAGTTTCACCGGCCCCTGGAGAGCCTTGGGGAGTTTGGGCTGATATTCCGCCCGCACTCTCTGAAGTGCACTTTTTTTCATTTTTTAATCTATAACTTCTTCTTGAAATCTT
Source organism: uncultured Porphyromonadaceae bacterium (assembly GCA_947175695.1). Lineage (GTDB taxonomy): Bacteria > Bacteroidota > Bacteroidia > Bacteroidales > Muribaculaceae > Lepagella. The sequence continues at coordinate 5,350 of CAMWNT010000082.1, forward strand.
TCTTGTCAGGGTAGTCAAGAGTCAGACTCTTACCTTAATATCAGACTCTTACCTTAATATTTAATTTATCTGCAACATCAGCCTGCAATGTCGCGGCCGTATGTCTTGGGTGAGTTGCATAAGCCTGAGAATAGTCTGAGATCACGCTTTATTTATAATAAACTGACGCGTCAGGCTATCCGACTGCAAAGTTAACAATTTTTTGATTGTCAGTCAATATTTAGCCATGGTTAATTTGCGGAATATTGAGGTTTATTTGTCCTCTGTCAGCTTTATTCGGCTTTTATTCGGGATGGTCGGCGAGATATTCCTCGGCGGCGCGAAGGTCGTCGGGGGTGTCGATGCCGATGTTTTCACTCTCGCTTTCGGCCACTCGGATCGTATATCCCGCTTCGAGCCAGCGGAGCTGTTCGAGCGATTCGGCCTGTTCGAGCGGCGACTGCGGAAGCGCGGCTATCGCCCGGAGCGCGTCGGCGCGATACGCGTAGATCCCGATATGGGTGAAGTAGCGGTTGCGCGAGGGCCATTCTTCGCGTGCTACACCCCGCAGATATGGAATGACGCTTCGTGAGAAATAGAGAGCCTTCCCCGATTCACTTTTGACCAATTTGACAAGATTCGGATCTTCCAGACCTCTTTCGGGCAGGTCGGCCGGCCATGGGCGCGCCAATGTGGCGATGTCTGTAGCGGGATCTTCAAAGCATCTTTCGAGAGCGAGCAATTGCTCGGTGTCGACAAAGGGCTCGTCGCCTTGCACATTGATTATCACATCGAATTTCTCACCCGTGGAACGTTCGATATTTCCGAGCGCTTCGTTGACGCGATCGGTGCCGCTGCGGTGGGAGCGTGATGTCATGACAGCCATATATCCGGCCCCTTCTACAACTTTTAGAATGCGTTGGTCGTCGGTGGCGACCACACACATTTTCCCCAGCTTAGAGATGCGATCCATGACGCGCACCACAATCTCGCGACCGCCGAGAAGGGCGAGCGGCTTGCCCGGGAAGCGCGTTGAATCGTATCGGGCAGGGGTGATGATAAGTGTTTTCATATGCTTATTACGGTAGTTTTCTCAATTTTGTCACAAATATAACAGTTTTTCATGAGTTTTTTTGTAACTTTGGCTCACATAAGCAAGTATCACATTTAACATCCTCATGCCATTCATGAAACAATCTTTCCATATATCATCGATCGGAGTGGGCCTGGCGGCCTTTGTCATGACTCTCGGCGGCGGCGCCGATGCCTGGTGCGCGCCGGTTGCTCCCGAGGCAGCCATGGCTGAAGCTGCCGGCTTTCTGGCAGAGAATCCGCAAGGCATCCGTCGCACTCCCGGAGCCGGGGGTCTCTCGCTCGCATTTACGAGCAGCGACGGCGAGACGCCTCTTTATTATGTATTCAACAGTGACAACGGTTTCGTTATCATATCGGCCGACGATCGATTGCCGGCGGTGCTCGGCTATTCGGATGCCGGACAGTTTGACGAGTCACGCCTCCCCGACAACATGCGGGAGTGGCTGAAGGGTTACTCTGACGAAATCTCGCGGTTTATCCCCACCCCGGAGACATCGTCTGCTCGCCGCCCCGCTCCCGGAATGCGAGCTCGCCGCGCGGAGATCGAGCCGCTGGTCACTACGCGCTGGAACCAGGATTCCCCCTACAACCTCCTCTGCCCTACCGACGCGCAGGGTCGGATGTGCCTGACAGGGTGTGTCGCCACTGCCTATGCTCAGATCATACGCTATCATGAGTGGCCGCGCAATCCGACCGGATCTCGCGGAGGCGTCGATTTCGACGGAACCACCTATAATTATCGCTTGATGATCGACGATTATCAATCCGGAAGCTACACCAACTCGCAGGCGCAGGCCGTGGCCACGCTGATGCGTCAGTGTGGAGCGGCTGTCGACATGATGTATTCGGCCTACGCAAGCGGAGCCTACAATTATCAGGTACACTACGCCATGCCCGTCTATTTCAAATATGCACCCGATCTGAAGATGATGTGGAAAGACTACACTCCATATTCCGAATGGGCCGATGCGGTCTATACGGAACTTTCCGAAGGTCGTCCGGTGTTCTATACCGGTGCGTCGGCTCAAGGTGGCCACGCTTTCGTGTGCGACGGATATTCTCAGAATGATTATTTCCATTTCAACTGGGGATGGGGCGGATATGAAGATGGCTATTTCTTGCTGACGGCCCTCAATCCGGCAAGTGGCGGCGCGGGCTCGTTTGAAGCCGGCTACACTTCGCAACAGAGCATCATCACCGGCATACGCCCGGGCACAGAATCGGCCGAACCCACTCAGAAGCAAATTCTTATCAGCGGCGGTTTCTATCACTCATCGGGCAATATGTTTGAGATCAAGAACGACCCCGAGGGAAACAACCTCATCTATAACCCCCTCGGCACATCGATCACATTCCGTCCCGGACTGAAAGTCGAAGCGGCTGATGGCCGCGATTTTGCCCCGGTGTATATCAATTGCGGGTCGGAGGTCACTCTGGAGCCTTTCTATGGCTCTCCCGGGCTTAGCTCCAATTCGCTCCCCTCGCTTCCCGACGGTTTCTATCATGTCACTCCGGTCTATCTCCCCGCGGGCGAATCCGAATGGCAGCCGATGCTCGTCAAGATCGGCCTTCAGAATTACGTCGGACTGACCGTCAGCAACGGATCGGCCACATATTCCAATCTTGGAGCCGACACGGCAAGCTCTTCCGAACTTCTATTCGGCACTCCCGAGAGTCTCGACAATCTCTATAGCGGAATGCCGCTCGCTTTCCGTCTGCCGGTAGTCAATGTCGGCGACGGCGACTTTATGGGCACAATCGGCGTGTCGCTGATGGATGATGATGATTTCGGAGGAAGCGCGTCGGCGATGGAGAATTTCTTCATCCCGGCCAAGAGTTCGCAGGATCTGGAAATCACGGTAGCCGGCAATCTCCCCGCAGGAAAATATACTTTCTCGATCCTCGATATGGACGGCAAGGTGTATGCCGATGATTATGAATTCACAATTGCCACCGCCCCACGAGAACTGACCACAGCCGACCCCGAACTTGTGATCACGGATCTTTCGCCGAATTTCCTGACCGCCGGCAAGAACGAATCGCTCTATTTCACAGTGCGCAACACTTCGATCATGTCGAAAGATATGCAATTCCGCTTCATTTTGCTTGATCCGAAGTCACTCGAAACAGTGCAGACTCTCCCCGTCACCTTATCGGGCAATGTGCCGGGCAATTCACAAGTGCGCGGCCAGGTGCGTCCTACGGATCTTGGCATCAACGCCGGACGTTATCTATGGTGTGTAGCCGACGAAGCGGGCAATCCCCTTTCGGCGCCGGCGCCGCTCCTTGTCGATTCTGACATCATGGAATCATCCGATGGCATCGCATATGTCGTCACTTCGGAAGCCGACCGCACAGCCGTAGCCGTAGCTCCTGCGGGCGATCCCTACTCAGGCGATATCCGCATCCCGGAAGTCGTGGATGGATATGATATAAGCGCGATCCGCAACAACACCTTCACTTTCGCATCTTCCGAAAGCGTAGAACTGCCATCGACATTGACAGCGCTTGATCCCGGCACATTCTATTCGGCCGACAATCTGCGTTTTGTAGATTTCACCAACTCTGCCCCCATTGCGTTCCGCGAAAACATTTTCAATCCGGCGAGATATCGCGAGATCTGGCTTAACGCGGATCAGGAGCTTGTCAACCGCTGGTTTTCATCTTATGGCTGGAATCGATTTAGTGTGCCGAACTGGGTCATCTCACTGACCGACGTCACAGCTTCCGGCCTTGAAGTCAATCCTGCTACCGGAGCGGCTTACGCCCCCTATCGCATGAACTTCAACACTCCGCTTTCGCTCAGTTTCACGGCGCCGGAGGGCAAGAACGTGATGGTGACTGTGATCCGCAACGGCGAATGGATTATCAACGAAGTGATCTCTCCGGCTTCGACATTTGAGGCGCCGACGCTGGGGATGTATTCAATCGGTGAGATTCGCGCTGAAGCCACATCCAATGATGTCGGCGTCAACGAACTTGACGCGGAATCGGATATCTGGCCTTGCAACGTCTACACCATCGACGGCCGCATCGCCATCCACAACGCCAAAAAGAGCGACCTCGGCCTTCTCCCCGCCGGCCTCTACATCGTAGCCGGCCGCAAAATCGCCATCCGCAACTAAAGCCGGAATCTTGAGATCCACGATATCCTCAGGATCCCCGAGATTCACAAGATCCCCGAAAAATCAATAAAAAAGACGCGTTTGCCTGAATTGAGGCAAACGCTTCTTTTTTATTCTATAAACTGCGGCAGCCGCTTTAACCGGCCTGCTGCATGGAGTCTTCCTTGCGTCGTGTGGCGAGGATACCCTTCCACGCAATCGCAGCGATCAGCGCGCCGACGAGCGGACCGACAACCATGATCCAGAAGTCGGGCCAAGCGGCGGGCGACCAGAGTGCCGGGCCGAAGCTACGCGCGGGATTGACGGAGCAGTTGTCGACGGGGATTCCGACAATGTTGACCAGTCCGAGAGCCAGACCGATTGCAATGCCACTAAAGTTGCCGAAACCAAGGCGTTCATCGGGCACTCCGAAAATTACGAGTACGAAGAAGAATGTAAAGAGAATTTCCATCAGCAA
>CAMWNT010000083.1 GCA_947175695.1 uncultured Porphyromonadaceae bacterium
TTGTGTCAATTTTTTAAATTATTTTTTTAAGCTCTTAAGTGTCGAAGATCCGGGTATGGATTTCGATGAGGATTTCGATGAGGATTACGGGGATAGCGTGGACTTAGATAGATATTGCGGCAGTATTGTGGGAATGGCTGCGCGAAGCATGATTGGTGAGAAATTATTTGCACGAATGGAATAAAAGTCTTAACTTTGTCGCGCAAAGCAGCGGGCACGGCTACGCAGTCGGCCACGCTGTCGGGAGAACTACATCACCTCGGCAATTCAGTCGGCGATAGTGCTTGATTAAGAAGCTATCACGACTGAAAGTGATGGGACGGCTCTTTCTCCCTTTATCCTCTGAAGTTTTTTATCTGCGTCCCGTCTTGCAGAATCAATGAGTTTAGAATCGTCTGCCGCAGTCCGGCGGATGAGCTTCTTATTTGATTTCTGACAATGACCCCCTGTTTCCACTTCTTCAATTTGTCTGATTCGGCTATCCGGCCGGAATCGTCTCCTTTTTCATATCAAGATCTCAAGGATGTGGAAAGGGATATTTTGTCGTGTGGCGGCAACCTCTACTCAAGAAATTAATTCAGTCTGACGTGTCGGCCGTATGGTAAAGATTCCGGCACGCATTTACATATATCGCCAAAACAAAATCGTCAGAAAAACAGTATTCTTAATCACATCCCAGCACTCGACGATCGATGCCCCGGGCCGCCTCGGAAGCGGTCCGGGTCTTCCTGTCAGATCGGGAAGTAATTCTTCAGTCGGAATCGCGCGGAAAACGGCAAATAAGAATCCGCAGATTGCATAAAAGATTTCCTTTCGCTTAATGCCCCGACACACTCTTTAGCCGTTTTGTCGCGTTTAGAGTATATGGCAAAACAGGAATACATACAGAAAAATCGTGAATGGCTCGCCGCGACTGCGGCGCGTGAAGATGTCGGCGTGCTCGAGAAAGGGGTATGCTATCGAGTGATCAAGAGCGGCGATAAGAAATCGAAATCGCCCGATCGCAACAGTGTGGTGACAGTCCATTATACGGGCAAAACCATCAACGGTAAGACTTTCGACAGCAGTCGTGGGGGAGTTGCCCCGGCATTCCGGCTCCGCGATCTTATCCCGGGCTGGATCATCGCCATGCAACGCATGCACGTCGGCGACAAATGGGAGATCTATATCCCGGCCGAAATGGGCTATGGCCGCTTCAATCAGCCGGGAATACCGGGTGGATCGACCCTCATCTTCGAAATCGAACTCTTAGGAGTCAATTGACTACGCTTGGTGGAGGGCGAATTGAATCCGGCTCAAGGGATGAGCTTCATCGCCTTCGCGAGCCGAATGGCTTCGTGGTAAGATTGTTGAATAGGGAAATGACACTCTATCAATCTCTCTGAAACAAATCTATAAACAATTTGGATAAAGTAAACTTTTTAGTTAACTTTGCGGTTGTATAATTAAATATGGCGAATCGGACCATAAAGCTATATAAAGACTACTTCAAGGAGTTTTACGTGGCTCAGACTGATGCGGTAAGACGCAAAATAAACTACTGCATCAATGTTGTCAAGACTGTGGATAGAGTTCCAAAGACCATTCTGAAGAATATGGAAGATGCCGACGGGTTATATGAAATCCGCATTGAAGTCGGGAATAACATATTCCGCATCTTCTGTTGCTTTGACGAAGGTTCTCTTGTAATTCTCTTCAACGGTTTTCAGAAGAAGACACAGAAGACTCCCAAGCAGCAAATCGAGCGAGCTAAAAAATTGATGAAAGAATACTTTAACGATAAAGATAATGGATAAAGCAAAGAAAGAAGCCATCATGAACGCGCGTACATTCGACGAGCTTCTTGATGCAGAATACGGCAAGTCAGGGACGCCGGAGCGTGAACAATTTGATGCCGAAGCAACTGCCTTTTGTCTGGCCGAGACTCTTAAAGCAGAACGTCTTAAAGCAGGACTGACACAAGAACAGCTTGCCGAGCGTATCGGCACAAAGAAAACCTATATCTCCCGTCTGGAAAACGGGAAAGCCGATGTTCAGCTCAATACCCTCTTCCGAATCTTCGAGGGTCTCGGAAGGCGAGTATCTCTGACAATCCTTTAAATCTTCGCGATGCAATCTTTACGGAGACTTGCCGCGACCGCGGCGCGTGCCGAAATATTTCACGACTGTTGAGCCCCGGTAAGGTCAACGCTGTGCGGTGCATCAATTGCTATAGAGTCAGGGATTGAATGTAAAATCTTCATTCAATCCTGCGGCTTGTCGTCGACATAGCGCGGGCGCGCCTGGAATGAGGGCGATAGGAAATCGCGCGACGAATCGTAGCGCGAGTAGCGCGAGCCTGTCAGCGTGATCAAGGCGTGAATCAGATTCGCTGTCGAAAATGGCGTGTGCACCGACTCGCGCAGCCGCGCGGCCATCTCGGGATGCGCCGCGAGATACGCGTTGTTGACGTAAATGTAGAACGGCACGTACGCAAATCGATCATCCCGACCGAGGAAATCGCGATCGTCATAGACATCCTCGCCATGATCGGCCACATATATCATGGCCGCCGGGCGCGGAAGATCACGAAGTGTGCCGACAATTTCCGAAAGCACGCTGTCGGTGAATGCGATTGAATTGTCGTAATGAGCGACTGTCGAGGCTTTCGACTCCGTGAGCCACGGGCGCGACGGCGTGCCGCGCATGACGTCCCGGGCCGTAAACCGTGCCCGCCGGCGCGGATAGCGCTGCCTGTAGTCGACATGCGATCCCATCAGATGCAGGCTAAATAACTGAGCCGTAGAGTCGTTGCGCAAGCGCCCGCGCAGCTCGGGAAGCAACACATCGTCATACCAATTCGTCAGATTATCCTCCGAATCATACGATCCGACATATCTGACCTCCGAGGCGTCATACGACAGAATTCCCGAAAGATTCGAAAAATCTCCGGTCCGCTCTTGGTTGGAGAGCCAATAAGTGGAGTAGCCGTAAGCTTTGAAAAGACTCAGAAGCGTCGGATATTCATACCACGCGCCGTCGTAGGGCCCGTCGGGTATGAATGTGATCATTCGCGGCACACTCTCGCTCGTCGCGGTCGACGATGCCAGCGCGTTGTCGAAGACATAAAGAGAATCCCGCCCGCTCTGCGCAAAGGGGGTCGTCGGCAATGGATAGCCGTAGACGGAGTGATGATCGCGCGAGGCCGACTCGCCGATTACGAGCACCACCTTCTCGGCCCATCGCTCGGAGACGGCCGTCTCTCGGTCGGGGAGCGGGCGACGCATAGCCATCTGGCGACGCATATTTTTCATGTCGCTGATCATGTTGCCGCAATATTTCGCTGTGCGGGCGTAGATGATATGACTTGTGCGGGCGCGACGCGATGTCGTGACAAACCATACGAAATACACCCCACCAAGCAACGCAAGCGACAATGCCACAGCGTTGAACACGCGCCTGCGAATACGCCCGACAAAATAGAACGCACCAACAATAGCCACGACTATCAACCAAAATCGCCACGTGCGCATCGTCGTCTGCAGATTATCGAAAAGTCCTGGCATAAACTGCCTGACCTCGGAGGGATTCGTCTCATAGATGATCGCCAGCAGTTTGGTGGAAATCCCGAAATCATAGAGCATATAGCTGACGGCATTGACTATCGAAAGCAACGCAAACCCGGCGATGAAGAGCCACACCGCAACGCGAGCCACCCACCAACGACGCGTCAGCCATAGTGATAATGACAGTATCCCACCCTTTAGCGCCGCAAAGCTGACTACTCCCGCAATGACTATCCACGAGCGCGAATACTCCAGATAATAGCCTATAATATCTACCACCGACATCAAAGCCACCAACGTCAGCGCAAGCCACACGCGCGCCGACACAGAAGCCGACAACAGTCTGCTAAACCAACGCTTCACCCATCCGACTATCCGCGATATCTTCGATCTACTTTCACTCATATTCCTTAACTGTGCCCCGATTCGCTTAATAGCGTTGCCCACCCGATTATATTAACGGCATTTCTCAACAATTCTTTAAATTGCCACGGAAGAATTCAAATTTCCCGAATGACCCTAAACGCCCCGCCCCTCTTTGCGACTTGCATAATCGGCATGATTTGACTATCTTTGAAATCTAATCAAGCGCTTTGACAAGTAATGAACAACCCTTTTGATTATCAACCGTCGGCCGAGGCCATCGATGCGCACCGCCGTCTGCTCGACCGGATCGAGTCGCTGCGCGATAGCGTTGACCCCGACGACGTCGCGCTCTGTCGCGAGCTCGATAAGGGGAAGATGATCGGCATCCTCCTGGCCGATGACGCCAATGGTCGTCGGCACACTCTTTATGCCTTCTCGGGACAATTCGGCGAGAATGGGTTTCATCACCCGATGTTTGTCGAGCCGGTGTTTGACTACCTCCGTCCCGACGGATATTTCAAGACTAAGGAAGCTGAAATCAGCCAATTGACTCGTGAGATCCGAAATCTCGAGCAGCATGATCTTGTCGAAGCGATCCGCAATCTCGACAGTCAACGACAATCGCTCGAAGCCAAGGCGTCGGAATATAAGGATTTCTGTCGGCGTTCGAAAGCTGAAAGAGACGCAATGCGGGAAGCTGGCAATCTCGACGATAACCAAATGGCGGCTTTGATCGCACAAAGTCAGTTTGAAAAAGCCGAACTCAATAGGTTGAAAAAAAGTAATGCCGCAGCCCTGAAGCCGCCGGCCGACCTTGTCGATCAACTCAGCCGCCGGCTTGATGAAATGAAGCAGCGGCGCCGCGCAATGTCGGAAGAACTCCAGAAATGGCTCTTCGATAATTTCAAGGTTCTCGATTCTCTCGGTCGGTCGCGAAGTCTGAGCGATATTTTCGCCTCTACCCCGCTGAAAGTGCCCCCGTCGGGAGCCGGCGAATGCTGCGCACCGAAACTCTTGCAGGCGGCCTATCTCCGCAGTCTGTGTCCGGTTGAAATTGCTGAATACTGGTTTGGTATGCCTAAAGATGGCGAAGTGCGCATCAGCGGCTGCCATTATCCCGCGTGTCGCGGAAAATGTCTTCCGGTGTTGACATGGATGCTCGGAGGCCTTGATATCTATCCTCCACTCTCGGCCGATCGGAATTCAACCACCTTCAGCGAGCCGGAAATCATATTTGAATGCCAATGGTTTTGCGTTGTCAATAAGCCCGCTGGGATGCTTTCAGTCCCCGGCAAGGGATCGGCCCTCTCCGTTGAGCAATGGCTCAAAACAAAATACGGCCCCCAATGTGACGTCAAAATGGCTCATCGCCTCGATCAGGCCACATCCGGATTGATCATCGCCGCCTTCGACCCCTCGACATTCAAGACTCTCCAGCGGCTCTTCGCCACACGCCAAATCCGAAAGACCTACGAAGCCATCCTTGAAGGCGACTATCGACTGAAAGGGATACCGAAAAGCGGTAGAATCTCTATCCCCCTTTCGCCCGATTGGCTCGACCGTCCCCGCCAGCGTGTGGATCTCGAAGAGGGGAAGGAGGCAGTCACCGACTATGAATTCATCTCATCAGCCGACGGCTACAGCCGCGTCATATTCCGGCCGATGACCGGACGCACCCATCAGCTCCGCCTCCATGCCGCATCCACGCTCGGACTCGGAATGCCCATCGTCGGCGATCCGCTATACGGGCTACGCACCCCCGGCAATCACACCCGACTTCACCTGCATGCCGCTCGCCTCGAATTCACATTCCCCGCCGACGGCCGCACCTACGAATTCTCATCCCCCGCCGACGGCCGCACCCACGAATTCTCATCCCCCGCCCCCTTCGCCGGATTAGCGATTAGCTAACCGCCTCCGGGGGCAGCGCATCTTTGTCAGTGCACCCGCGCTTGCGCGGCCTTCGCATTGCGTGGCCCTCGCGAAAATAAGCTTACCGCCCCCGGGGTAGCGCATCTTTGTCAGTGCACCCGCGCTTGCGCGGCCCTCACATTGCGCGGCCCTCGCGAAAATAGAAAAAGGAGAGACTGAAGAATCGATCTTCGGTCTCTCCTTTTAAATTATGCGATTATGTCTCTACTCTATCGGTAGATTAATCCTCATTGAGGTTAACGCGCTTGAAGGCAACTACTACGAGACCCTTCTGAACGCTGTTGAGATAATCGGCAACAGTCATCTTCGCGTCGCGGTGGTATTCCTGCTCCATGAGCACAGTTTCCTTAAGGAACTTGTTGACGCGGCCGTTGGCGATGTTTTCGATCATCTGAGCGGGGAGATTGGCAGCCTTGGCCTCAGCTGTAGCGGCAGCGATTTCGCGAGCCTTTGCAGCCTCTTCCTCAGTCAGCCATCCCTTAGCGATGTTGGAAGCGATGTGATCCTCGCTGTCTACGAGATTCGGGTTGATGCCGGCTTTCTTGATGGCAGCTTCGACAGCCTTCTTCACCTGCTCTTCCTTAGTCTTCTCGATAGCTACGGTGCGCTCGCCCTCGATCACTTCGGCGGGTACGCTTTCGCGATCCACTGCGATCGGGTTCATAGCTGCAACCTGCATGGCGATCTCCTTGCCTACAGCCTGGTCGATGCCCTCTACAGAGAGGCCGACGATTGTAGCAAGCTTATTGCCGAGGTGCTCATATGCAGTGACAGTGGGAGCTTCAACGAATACGTATTCGCCGAGTTCCATCTTCTCACCGGTCTTACCGATTTCATCAGTGATGTTTTCTTCAACAGTGCGGCCGTTGAGATCAAGAGCCTTCACTTCTTCGAGCGACTTAGCGCCGGCCTCGACAGCCTTGTCGAGGATAGCCTTTGTCAGAGCGCGGAACGACTCGTTCTTAGCAACGAAGTCAGTTTCACACTTCAGGGCTACGATAGCGGCGAAGCCGGGCTTGCAGGCTGCGAGCACACAGCCTTCGGCTGCCTGACGATCCTCACGCTTGGCGGCTACAGCCTGACCCTTCTTGCGGATGATCTCGATAGCGGCCTCGATATTGCCCTCGGTTTCAGCGAGAGCGTTCTTGCAGTCCATCATGCCGGCGCCGGTCATGTGGCGCAGCTTTTTGATGTCTTCAATAGATACTGCCATAATAGGAGATAAATATATAGATTAAATATGATTGAATTCAATTTCGAAGCGCTTGATAAAAAGCAATCTCCACCCGAGGAAATCGCCCGGGCGGAGATATTATCTTGCGCTTGGGCGGGGGCCGGAATCCGACTTGTCAATTGTCGGCGATGCGGTCCGGAGCCACCCTTTATATATCAATTTACTCGGCTGCTGCTTCAGCTGCGGGTGCTTCGGCTGCGGGAGCCTCGGCTGCAGCTTCGTTGCGACGTACTACGCGACGGCGTTTGCCGGGAGCCTCGGAAGCCTCAACTTCCTCGGGGGCGTCAGCCTTCTCGACCTTACGCTCTTCGAGACCTTCAGCCATCGAAGCGCATACAGCGCCAAGAATTACGTCGATGCTCTTCGAAGCGTCGTCGTTGGCGGGGATCACGAAATCAACGTTCTCGGGATTCGAGTTAGTGTCGACGATTGCGAACACGGGGATGCCGAGACGGTTGGCTTCAGCTACAGCGATGTGCTCTTTCATAACGTCAACCACAAACAGAGCGGCGGGGAGTTTCGAAAGATCAGCGATCGAACCGAGGTTCTTCTCGAGCTTGGCGCGCTGACGAGTGATCTGGAGCTTCTCGCGCTTAGACAGGTTGTCGAAAGTGCCGTCCTTAGTCATCTTGTCGATCTGAGTCATCTTCTTCACAGCCTTGCGGATTGTGGGGAAGTTGGTCAGCATACCGCCGGGCCAGCGCTCGATCACGTAAGGCATCTGAACGCTCTGAGCCTTTTCAGCTACAGCTTCCTTAGCCTGCTTCTTAGTGGCTACGAAGAGCACCTTGCGGCCGCTCTTGGCGATCTGCTTCAGAGCGTTGGCTGCTTCTTCGATCTTAGCAGCTGTCTTATAGAGGTCGATGATGTGGATGCCGTTGCGCTCCATGAAGATGTAGGGAGCCATTGCGGGATTCCATTTGCGCTTGAGGTGGCCGAAGTGGCAGCCTGCCTCGAGAAGTTGTTCGAATGTGGGTGTTGCCATTTTTTATATAGTTGTTTACTTTCTGTTGATATCAATCCTGCGGTAGAGGATCCGGGGGCCGGATTTCTGCTTAAGCGTCCGGGGCTTCAAGCCGCGGAGCCAAGATATTCCCATCCGCAGAATTTAGATACTAAACTGATAATTCGATTAACGCTTGGAGAACTGGAAGCGCTTGCGAGCCTTGGGCTGACCGGGCTTCTTACGTTCAACGGCGCGAGCGTCGCGAGTCATGAAGCCTTCAGCGCGGAGAGCGGGCTTGTCTTCGGGGTTGATCTTCACGAGAGCGCGGGCGATAGCGAGACGCAGAGCCTCAGCCTGGCCTTTATAGCCGCCACCGTCAAGATGAACGAGGATATCATATTTTCCCTCCACATCAAGTGTGTTGAGCGGCTGCTTAACGACATACTGGAGGATCGAAGAGGGGAAATACACGTCGAGGGGGCGCTTGTTGATTGTGATCTGACCATTGCCCTCTGTGAGGTATACGCGAGCCACAGCAGCTTTACGGCGGCCAATTGCATTAACTTTTTCCATCTTCTTTATTTCACTTTATTGATGTCGATAACTGTAGGATTCACATTTCCGTGGGGGTGCTCGCTGCCATTGTAGACATAGAGATTACGGAGCTGAGCAGCGCCCAGTTTTGTTTTGGGAAGCATACCCTTCACCACCTTGATATAGAGGGGGTGACGACCTGCGTGTACAGTCTTCTTAAACGACTTCTCCATCAGATCGGCGGGAGTAAAGGCGCGCTGACCGCCCGGATAGCCGGTATAGCGGAGATATTCGCGCGTATTCATTTTGTCGTTGCTCATCTTCACCTTCTCAGCGTTGATGATGATTACGTTGCTGCCGCAGTCAAGGTTCGGAGTATAGTTAGCCTTATTCTTACCGCGAAGAATCTTCGCAACGACTGAGCAGAGGCGACCGAGAACCTGGTCGGTAGCGTCGATCACTACCCACTCCTTTTCGATCGAATTTGCGGAGAGGGAGAGAGTTTTGTAGCTTAAAGTATCCACTTTATCTTTGTTATTATTTCTGATTAACGATCCGGGCGTCTACATATGGCGGCTTGATAAAGAAGCGCCAAGCCACACACAGCGACAACCCAAAGAACTCCCTGACTGACAGACGCTCCGACCGGCCAAAGTCTGCAGCGAAGCCAATCAAAGAAAAATTTGGATATAATCGGCTTACAAAATTAGCAATAAAATCCGACATAGCCAAACTATCCCATAAAAAACTACAAATTCCTGAGATCCTCAAGCTCCCCGAGATCCAGAAGATCCCCGACATTCTCGAGATTCTCATGATCCCTTATATCTTCGAGATTCCCGAGATCCGCGAGATTCCTATGATCCCCAAGATTCCCAAGATCCCCAAGATTCCCGAGATTCTCACGCTCCCCGAGATCCCCGAAATTCCCAAGATTCTCGAGATTCTCGAGATTCCCAAGATCCCCTAATGCAAAAAAAGAGGATGCTTTTTGAGCAAGCCTCTATGATTAAGGGGGCGACTACCTACTCTCCCGCTTTCCCAAAAAGACCATCACCATCGGCGGGATAAGGTTTAACTTCGCTTGCGGAAAATAATGCGCAAAAAAAGAGGCTTGCAAGATTTGCAAGCCTCTCGATTAAGGGGGCGACTACCTACTCTCCCGCTTTCCCAAAAAGACCATCACCATCGGCGGGATAAGGTTTAACTTCGCTTGCGGAAAATAATGCGCAAAAAAAAGAGGCCTGCCTTGTGAGCAAGCCTCTTGATTAAGGGGGCGACTACCTACTCTCCCGCTTTCGCAGTACCATCGGCGTGATAA
>CAMWNT010000084.1 GCA_947175695.1 uncultured Porphyromonadaceae bacterium
CCCCCCCCCCCCCCCCCCCCCCCCCCCCCCCCCCCCCCCCCCCCGCCCCCCCCCGCCGCCCCCCCCCCCCCCCCCGCGCCGCGCCCCCCCCCCCCCCCCCCCGCCGCCCCCCCCCCCCGCCCCCCCCCCCCCCCCCCCCCCCCCCCCCCCCCACGACTCCCGCTCACTCAACATCCACAATCACCTTATAAACTCGCCTCCTCATAAACGTGATTTCCGCCGACCGGACTTTCTATGGTGTGTCCGGTCGGCGGAATTTTTTTCGTTGTAGAGGCGTTGGCCGCAGTATGCGCCCTTGCCGAACGTCGCGGATGGGAAGTCCTGAAAAAGTCCTGAAAAAGGGGTCGAAAATGCCCGATATGAAACTTTTTATTTTGCGTGTCGCGAAAAATTTTTAAAATTCCTTGTAAAGTGCTGATTTATAGCTATGACCAAAATGCAAAAATGAAACTTTAAATTTGGAGATGAAACTTTTTCCTCCTAATTTTGCACTCCGAAACCAGCCCTCTAACATCCGATTTATGGGGTGACGAGTATCATCGCTTATTTGCTATATAGTCGTCAATGGTTAAGGAGAGTCCCCTTACTCCTATATGTTAAGGGAATTTTTATTAACAAATCCAAGACTCAAACGAAGTGTTAAAAATGTTAAAAAAATTGCAGAAACGGAATGTGCTGAGTAAATTCGCAGAGAATCTGTAAACTGTATATTCTTAAGATAGCGACTTATGAAAAAAATCGTTGATTTTTGCGACCTTTCCGCTACATTGGATGTCGAAAATCTGATGGCTGTTTGTGGCGGTCGTTCGAATAAGAATGACTCTATTCCAAAGGCCAAGATCATTTGTCGTTGTGAAGGAAGCGGCTTCTATGTTGATCTCCCTAAGAAAAAGCAGAAGAAGCAGTAAATTTCATGCGCGCGGCAGCTAATGCAGTGTAGTCTGTGTTATCACCGTTCAGGTTAATCAGTATAGGTCAAATGAAGAGTATCAAGCGAATCGTATGCATTTGGTCGGTGGTTTTGGCCGCCGCGGTGCTGGCGGTGCTCTTGATATTGTTCTGCATCGAGCGGCAGGATATTGTCCGCAAGCTTGATGTGGCCGAGAGCGTGATGGAAGAACGTCCTGATTCAGCTCTTGCCATCCTTCGGGGCATCAATTTGCCGCAATATGTATTGCCATTTGATGAAGCGCGACATGCATTGCTGACTACGATAGCACTCGACAAAAACTATATCGACACCACAACTTTTGATATCCTCCAGCCGGCCCTTGATTGGTATGCCGACCATGGCACGCCGGATCAACGCTTTCGCACATACTACTATCAGGGAGTTATCTATTCCAACGGCAACGACCTTGAAAACGCGCTTGCATCATATGTAAGAGCCCATAATATAGCCGGAATTACGGATTCCATAACCTTGGCTCGCAGTCTGGTGGCTCGTGCTATGGTTGATCATGATTTGTATGATTTCGTCAATATGACCGAAGAGTATGTCAGGGCTGCGGAAATTTTCAAAAATCTTAATAACACCGAATGGGAATTCCATAGTTGGCAGAGAGCTTTAAATGGATGTGTGCTATCTCGAAATGAGGAGCGGGCGGATAGTATCATCGCCGTCTGCCGGAATATCAATGGCGTCAGCGAGGAAAAGAAAAGAGACTTTGACTATTCCGTGCTGACGAAAGTGAGAGTGTTTGACACAACTGAGGAACTCAGAAATTATCTTACTGAATATTGCGATGATTCAATAGAAGATTTCGAGAATTCTCTGGAACTTGTGGCAGCATATACTCGGCTTGAAGATTACGACAAGGCTTTCAGTATATTGGCACGTATTGACACCACCGGACGCGTCAATCAAAAATATAGGGCAATCACCGTAACGTTGTTCGATCGTGCCGGGCAGCATGACTCTGCGCTTAAGAATTATAAGGATTTCAGTGCGGTTGAGGATTCTATAAGCTATGCGAGAATGAGCATAAATACCAACCGGGTGCTTGATCAACAGGACCGCGAGGTGAAATGGCGCGGCATAATCAGATCGAATAAGCGCATCATATGGCTCTCGGCGGTCGGTATTGTCGCATTGATCGCGATAATAGCCGTGATATTCAGAAAAATTCGTATTGTCGGCAAGGCAAAGAAGGATGTCGAAGAGCATGCCGAGCGGGTTAAGGCCGACAATGAGCGGCTTGAGTCGAAAAACAAAGACCTTCAGGCCGCGCATGAAAATATGGCTACCGAAATCTCGAATCTTTCAAAGACTGTAGAAAATCTCAAGGAGGAACTGAGTCGGTTGAAGCGAATTTCAGAATCTAATATCAATATCACCGAAGAGGTCAGGTCGGTTATCAATGCGCGTATGGACCTGCTGAATCCGGTGTTGGCGGCAGCTTTGACATCCAACGAAAAATATACCAAAAAATTCCAAGAGCAGTTTGCGATGTTAAGTGCGAACGCCAATGATTTCATGCGGGCGACGCGTCTGTCGTTTACAGCTCTTTATCCCGATTTCATAAAGCATCTCGAAGAGCGCGGACTGGCAGAGAAAGAGATCGAATATGTCTGCATGTATGGGCTCGGATTGACGGGACGTGAAATAGGAGAGTATATGAATCGTGCGAGCCATGTCAATATGAGCAGCGGGATCAGAAAAAAACTGGGCCTTGACTCTCATTCCACCAATCTCAGCAACTACGTAAGAAACTATCTGAACAACTGCAATATCCGTTGAATTAACATTTTTCAAACGTCGGCCTAAGCGAGTCATTCTCTATCATAAGATCCTCAACCATCAACTTTTCGAACGATAGCTTTACATGAAAAATAAAATATGGGTCTTGAATCCCGATTATTCATTTAAGAACGACCGCGACAGGATATGTATGTATTCCCTGCAGAAGCGGAAATTCGACAGCTCTGTCGACTGGATCGGCTTTGTGCATCCTACGCAGGCAATGATTCTGAGCCTCTTCACCGACATGCGTCCCGCGTCGGAGATAATCTCGGCGCTTGCCGCGCGCTTCTCAATAGATGAGAATGTCGCGTTCTCTCTGATAGAGAAGTATATGGGAAATTCAACTCCCGTCTATACGGAATGGCAGGGTGTCAAAGTGAGCTTCCCGAAAAATGTGCTGATCCCTATCGACGACAGCTCGGACGAGCCGGATTATAAATTCGATATTAGCGATTTGAGATGTGATGCGATTGATCTGCAGCCCGGGCGTCTGCACAGGGCGCCCCACTCGGTGTTGTGGATGCTCACTACGCGCTGCGCCACAAATTGCAAGTATTGCTATGCCGACAGATCGACACCTCACACCCCCCTGCCGACAGAGCGTATACTTGAGCTGATCGATGATTTTCATAGATTGAAGATAGGATTTGTAGATGTCATCGGCGGCGAAATACTCCTTCATAAGGATTGGGATAAGATAATCGCCAGGCTGGTGGAGAAGAATATGGAGCCGACCTATATTTCCACGAAAGTGCCGCTGACGAAAGAAATTGTCGAGCGACTTTATGCCACAGGCTATCGTAATGTGGTGCAATTATCGCTTGATTCGATGGACGACCGGACATTGAAAGCTACGATCGGTGTCGGCGACGGATATGTGGAGCGCGTCAAGAATGCCATCACTCTGCTCCAGGAATATGGCTATCCCGTACAGATCGACACAGTGCTGACATCGTTGAACGCCAATAGAGCGGAGATCGATGCGCTCTATGATTATATAAAGTCGATAAAGACTCTCACTCTATGGGAGATTCGTGTGCCCGAACTATCTGTTTATGCTGTCGCTTCCTTTATGGAGGTCAAAGCCGATCGCAATCAATTGTGTGAGATCAGAGACTATGTCAAGAAGCGGATCATTCCGACATCGGAGAAGTCGATCACATTCAGCGACGACGCGTTAGACAAAAAATTCAGATGCGAGGGTCCCGACAATGAATGTTTCCATGGCGGCGCGTGTGGCGTATTGCACGACAAAGTCTTCATTCTTCCTGATGGCAAGGTGAGTGTATGCGAACAAATGTATTGGCATAAGGATTTCATCATCGGTGATCTTTCGTCGGCGAGTATAGAAGAAGTGTGGAATTCTGATCTGGCGCAGACGATCTATCATTCACCCGACTCAATGATCAGAGATAGCAGTCCATGCAAAAAATGCTCTGAATTCAAAGACTGCAACGATCGGAGAAGGCGATGTGTGGTCAAAGTCATCAAGGCTTATGGTCGGGAAAATTGGGACTATCCGGATCCGAGGTGCAAATTCGCCCCTGCGCTGATCAATGAATTAAACTATTAATTTGATATGAAACGATATTTGCTTCCGGCTTTGCTTTGCATGCTCTTTGTCTTTCAGGCAAACGGAATAATCAAGGGTAATATAA
Organism: uncultured Porphyromonadaceae bacterium; assembly: GCA_947175695.1. GTDB lineage: Bacteria > Bacteroidota > Bacteroidia > Bacteroidales > Muribaculaceae > Lepagella. The sequence goes on from CAMWNT010000084.1 coordinate 4,402, forward strand.
TAGGCACGAACAATTCCTTGATAAAGGGGGCTGTGTGCAAATGCTATGCGCTTCCGGATTCGGTGGTGTATAGTGAAACGATAACCGACGCCAAAGGTCGATTCAAATTGGATGAGCCCGAGGGCGACTGGTGGGTAGAGATCGACTGTCCGGGAGATGACACATATGTCCTTTCGCGCGCTTTGTATCAGGAATGCCTGAAGAAGAAAGTGCGTGTGGTGTTCAGAATCGGAAACCCTGTATCAGAGTCTCTGGTGATCGAAAGTATCCGGTCGTTTGAAATGCTGTATTAAGAGAGTGTTTGAATTTAACACGATTAAAGGGAGCCGACTCTTTTAAATCAAAAGTTGAGCCCGGGAAGCTTGGTTCCGAGAAAGGTAATTTATGAAGAAACGTTTATCAGTATTTATATTGTTTTGTGCCGCGCTGTGCCCGGTTGTTAACGCCGCGATCACCGGTCGTGTAATTTCCGAGACCGGTATAGGTATCGAGGGGGTCGGATGCATGTGCTTCGCATTGCCCGACACAGTGTTTGTCGATATGGGAGTGTCTGACGCTGAGGGTCGGTTTGAACTGAAAGAGCCGTCAGGCAACTGGTATGTCGATTTGGAGCGGGATGGCTACGAATCATATATAATGGCCAAGTCGGAATATGATGCGATGGGGGGCGCGTCGGCCGCTCCGGAAGTGGTCATGATAAAAGAGGCTTCGGAGCTCGACGAGCTGGTGGTGAAGGCCGATCGTGGCCCGATGAGCGTCAAAAACGGCGTCATCAGCTACAACGATCTCAACGATGTGATCGCCACGCGGGCCGTCACCAACGCCCATGAGCTTCTCGCGGCCCTCCCGCTCATATCGTCGATCGACGGCGAGAATTTCACCCTTGCAGGCGCGCCGTTCGGTAGTGTCGTCTATATCAACGGTCGACAGTCGATGATGGACACATCGACCCTTATGGACTATCTGAAAAGCATAGCGCCGGAAATGGTGAAGAGTGTCGAGGTCATCTACACTCCCTCGCCCAAATGGAAGACACGCAGTTCGGTGATCAATGTCGTCATACGCGAAAACTCCCCTTATACGTTCAACGGCAAAGTCCGCGCATCGGGCACAATGAAGCATACCCCCTCCGGAACTCTCGGAGCCACAGTATTCGGCGGACTCGGGAAAGTCAATATCAACGCCGGATATACATTCAGCTCCGGGAAAAGCATCGAAAAAACGGTGCTGACCGGAAAGCACACAGTCGGTTCGGAGGTATATGATGTCGTCAATACGGATGTGACGGAGGGGCTCCGCGATTCCCATCGTCTTTACGCCATGGCCGACTGGCAGATAAATCCGGCAAACACGCTGTCGGTCAACTATACGGGGCAGTTTGTGCCGAAGCGCCACACTGTAGCCAGCACTTCCAACTCGATATATGGCGACTTCGGCTCCATATCCGACAGCGATAACGATTTCAACGCCGTGTCGGCCTACTATAGCAATACAAAAGGACTTTCGGGCGGAGTCGACTATTCCCACTATCACGCCACCCGGTCGCAACGGATTGTCATGGAGGGAATCGACCCGACAACGGCGCTCACCGGCAACTCGGCTCAGAATGTAGATCGATTCAAAGTCTATTTCGACGGCAATATATCGTTGAAAAGAGCATGGACGCTGAGTTATGGCGCAAGCTTCGAAGACACACGCAGTGCAAGCCGGATGCTCAATGTCTCCGACTCGCCCGATATGGAGGGCAACGATATCGATTCGTCGATCAGCGAATATATCGCATCGGCCTATGTCGGGGTTCAAAAGCCTTTCTTTGGCAATCGGCTGAATATCGGAGCGTTTCTGAAAGGGGAGATGTATAAGATCGCGGAGTATAAGAAGAATCAGTTGCTCCCGACAGTCAATGTCACATACGTGCCCTCCTATACGCATATTTTCCAGCTCTCCTATATGACCTATCGCAACTTCCCCAACTATTGGACGCGACAGGACTATAAGACCTACACCAACCCCTATTACGTCGAGGAGGGCAATCCGACCCTCCGGCCCGCCACCTACCATCAGCTGATGGCGATGTACATGTTCAAGCAGAAGTATGTCGTCAATTTATCATATTATAATGTCAGCGACTTCTTCCTTGATCAGATCTATCAGTCGCCCGACGCGCTTGAGGCCATATCGCGTCAGGCGAACATCGATAAATATTCTGTGGTGCTTCTCACTCTCAATATTCCTCTCAGCATCGGCAATCGATTCTACTCCACCATCACGCTGCAGGGCGGCCCCGAGTCGTTGCGGTCGGCCGACTGGTATGGCCTTTCTTTCTCAAAAAAGTCGTTTTCCGGAAATATAATGATCGACAATTCGTTTATTGTGTGTCAGAAGCCGAAGATCGCGGTCACATTGACCGGGATGTACAAGACGCCGTCGGTGGTCGGACTTTGGGAACGCCCGCACACATGGCTGCTCAATGCCGGGCTGACGGGACAGTTCTTCAACAATTCATTGTCGGTGTCGCTCAAAGGATGGGATCTTCTCGAGACTCTCATTCCTCGGGAGAGCATCCGTCTTGACAAGCAATGGATGGATTCCGACACCAACTTCTATCAACGATCAATAACGCTGACACTGGCATATAACTTCAAGGGATATAAAGACCGCAAGGAAAAGACCTACGACACGTCCCGCTTTGGAATAGAATGAAGCGAAAGAAAATCCGGATAACCAGGCAACACGATTCGATGCAGTGCGGAGTCGCTTGCCTTTGCATGATCGCACGCTATTATGGCATGAACACTTCGATCGCAGCGATCGAACGAGTCTGTCATGCGACAACCGAGGGGGTATCGCTAAAGGGTATCTCCGACGGCGCCGACCGCCTCGGCCTCGATTCGCAGGGTGTCAGACTCTCGGTCGAGAGCCTGGCGGAATGCCCGTTGCCGGCTGTGCTCCATTGGAATCAGAATCATTTCGTCGTGCTACATAAGATCAGCCGCAAAGGGCGCCGCTTCCATGTGGCCGACCCCGGGAAGGGGATGACAAGCTATTCGCGCGATGAATTCATGGAGCATTGGGCTTCGGGTCGAAACGGCGATAAGCCCGTCGGCATCGCCATGCTTTTCGAGCCTCGCGAGGGGCATCCCGGATTCGACGGCGCGGAGGCCGGTGGGGGAGCGGCTGTCAGTTCGTTGGCGTTTCTTTCGCGCTATATCAAGGGCCATGGGAAAGTGCTGGCGATCGTCGCCGCCGGGCTGCTGATAGCCTGCTGCCTGCAGCTGATAATGCCTTTCCTTACGCAGGCCATTGTCGATGTCGGCATCACGCATAAGGATATCGGTTTTATTTGGCTTGTGTTGCTCGGCGAACTGATGATCGTCATCGGCCGAACGGCCACCGACTTCATACGCCGCTGGCTTCTGCTGCATGTGTCGATGCGCATCAATATCTCGCTCGTCAGCGATTTTTTTATAAAGCTGCTGAAATTGCCGATGTCGTTTTTCGACACAAAGCTGATGGGCGACCTCCTTCAGCGCATCGGCGACCATTCGCGGGTGCAGAGCTTTCTGACCGGGCAGCTGCTCAATGTGGTGTTCACGTTGCTCAGCTTCCTGATATTCGGCTTTGTGCTGTGTGTCTATGATCCGCTTGTGTTCGGGGTGTTTATTGTCGGGAGCGCCGTCTATGCGATATGGATAAGTGTTTTCCTGCGCCGGAGAAAGGTGCTCGACTATGAATTGTTTGAGCAGCAGGCGCGGAATCAGAACAAGACCTATCAATTCATCACGTCGATGCAGGAGATCAAGCTCCAGGACTGCGAGCGTCGCCGCCGTTGGGAATGGGAGGATGTGCAGGCCGATCTCTTTATGGTGCAGATGAAGGTGCTCCGCCTTCAGCAGAGTCAGGAGGCCGGATCGGTGTTTATCAACGAGGTCAAGAATATCATCATCACTGTGCTGGCGGCGACGGCCGTCATCGACGGGAGCATGACGCTGGGCGCCATGCTGGCTGTGCAGTATATCATCGGCCAGTTGAATTCGCCTGTGGAGCAGATGATGTCGCTCATCTATACATTCCAGGATGTGAAGATATCGCTCGAACGCATCAACGAGATTCATCAGGGCAAAAACGAAGAGACCGAGCGTCGCAGCGTCGCGAGTTTCGACGATGTGAAATCAATCGCGTTGTCCGACATCGGTTTCAGATATGATCCCCATTCGAGCCGGAAGACGATCGACGGCGTGACGTTTGATATCCCGCATGGGAAGGTGACGGCGATCGTCGGCGGCTCGGGGAGTGGCAAGACCACTCTGATCAAGCTGATGCTCGGCTATTATCCCCTTGAAGAGGGGAAGATCTCGATAGCCGGGCGCGATCTGGCCGATTTTAATCTCAAATGGTGGCGCCGGCAGTGTGGCGTCGTGATGCAGGATGGCGTCATATTCTCGGAATCCATTGCGCGCAACATCGCCGTCGACGACGGCGAGATCGACATGGAGCGACTCGAAGAGGCGGCGCGTATCGCCAATATCCACGACTATGTGGTCGGGCTTCCGCTGAAATACAACACTATGATCGGCCGCGACGGCGTAGGGCTCAGTCAGGGGCAGAAGCAGCGCATTCTCATCGCGCGCGCCGTCTATCGCGACCCGAGCTTCATATTCCTTGACGAGGCCACCAACGCGCTCGACGCGCGCAACGAGCGGGCGATTGTCGAGAATCTCCAGAACTTCTACAGCGGTCGCACCGTCATTGTCGTTGCGCATCGTCTTTCGACGGTGAAGAACGCCGATCATATCATTGTGCTCGACGGCGGCCGGGTGGTGGAGAGCGGCGATCACGCCTCACTGATCGAGAAGCGCGGCGCCTACTACACCCTTGTGCGCAACCAGCTTGAATTAGGCAACTGACGCCCTGAACCGCGCAATTGACGCGCGAACCGGACAGCTTATGCGCGGGTCAGGTAGTTGGCGCCCGAACCGGACAGCTTATGCGCGAGTCACGCAGTTGGCGCCCAGAACCGCGCAATTGACGCGCGAACCGGATAATTGATATTGAGATAACTATGAAAGAAACCGAAGAAAAGGATCAGCGTTCCGAGAAGGTACGCGCACTTTTGGGCGAAGTCCCGGCCACACTTCAGTGGCTTGGGATCGCCGTTGTCGTGATTATCGTCGTGGCCATCGTCGCGGCAGTCACCCTATTGCCCTATCCCTACTCCGACGGCGAATCGATCCTCCGCCACTTCACAGGATAACCCGCCATATCGCCTTTATTCAAGTCGCTATAGCTTAATACGGCTGTAATTTAATATGTTACCCTTCTGCGGCATGTAGGGACGCGCGATCGCGCGTCCACGCGTACAATCCGATAAGTTTATTCGTTAAATTCTGCTTTTTGTTTGTCTATCGCGTGGATGATTTCGAGTTTGAGGTCTTCGGGATAGTCCTCGTTTGCCATGTAGCAGGTGATGATGCGTT
>CAMWNT010000085.1 GCA_947175695.1 uncultured Porphyromonadaceae bacterium
ATCCGATATAAGGCATGGGCCGTTTCGACCGCACAGGGAGAACCCTCGGATGTGCCCGCTCTCTCGCCCGAGCAGACGCTCGTGCTCGACAATATCCGCATCAAAGTGAGCGGCAAATATCTCAAACTCGACACTGACAACGATTAATTGCCACGGCCATCATGAACACCAACATCAAACTTCTTATAGCCACATGCCTCGCCGCGGCATCAGCCGCTCCCGCATTGGCGCAAGCATCATATTCCGGCTACTACCTCGACAACTACACCCACCGCTATCAGCTCAACCCCGCGATGACCGACGATAGCCGCAAAGGATTCGTGACAATGCCGATTCTGGGCAACATGAATATCGGAATGCACGGCAATCTGCATGTGTCGAGCCTCGTCTACAACGTCGACGGCAAGACCGTGCTCTTCACTCATCCGGATGTGCCCGAATCGAAAGTGATGAAAAACATCCATAAGTCAAACGAGCTCGGAGCCAGCCTCAACATGGACCTCCTCGCGTTTGGGTTCAAGGCATTCGGAGGATGGAACGGACTGACAGTGTCGACTGTGGCCGACGCTACGATCGGAGCCCCCGGCTCGCTCTTCTCACTGCTCAAAGAAGGGGTCGAAAACCGCACCTACGACATCTCCGACTTCGGAATGAGCGGCACGGCCTACGCCAAGATCCAGCTTAACCACGCGCGCGAAATCAAGCAGGTGCCCGGGCTGAAGGTGGGAGCCGCCGCAAAGGTGCTCCTCGGATTTGCGAATGTCGACGGCTACTTCAACAAAGCCGACCTCACCCTTGGTCAAGACACATGGACCGCACGCACTCAGGCCGACCTATATGTCAACATAGCCCACGCCAAATTCACATATGACTACGACGACAACGGCCAGCGATATGTCGACGGCATCGATATGGACAATATCGGACTTGGTGGATTCGGCATCGGATTCGACCTCGGAGCGACATATAAATGGCGCGATTTCGAATTCAACCTCGCGCTTATCGATCTCGGCTTCATCAACTGGAGCAACACGATGCTCGCCACAACCGACGGAGTGCATCAGATCGGCACGTCAGACTATACCTTCGGAGTCGAAGAGGGTGAGGCCGACGCCACCTGGGACAAGATGAAAGAGGATATCGAACAACTCTATCAACTCCAGGACGGAGGCGACATCGGCAGCCGCACGCGCTCGCTCCGCACAACGCTCAACTGGGGCGTTCGCTACACTCTCCCCTACTATCGCCGCCTGACATTCGGCATGGTCAACTCCACGCGATTCAACGGACAGTTCACCACCACCGACTTCCGCTTCTCGGCCAACGTCAATCCTGTCGACTGCCTTTCGGCTTCGGCCAACTTCGCCGCCGGCACTTACGGCGTAGGCTTCGGCTGGCTGCTCAACCTCAACGTCAAAGGCTTCAACCTCTTCTTCGGCATGGACCGCACTCTGGGGCGCCTGTCGAAAGAATGTGTGCCCCTCAACAGCAATGCCGAACTCAACTTCGGCATGAACTTCCCCTTCTGACGCTCCACTCCGCATCGACTAAAGCAAACGGGTGCACGCTCTTCCGAACGTGCACCCGTTTTGCTTTTTATTAAATATTCGTCAGTCGACGGCAATCAGCGCGGAGGCGTCATGCCCATCTTCTTCATCTGATTGGCCATGGCCATCATCTTCTTGGGATTCATCTTCGCTGCCTTGGTCATCAGCTGGCGGGTGTCCATAAACTGCTTGATGAGCTTATTGACCTCTTGGAGCGATGTGCCGCTTCCCTTGGCGATGCGCTGGCGACGCGACTGATTGATCACGTCGGGATTGCGGCGCTCATGGGGAGTCATCGAATTGATAATCGCCTCGATTCCCTTGAACGGATCATCGGCGATCTCGATATTCTTGATTGCCTTGCCTACACCGGGAATCATCGAAGCGACATCCTTCAGATTACCCATCTTCTTGATCTGCTGGATCTGGCCGTAGAAATCTTCGAAATCGAATTTATTCTTGCGGATCTTCTCCTGCATCTTCAGGGCTTCCTTCTCATCATAGATGCGCTGGGCGCGCTCTACGAGTCCGACGATATCGCCCATGCCGAGAATACGATCGGCCATACCCTTCGGATTGAATGTCTGAAGATCCTCAAGTTTCTCGCCGATACCGACAAACTTGATAGGCTTATTGACCACCGAACGGATCGAAAGAGCGGCGCCACCCTTAGTGTCGCCATCGAGTTTGGTCAGGATGACTCCGTCGAAATCAAGACGGTCGTTGAATGCCTTGGCGGTGTTGACTGCGTCCTGGCCGGTCATCGAATCGACCACGAAGAGAGTCTCCTGCGGATTCAATGCCTCCTTGAGATTCGAGATCTCGGTCATCATCTGCTCATCGACAGCGAGGCGGCCCGCCGTGTCGACAATCACGAGGTCATGACCGTTGGCCTTGGCGTGGGCGATCGCGGCGTTGGCGATGGCCACCACATCCTTGCTCTCGGGCTGACTGAACACCGGCACACCGATGCTCTCGCCCAGCACTTTCAGCTGCTCTACCGCGGCGGGACGATAGACGTCGTCGGCCACAAGGAGCGGCTTCTTGCCTTGAGTCTTGTAATAAAGCGCGAGCTTGCCGGAGAATGTGGTCTTACCGGAGCCCTGCAGACCGGACATCAGGATGACGGCCGGACGGCCGTTGACATTGATCGGGGCCTGGTCGCCACCCATGAGCTCCACGAGTTCGTCGTGGACGATCTTGATCATCATCTCCTTCGGCTTCACGGCTGTCAGCACATTCTGGCCCATCGCCTTCTGCTTTGCCGTGCGGATGAAATCCTGCGCGATCTTATAGTTTACGTCGGCCTCCATGAGAGCGCGGCGCACATCTTTCAAAGCCTCGGATATATTGATTTCCGAGATTTTGCCCTCGCCTTTGAGGATCTTAAATGAGCGCTCAAGACGCTCTGATAGATTGTCAAACATCTTTAATCAGTTTCTTGGATTGTCATTTTTTTCATTGAAGCTCCGTCGCACTCGGGGGGGAGTCCGTGGAGTTCCAACAGCGGCCGTCGATTACAGACGATTGGTGGCCGTATCGGGGAAAATCACAGTCGGGTGGAAATCTCGGGCCTCCTCGGGCGTCATTTGCGCGTAGGTCATGATAATGACCACATCGCCCGGCTGAGCCTTGCGGGCCGCGGCCCCGTTGAGGCAGATCACCCCGCTGCCGGGTTTGCCGGCAATGACATATGTGTCGAGGCGTTCGCCGTTGTTGTTGTTGACGATCCACACACGCTGCCCCTCGAGAATGCCTGCGGCGTCGAGAAGGAGCGAATCGATCGTGATACTGCCGATATAATTCAGATTCGCCTCTGTGACAGTCACACGGTGAATCTTGGATTGCATCATTTCTATAAGCATGGCTTGCTGATTTTTTTCGCCGTCAGGAAGTTTGAAATTCAAACACTCTCTGACGAAAGCGGGCGATAGCGGATATTGTCGATTAAGCGCACACTGCCGTTATAGACAGTGATACACCCCTGGATTCTTTCGGCCTCATCCCATTGCTCCACAGGGAGGAGGGTCGAGGCGTCGACTATCTCGAAATATTCGACCCTCATCTCGGGCACACTGTCGAGCAATGCGACAACCTTCGCGTGGGTCTCGGCCACTGTATGGCTCATTGAATATTCCACGCTGGCGCGAAGCACGGCGTAAATCTCCGGGGCACGCGAGCGCTGCTCCTCGGTCAGAAGCGCGTTGCGCGAAGAGAGAGCCAGGCCGTCGACATCGCGACAAATCGGACAATCGACGATTTCGACCTCGATTCCCTCCGACTTCACCATATTTCGGATGACGGCGATCTGCTGGAAATCCTTCTCGCCGAAATAAGCCCTGTCGGGGCGAGCGAGTAGGAAAAGACGGCTGACGATCTGCGCCACGCCCTGGAAATGCCCCGGGCGGAATTTACCCTCCATCACTTCGGCGGCTGTGCCGAGATCATAGACCTTCTCCGGCTTTGCGCCGTCGGGATAAATTTCCTCCACGGAGGGGACGAAGACTGCAGCCACTCCGGCTTGGGCGAGGATTCGGATATCCTCCTCCTCTGTGCGCGGATAATTTTTAAGGTCGTCCGGGTTATTGAATTGCGTGGGATTGACAAAAACGCTTGCAATCGCCGTGTCGTTTTCCTTCACGGCGCGCTCCACGAGTGAGATATGCCCGGCATGCAAAGCGCCCATCGTGGGCACCAGGCCGATGCTGTGGTGATGATTCTTCTGCATCGCCACATAGCCGACCAACTCGTCGACGCTGCGGATTATCTGCATTTGAATTTCTGCTGAAAAGTTATTTATTGTTGCTTAGGAGCCGCGCGAGGCGCCATGCCGACGACTCGGCCATATCGCCGCCACGCGCAAGACGCGCCGACGAAGCCACACGCCGGATCCGCCCGACAGCCCGAGAAAGACTGAAGAGGAGGATCCCGACTCCTGCCAAAGTGCAAAATTACTAAAAAGTTGCAACTCTCGCAATCATCAATCAATTTTAGAGCCAATTTTTCTTCGAAAACAGCCTCCGGCGGCTGCCGATTCACTGCGAACAGCGCATTCTCCGAGGCGCAACGCATGTCGTCCTCCCTCGGGAGACGCGATTTCACGTAATTTAAACTTTGATTTATCCCATATATCGGGGATTTTTTGTAACTTTGCATTTTGAATGCCTAACCACACTCCGCCGGGAGCCGGGAGCGGCATTGCAAAACTTAGATTCTTATAAAATGGCAGCAAAAAAACTTCTTTTCGTCAATCAGGAGATCGCTCCGTATCTTCCTGCCAACGAAATCTCCTCCATCGGAAAATCGCTTCCTCAGTCGCTTCAGGGGAAGGGTTACGAGGTCAGGACTTTCATGCCCAAGTTCGGCAGCGTCAACGAGCGCCGCAACCAGCTCCATGAAGTGATTCGCCTCAGCGGACTCAATATCGAAATCAACGACAACGACCATCCCTTGATTCTGAAGGTGGCCTCGATGCAGCCTGTGAGAATCCAAGTCTATTTCATCGACAACGACGACTACTTCACCAAGCTCGACTCCGACATCGACGCATTCGGATCCAACCGCAGCGACAACGACGAACGCGCGATCTACTTCGCACGCGGCACAATGGAGACAGTCAAGAAACTTCGCTGGGAGCCGGAAGTGATGCAGTGTTCCGGTTGGATCACCGCCCTCACCCCTGTCTATATGAAGCAGATGACGGCCCGCGAAGGATTGTTCAAAGACACTAAGGTGGTGTATTGCGTGGAGCCCTCCAGCCCGGAGATGGCTCCTGTCGACCCCGAAATCGTCCGCAAACTCAAAGAAGACGGCATTCCCGACGAATATGCCGACCTCTTCGCCGGCGAGGAGCTTGATGTCAACACCCTCCATAAAATGGCCATAGAATGCGCCTCGGGTGTCGTGTTTCTCACTCCGGAGCCCGACCCTGAGCTCCTCCGCTTCGTAGAAGAGAAAAAGATCCCTTATATCCTCAAAGAGGATGCCGACAAGGGAAAGGCTGCTTTCGTGGAATTCTACGACACACTTGGCTGATCCGGGCGCGTCGTCCGAGACTATCCCCTCATACCCTCCCCTCGCGACTATCCATTATGAACTTAAGAACTTTCACTCTCGCAGCCGGCATTCCGATACTTGCCGCCATGGCGCTCGCTTCGTGTGAAGACGAGATTCCCAGAACCGGCACCTCACTCTTCCCCAACGACGTCGAGATCAACATCGACTCGATGACTGTGGCCCTCACCGCACGTTGCGTCGATGCCAACGAGATCGACGCGCGCTCGACCACTACCCAGATCGGCCACCTCGATATGGAAGGCTTCGGCGATCTCTCGGCCGCATATGTCACGCAGTTTCTCGCCGCCTCGGCGCTGAGTGTGCCCGATTCGATCGGCATCGACCGCGTCGACTCGACGAAACTCGTCATCTCGATGCCCCGCTCGGAAGTGATCGGCGACACCCTCGCCCCGCAGCAGCTGACCGTCTATCGCCTGACCCGCGCGCTCCCCGCCAATATCCGCAGCGATTTCAATCCCGACGGCTATTATGATGCGGCCAATCCGGTCAATTCAAAAAACTATACCCTCTCGGGCCTCAACCTCTCGGATTCGCTCTTCAGCAAGGTGACGACGCTGACAGTCAATGTCGATCTGCCCGTAGAATGGGGACGCGACGCCTTCACGGCCTATCGCGAAAACGCCTCGATTTTCCAATGGCCCAACACATTCTGCGAGAAATTCCCCGGAATGTATATCAAGCCCTCGTTCGGACGCGGAGCTATGGCCAATGTCAGCAACACGAAGGTGATGATCTATTATCATTATCTGAGCGAGACGACGGTGGTGGAAAACGAAGAGTCGGTCAAGAAGCAGATCACAGTCAAAGACAGTGTGGCGCTTTTCTCATCGGCCCCCGAAGTGCTCTCAAGCTCCATCTTCAAATACACTCCGGCCACTTCGCTTGCCGACATGATCGCCGCCGGCAAGAAGATTATCACCGCCCCGCTCGGGCATACTGTGGAATTCACCTTCCCGGCCGACGAGCTGCTTGACTCCTATTGGACATCCGATCAGAATCTCAGCGTAATCAACAATCTGACTCTGACTCTGCCGGCCGCTCCGATCTCCAACAACTATGGGATCGTGCCCCCGTCGGATCTGCTGCTGATTCTGAAGAAAGATGTGGAGGATTTCTTCGCCAACGGAAAAGTGCCCGACAACAAGACATCCTTCCTTGGATCATATTCCTCGACCAACGGCCGATATGAATTCTCCTCGATGCGCGAATACATCGTCGATCTGAAAGACAAGCGCAACGCGTTGACACCCGACGATGTCGACTTCGTCCTCATCCCGGTCAGCATCGCGACTGAGACAGTCACCAACTCCGACAACACGGTGACGATCTACACCACCAAGTGTACGCCCTATCTTTCATCGCCGGCCATGGCAGAGGTCTTCACCGACAAAGCCGGCATCGTGTTCACGTTCACCCGGCAGCTCGCTCAGTAAGCCCCCCGGGCCGGGCAAGCGACTACTGCAGATTTCATCATCAACTCCGATACACATTCCCTGACAATGAATATCATCGACGGCAAACTCATGGCCGCACGCCTCAAGGAGGAGATCGCGGCCGAAGTGGCTGAAATGACAGCCCGCGGCGAGCGTCCGCCCCATCTGGTCGCAGTCATCGTCGGCAACGACGGCGGCTCGGAAGCTTATGTGGCAAATAAGGAAAAGAATTGCCTTGCCGTGGGCATCCGATCTACAAATCTCCGCTTCGACGCCTCGATCAGCGAGGAGGAGCTTCTCGGCGAGATCGCCCGGCTCAACAACGACGCGGAAGTCGACGGCATCATCATCCAGCTCCCCCTGCCACGACACATCGACGCGCAGAAAGTGACCGAAGCTCTCGACTGGCGCAAAGACGTCGACGGCTTCCACCCCGTCAATGTCGGCCGCATGGCCATCGGCCTTCCGGCCTTCCGCCCGGCGACTCCCGCCGGCATCATGGAACTTCTCAAGCGCTATGACATCCCGACCAAAGGGAAACATGCCGTTGTGCTTGGCCGCAGCAACATCGTCGGCAAGCCGATCGCCACGATGCTCATGCAGAAAGCGATGCCCGGCGACTGCACCGTGACAGTCTGCCACTCGTCGACTCCCGATATCAAAGAACAGTGCCGGCGCGCCGACATCATTGTGGCGGCTCTCGGCAGCCCGGGATTCGTCACAGCCGACATGGTCAAGCCCGGAGCCACAGTGATCGACGTCGGCACGACGCGTGTGGCCGACCCGACCCGCAAGAGCGGATGGCGTCTGGCAGGCGATGTGGCCTTCGACGAGGTCAAGGATCTCTGCGAATGGATCACCCCCGTGCCCGGCGGTGTAGGCCCCATGACCAACTGCATTCTTATGCTCAATACTCTGGCCGCCCGAAAGGGTGAACTCCCCTCCGCGACCGGCAATAAATAACCGAATCATCACAACGGCGGTGTCCTTCCCCATCTTCAGCTATGGCGACCGACACCGCCGCTATTTTTTAATCCGAAAGAAATGAGCAAGCTCCCCTTCGCAATTGTGACTCTCCTCGGCCTGGCCGCATGCTGCCAAAACAACGCGGCCGCCGGGAGCGACAACGACACCATTCCCTCCGAGCCCGATTCGGCCGATCTCCTCTTTGTCGGCGACGCCATGCAGCATGGACCGCAACTGAAGCAGGCGCTTCAGGAGGGTGGCGGAAAATATTACGACTATTCGCGATGCTTCGCGCTTGTGGCTCCGATTGTGCAGCAGGCCGATTATGCGGTCGTGAATCTGGAGGTGCCGCTCGGGGGCGGTCCGACATATCACGGCTATCCCAATTTCTCGGCTCCCGACGCTTATGCGATCGCCCTGCGCGATGCCGGATTCGACCTCTTTCTGACCTCCAACAACCACTGTCTCGACAGCGGCATGAAAGCGGCCCGACGCACATTGACCGCGCTCGACAGCATCGGAGTCGACCATATCGGCACCTACTCCACCACTGCCCAACGCGATTCGCTCGCCCCGCTGATCAAAAATATCAACGGAATCAAATTCGCCTTCCTCAACTACACCTACGGCACCAACGGCATCCCGCCACGCGACGGCATGGAAGTGGCGCTGATCGACCGCGACCGCATGGCGGCCGAAATTGAGAAGTCGCGCAAGAAGGGGGCGGAGATCGTATGCGTCACCGTCCACTGGGGGCTCGAATATATGATGCATGAAAATGAATCGCAACGCGATCTGGCCGGCTTTCTTATCGATCGCGGTGCTGACATGATCATCGGCGCCCACCCGCATGTGATTCAGCCAATGCAGGTGGTCAGAAATGAGAAGGAGAATAAGGATGTGCTGGTTGTGTATTCGCTGGGTAATTTCCTTTCGAATCAAAACGACACGGATTCGCGCGGGGGCGCAATGGTAAAGGCTCATGTGGAGCGCGACTCGACAGGCCGGGCCACATTCCGCACCGCGACCTACGACCTGCACTTCACGAGCAAGCCGACGGGACGCAACACCAACTACCGCGTGATTCCCTCGCGCTATGCCGACAGCATCCCGGCGCAGTACACGCGCACGTGGGAGATGTTTCAGCGCAACGCGCGGAAGGTGCTCGACGAATGCAATGTCAATGTACCCTACGCCAAATGACGCTCCGGCGGCTCACATTGCGGTGCGGAGATTCCGCGGTTGATTCGTTATCTATGTCTCTGCATCGGCACAAATTGAGCGCTGAGATGCCTCGGATTGGAGTTGCCGTTTAGGCTTTGCGACGCGAAAAGCGCTGACGGAGCGCGGCGATCCCCTCTTTGCCGAAGATGAGGATTGCGCTATACTGGAAAGTCTTCGCCAATCCGAAGAAGATCACCCACAGCGCGCCCTTGGCGCCGACAGATATCGGCAGCAGCATCTGAGCAAACGAAATGGCGTAGCACACGACGCAGGCCGCGGCAACGCCGATGCCGACGCGAAACGACAGTCCGGCAAGCCAATCCTTCAGTTTTTGCAGTTTCATGATTTTGATATTGATTCTGAATTCACACTGCAAAGTTAACCAATTCGGGGGCACGCGCAAAATGCGCATGCCCCCGACCCTATTATTTACTATCCCGAAATAGCTATGGTAGCTATCTTAGTTTGCGGCGGTTTTGAGCGAAAGTCCGATTTCGAGGCGCGTTGTGTGGATCAGATA
>CAMWNT010000086.1 GCA_947175695.1 uncultured Porphyromonadaceae bacterium
AAGCCCTCGAGCTGGCGGCGCACTTTCTCGGGATTCTTCGATGTGATGTCGGCTTCGCAAAGGAGCATGAGCGCGTCAAGATCTTCGCCGGCATCTGTGATAAGCCTGCGAACTCCGCTGTCGCTGACCCCTTCGTCGGCCACACTCTGAGGGCGCATGTGAAGCCCGACAAGTTTGGCCACAAATTTCATTTTCTCGTTGAGGGGCAACTTCATACGCCGGAATATCCGAGGAATCATTTTCTCGCCTATGAAGTTGTGGTTGTGGAATGTCCAGCCCAGACGAGTGTCCCAGCGCTTCACGACCGGCTTGGCGATATCATGGAATAGTGCGGCCCAGCGCAACCATTCGTCGTCGCTCTTGGCAGCGACATTGTCGACCACCTGAAGCGTGTGCAGGAAATTATCCTTATGCCCCTTTCCTTCGCATGTCTCGACCCCTTTGAGCTTCGCGAGCTCGGGCATGATTAGCTCCAGCAGTCCGGCCATGTCGAGCAGTTTGAATCCGATCGAGGGGCGCGGGCTGCGCATGATCTTGGAGAGTTCGTCGTTGATGCGCTCTTTGGTGATTATCTCTATGCGGGAGGCGTTGCGGCGTATCGCCTCGAATGTCTCGGGCACAATATAGAATCCGAGCTGAGTCGCGAAGCGGATCGCTCGCATCATGCGAAGCGGATCGTCGGAAAATGTTATATCCGGATCAAGCGGCGTGCGTATCTCTTTCTTTTTCAAATCGGAAATGCCGTCAAAGGGATCGACAAGCTCTCCGAAGCGGTCGGAGTTGACGCAGATCGCCATGGCGTTGATCGTGAAGTCGCGGCGCTCCATATCGTCTTGAAGCGTGCCGTCTTCTACAATCGGATTGCGGGAGTCGCGGGTATAGGATTCGCGGCGGGCGCCGACAAATTCCAGTTCAAGACGGCCGGCATGGAGTTGCGCCGTTCCGAAGTTGGTATACACGGCGAGCTTGGGGCGCCGGCCGGTTGCCTCGGCTATGTCGTCGGCCACCCGGCGGGCAAGTTCGATACCCGAGCCGACTGTGACAAAATCCACATCCTTCGAGGGGCGCGAAAGGAATATGTCGCGCACATAGCCTCCTACCACATATGCTTCCCGACCGAGCCGGTCGGCGGCGCGTCCGACTGTGCGGAAAGCTTTGTGGTTCAGTTTGTCCTTAAGATTCATATTTTATTGCTTGGAGCAAATCGGGGTTAGAGCAAATCGGTGATTTCTTCGGGGAAGGGGGTGAGATTGTCGAGGCCGTCGATTGTGACCACATAGGTGTTTTCGACGCCCACGGCCCCGACTCCGGGGATGACGAATTTGGGCTCGATGGCAAGGGTCATGTTGCCGAGTAGGGGCTGGCGGTTGCGGGGTGTGATGGGTGGCTGCTCATTGAGCTCAATGCCCACCCCGTGGCCGATGAATCCGGCTTTTTGGCGATGGCCCATGAAGTAATCATCAAGGCCTTCTTCCTCCACTATGGCATGCGCGCGTTCGTAAAGATCACACACTGCCACTCCCGGCACAGCCATCTTTTCAAGCTCGCGCAATATGCGCCGCGAGCACGCATGCGCGTCGCGGGCAAGGCGCCCGGGATCACCGATGCTCCAGACTCGGGTCATGTCGGTCTGCCAGCCATTGAAGCAGCCGTTCATATCGACCATCACTGTCTGACCGACCTTCATGATGTCGCCACACGCGCCACACGGAAGAGCCGGCGACACTCCGGCCCCACCCATCGCGAAATCGTAAGGCGAGGGAGCGTCGGCATTGTCGCCGCATATGACCGACCCGAGATTGATCTCCATCAGATTGCCCGCCACACGCAGAAACCCGAGATTACCTTCAAGGCGGAGCATACGTTCGATCTCGACCTGAAGTTCGACATCCGTCATCTCGCGTTTGTAGAGCTGGGGTATTTTCTGATAGACGGCCATCTGATGCATTCCGTCCTCACGCATAAGCTTGAGTTCGTAGGGAGTCTTGGTCATGCGGCAGCGACGCATCGCTTCCGAAGCATTGCCGATCGTCGCATCAGGAAAAACCTTGCGGAGTCGTTCGATTTCGGAATACGACAGCACGTCGAGTTCCAGCCCGAGAGTCGCCGGCATCGGAATTCCGAGCCGCTCGAGTTCGGCCGGGATATTCTCCGGCTTTCTTATCGCGACAACATCTGTAGCCTCGCCAAAGCAATTGGGCCTTACAAGGAAGAAAATGCGACGCCCCGAGCGATCGGCATATACATAGCCGCGGAAGAAGCGTCCGGCGCAATAGAACACATTTGCGTTCGAGGCAAGAAGCATCGCGTCAAGACCGCTTTCCTCCATCGAGGATACCATTTTTTGCAAACGGAGCCCCGCCTCTTGGCGGAGCTCCGGTATAAGAAGTTCTATCTCTTTATTATGCATGAGATTTGAATATTAGTCGAATTAACCGGAACTGCCGATATCCGGCCGGACACATATATAATATTACGGTGTCCGGCGCGGAATCGTATGCAAATATAACAATAATCTGTCATATTATGCCGATTTCCGGCTGCGGGAGTGAAGGATTTACTTCACTACGACCTTCTTGCCGTTGACGATATAGAAGCCGGCAGGAAGAGTGTTGACCACGCTCTTATCGGCATTGCGGGCCACGCATACGCCGGAAAGATTGTAGACGGTCACAGTGTCGCTTTCGCCGACAGCTTCGATTTCCTCTACAGCCGAGGGATTGCCGGCAACATCATATATCCAGTAGAAGGGAGAGTTGGTGACGTATTCAGGGGTCGAACCGGAAATCATGCCGGTGTAGTAGCCACTGTAAAGACCTTCGCCAAGCACGAGAGCATAACGGCCTGCCTTTGCGGGGAACCAAGGAGTGCGCGATTCCGCTTTGACAGTCCAAAGATAGCTCTGGAATGAGTCGTGAGTGTCGTATTCGAAGTTGAGGGGCTCGTAGCTTACGGGATCAAAGAGAGCAAGGTGGAGGTAATGGTCGTAGCATTCGGCGAACACGACTTTAGCGACAGCCACATACTCCGACTTGTCAATTGTGCCGTCTTCATTGACGGGATAGATATAGTTGCCCTGGTTGGTATTCTTCTGGAAGAAGTTTTCCATATCGAATCCATAGGGGACAGTAAGCTCGAAATATTCAAATCCGTCGGTCACGGGCTCTGCGGGGCTGGGCCAGATGTCGGGTTCGGGAGCAGCGGGAATGTGATAGAGCGCGCGGATCTCGGTCGTGGTGAATTTCTCGCCGTTGACATAATAATTGATCGCACCCGGATCCATCAGAAGGCCATATTTGCCTTTAGCGGAAAGGTTGTAACGGATTTCATCGTCCTGCACGAAGCTGATGACAACTGCATTCTCCACGCCATCGCCGTCGACATCGACAATTTCATATGAGATGCCGAGGTTTTCACCGTTGACGGGATAGACGCAAGTGCTCGACATAGCCGTACCGAATTCCACTTTATCGGCTTCGGGGAAGCGGAGCACGATACGCTCGATTTCATAGACCACATCGTCATGAGCCGGCTGGAGAGTCCAGCCGTTGTAGATTCTGTAGTAGAAAGTCATGGCGGGAGTGGGATCACCGGCCTTTACCTCGCCTGTTGTCTCGTCGACGCCGTCGATATAGCAGAAGTAGCCTTCGGGCACTTCAACTTTATACACGCCGTTCATCGTGTAGGTGCCTTTGAAGATGATGCCGCCCGTCAGATACGACATCATGTCGACCGATGCTGTCAGCGTTGTGGCATAGGGCGTATTGAAATCGTTGTAGTAAAGCACCGCGGGCTCTGTGTTATCGCGGTTGGGAGTGATCTGACGCTGATAGGTCACGCCGATCGACGAGATGCCGAGAGGATACTGGTTGGGCGATGTGTCGACAGTCGAACCGGGCACAGGCTCAACTCTCACCCCAGCGGGGACAGTTGATACGGGAAGCGTCTGGGCGAAGCCGGAAAAAACGGCTGCGAACACTGCCAGACTTGCGAGTAAGGTTTTCTTCATAAATCTGATATTAAGTTAATTATGTGAGAAATATATAGTTTATGTCGGTTCTGCGGTCGATGGGGGGAAGCTTTATTATTAAGCCGACCCGACAGCAGATTTCAATCGTTAAGTTAGACGCTTGATATTTAACGCATTACCAATGCAGCGAAAATATTCATCCGCAACATATCTTGTTCACACTTGCAAAGATAGTAAAAAAATTGTAACTTTGCACTCTATTTCAAGCAACAACGCAAATAAATTTTTACTCTCAATTAAAACAACGACTATGGCTGATAACAGTCAGATTGCTTCGGCCGAAAATGCGGCCGGAAATGACGGACGTGCCAACGCTGTGGGAGCAGTCAATATCTCCGATATCTTCACTATTGCTCTCCGATTTTGGTATTGGGTCCTGATATCTATAATAATATGTGTCGGACTCGCTGTACTCATCGTGAAGCGCACTGTGCCTGTATATACCCGCACATGCTCGGTTATCATCCGCGACGACGCTCAGTCGGCTGTCGGAAGTTCTTCAGTCGATCTCTCCGACATCGGCATTGGAATGTCGAACACAGTGCTCCAGGATGAAATGGCTTCGCTGAAAAGCCCCGACCTGATGGAGCAGGTGGTCAAAAAACTCAAACTCACTGTCAGCTATCGTCGCCCGGGCACATTCCACGACGATGTGCTCTATGGATCCAACCTCCCGATCAATGTCGACTTCCCCGACATGCCGGATGATGAGACAGCTTCGCTCACAATCAACATCGACGCAAAAGGCAATCTCGCGATCTCGGATGTGATCATCAACCGCAAGGGGCTCGTTGTGCCCTCGGCCGATCATCTCAACTGGGGATCTGTGATCGGCACAGCCTCCGGTCGCGTCATCATCACAAAAACCCCCTTCTTCCGCGAAGGAACCCCGATGACAATCCTCGTCGACCGATCCACTCTGACTTCTGCCACCGACCGCTACGAAAGCGAGATCTCGATCGAACAGATCAATAAGAAATCCAACGTGGTTCAGATCATGTGTAACGACGCTTCGATCCAGCGTGGCGACGAGATTCTGACATCGCTTGTCAACGCTTATAATCAAGACTGGATCAAAGGTCGCGCTGAAGTTGTGGCGGTCACATCAAATTTCATCACCGATCGTCTCAACATCCTCGAGTCCGAACTCGGAAATGTCGATTCCGATATCTCCTCTTATAAATCGACCAACCTCATCCCCGACCTCGGCCAGGCATCTTCGATGTATATGCAGCAGTCGAACACTGTCAGCAACCAGATCATGGGGCTCTCCAACCAGCTCCAGATGGCCCGCTATCTGAAGAATTTCATCATGACCGAGGGTCGCAACAACACGGTATTGCCCGTCAACACCTCGATCGGATCGTCAAACATCGAATCGCAGATCGCCGAATACAACACTATCATGGTGCAGCGCAATTCGCACATGAGCAACACCTCGGCATCCAACCCCCTGATCGTCGATCTCGACTCACGCCTCGCAGCTCTCCGCAGCTCGATCCTTGCATCGCTCGACAACCAGATTATGGCTCTGACAAATTCGATATCTTCGCTCGAACGAAGCGAGCAGACAGCCAACGCGCGCGTCGCTGCCAATCCTCGCCAGGCGAAATATCTCTTGACCGCCGAACGCCAGCAGAAAGTCAAGGAGACGCTTTATCTCTATCTTCTGCAAAAACGCGAGGAGAATGAGCTTTCTCAGGCCTTCACTTCTGTCAACACCCGAATGCTGCGTCGCCCCTCCGGATCCAACACGCCGACTACCCCCCGCCCGATGCAGACTTATATGATCGGATTTGTGGTCGGCCTCCTGATTCCTTTCGTAGTGATCTACGCCATGGAGACGCTCAACACACGCATCCGCGGACGCAAGGACCTCGAAGGCCTCAACATTCCGATCGTCGGCGAAATACCCGTATTTGAGCATTCTTCGAAGAAATTCCTCAAATTCTATAAGAACCCCTCGCAGATGCGCGACGACCTCCCGGCCGAAGACGACATCGTTGTGGCAGAAGGCAACCGCGACCTTATCAACGAGGCATTCCGTGTGCTCCGCACCAACATCAGCTTCGTGACAGCCGACGCGCTCCCATGTGTGGCCATGATGACAAGTTTCAACCCGGGCTCGGGCAAAACATTCATCTCGATCAACAACGGCATCGCGCTCGCCCTCAAAGGCCGCAAGGTGCTGCTCATCGACGGCGACCTTCGCCGCGGATCACTCTCGCGCTGCGTGCAGTCGCCCAAGAAGGGCCTCTCGGAATATCTCAACGGCTCTCAGCGCGACATCGACCAGCTGATTGTGCACGACACGCTGACTCCGGGGCTCTCCATCCTTCCGACCGGCAGCTTCCCTCCCAACCCGACCGAGCTGCTTGAGTCGCCCAGATTCAGCAACATGATCGACTATCTCCGCACAGAGTACGACTATATCTTCATCGACTGTCCGCCCGTGCAGATGATGGCCGACGCCCAGATCATCGACAAAGTCTGCGACCGCACATTCTTCATCGTGCGTGTCGGACTCTTCGAACGCTCGATGCTCGAAAAGCTCGACCGTCTCTACAAGGAGAAGACATTCCGCAACATGGCCGTCATCATCAACGGCGCCGAGACAGCCGCACGCTACGGAGCCGCATATCGCTACGGCTACGGATATTCCCGCAAGAACTATAAGGATTACAACGGATATAAGGGCTATACTTCACGAAAGTCCTGATTCCGACATAACTCGAATTTCATGATCAATAATATGTCCGGACCGCTGGCGGTCCGGACATATTATTGATCGCTTATTTATATTCAATCCAAAACCGCATCATGGATTTCATGCATTCTCTCGATTTCCGCCCGGCTTCGATAAAGGCGCTGCGCGGATATTCTCTGTCAAAATTCAAGTCCGACCTTGTGGCCGGAATCGTGGTGGGCATTGTTGCCCTCCCTCTGGCCATCGCTTTCGCCATCGCATCCGGTGTGAACCCTTCGATCGGCCTAATCACCGCCATCATCGGCGGATTCCTTGTATCGGCTCTCGGCGGCAATTCCGTGCAGATCGGAGGCCCGACAGGTGCCTTCATCGTGATCGTCTACAACATCATTTCGCTCTATGGACTCTCCGGACTGGCGATCGCCACATTCATGGCCGGCGTCATACTCGTCATGATGGGACTTTTTAAACTGGGAACCGTCATTAAATTTATCCCCTACCCGATCGTCGTCGGCTTCACCGCCGGCATCGCGCTTACAATCTTTTCCACTCAGATGCCCGATTTTTTTGGTCTGACGATCAATGAGAAGGTGCCGGGTGATTTCATCGGCAAGTGGGCGGTCTATTTCCGTCATTTCGCTTCTATCGACCTTTCGACCACCATCGTCGGCATCCTGTCGCTACTGATCATTGTCGTGACGCCGAAAATCTCAAAGCGTGTGCCGGGAGCTCTTGTGGCCATCATCATCATGACCCTCGCCGTATGGATCGCCACTCAGTTCGGTTATTTCACAGAAGTCGAGACAATCGGAATGCGCTTTAAGAATCTCTCCACAGATATCCCCCACCCCCACTCCATCGGCCTCAACATCGAGAGCATCAACCTTCTGCTCCCCTCGGCATTCACTATCGCCGTGCTGGGCGCAATCGAGAGCCTGCTTTCAGCCACAGTGGCCGACGGCGTGACCGGCTCGCGCACCAACTCCAACACCGAGCTGATCGGCCAAGGCATCGCCAATATCACTGTGCCCTTCTTCGGAGGCATCCCCGTCACCGGTGCGATTGCCCGCACAATGACCAACATCACCAATGGCGGACGCACCCCTGTGGCCGGTATGATCCACGCGCTGGTGCTCCTCCTCGTCTATCTCTTCATGATGCCGCTCATCAACCTTGTCCCGATGGCATGTCTGGGCGCTGTGCTGATCGTGGTCGCCTACAACATGAGCGGCTGGCGCACTGTCGTAGGTATTTTCAAGAATCCGAAGAGCGACATATCCGTGCTTGTCGTCACTTTCCTGCTGACAGTGATCTTCGATCTGACAATCGCTATCGAGATCGGGTTGCTCCTCGCTATTGTGCTCTTCCTGCGCCGCGTGATGGAAAACACTACAGTCCGCGTCTATGGCCGGCAACTTGACGCAGCCGAAGGCGAAGACCTCTCGACCCACGAAATGCTTGACCTTGCCAAGGGTGTCGGCGTCTACGAAATCGACGGCCCGTTCTTCTTCGGCGTAGCCACTAAGTTTGACGAAGTGATGCGCAATTCGCGGATGCGTGAAAAGCCCGTCGTGCGCATCATCCGCATGCGCAAAGTGCCTTTCATCGACGCTACGGGAGTGCATAATCTTGAGATACTCATCAATTCCTCCCAGGCGGAAGGAATCACTATAGTGCTCTCCGGAGTCAATACCGCAGTCAGCGAAGTTCTTCACCGCTCGAATATCGACAGACTGATCGGCTCGGAAAACATCTGTTCACACATCTCTACAGCTGTAAAACGCGCCAACAGTATTGCAGAATCGAAATTAAATTCGTAAATTTGCAGTCTTGACGGTGGACAAATTTGGCTGCTTGCAACCACCAAAAAAAATGCTAAAACTGCTGACGATCCGCGAGCCTCTGACTCCGGGAGCCCGCTCCCGCGCACGCTGATCCGAACCGGCAATAAAAAAGGGCATTTTCGGCAGCCGCCGGAAATGCCTTTTTTATTAACCTCAAGCATCTCAATTAGGAGATCAAAGTCCTTAAAGTCCTTAAAGTCCTTAAAGACCCTAAAGGCCTTAAGACCCTAAATCCTAAAATCAATCAACAGAATAAAATATATGAACTATCTCTTCACTTCCGAATCAGTTTCGGAAGGACATCCCGACAAAGTATCTGACCAGATCTCCGACGCTTTACTCGACGAATTTCTGGCCCGCGATCCCCATAGCCATGTAGCAATCGAAACTCTCTGCACAACAGGACAGGTTGTTGTTGCCGGCGAGGTCACTTCCGAGGCCTATGTCGATATCCCCACAACCACCCGCGAAGTGATCAACAACATCGGCTACAACCGCGGAGCCTATCGCTTCGACGCCGATTCACTCGGTCTGCTCTCCGCCATCCATGAGCAGAGCGCCGACATCAATCGTGGAGTAAGCCGCACTGAGGCCGATGCCGAAATCAAAGTGCTCGAAGCTGTCGAAGAAGCCAACGCCGACCTCAACCTCCAGGGCGCCGGCGACCAAGGCATGATGTTCGGCTATGCAGTCGATGAAACCGACAACTACATGCCGCTCACCCTCGATCTCTCGCATATGCTTCTGCGCGAACTCGCCGACATCCGACGCGAAGGAAAGGTGATGACATACTATCGCAAGGGAAAACTTGCCTCCTATCTGCGTCCGGACGCAAAGAGCCAGGTGACTGTGGAGTATGACGAAAACCATCAGCCTGTCAGAATTCACACAATCGTTGTCTCCACCCAGCACGACGAATTCATTCCCGCTCTCGACGACAGCGCCGAGGCACAGCGTGCAGCCGACAAGGAGATGCACGACGTCATCTACAACGATGTAAAGACAATTCTCTTGCCCCGCGTCATCGAACGTCTTCCGGAGAAGATTCGTGCGCTTTTCGACGATAAGCTTATCCTGCACGTCAACCCGACAGGCAAATTCGTAATCGGCGGCCCCCACGGCGACACCGGACTGACGGGCCGCA
>CAMWNT010000087.1 GCA_947175695.1 uncultured Porphyromonadaceae bacterium
CGACGGCAAGAAGATACACCTCCTGTTCCTACTGTTCTCCTGTCCGCCCCCTCCCTTCCAACGAGTCAACCCAAACAGCTACGGCAATTGACAATTGCACTCAAAACAGCTTTTTAACAAGCACTGCGAAACAAAAAACACCGTCATTAGCACGAATTATAAAATATTTGATTACCTTTGCAATTTGGAAACGGGTATCGTGTTAAATTCAAACAATCTCTAACACTCTCAAAGATCCAATTCGGGCTAATGAACATCAATATCAATCACTACGTTATCGCTTTGATTGCCTGCATTTTGCTAATCATCGGCAGTTGCAGTCGACGCAGTGATGCCATGACCGTATTGGATCTGGCCGAATCGGTCGTCAACGACAAACCCGATTCCGCACTGCGCCTTATCAATACGCTCAATCCCGAAGATCTCTCAAACGACAGCGAACGCGCTCGCTATTCTCTGCTCAACGCAATAGCTATCGACAAAAATTGGATCGACACCACCGACTACCGAATCATAGAGCCGGCCGTCGGCTACTATCTCCGACACGGCAACCCGGATGAAAAACTCCGTACGTTCTACTACTCCGGCAGAATCTATGACAATCAGAATAATCAGGATTCCGCTATGGCTCACTATCTAAGAGCCGCCGACCTGTGCAACGACATCACCGACACTCTGGTGCTCGCAAATGACTACGTCGCCATGGCGACTCTCTACTATCAAGAATACGACCTCAAGAAATTTATCGATTCGAATCTCAAGGCGGCTGACCTATATGTCAAAATCGGCCGATATGATTATGCGGCAAAGGGTTATACATGCGCAATTGACGGCTATATTGTGGCAAAGAAGCGCCATAAAGCCGACAGTCTGCGCAAAATTCTCACATCACTCAAAGACCTTAATCAGAAAGCCGGACAATATCATCTATCCTCGGAGCTGTCATACGTCATTCGCTATGGCGAGCCGGATGAGATCAGAGCGTTTTTAGATGAAAACAGGGAGAGGAAGCTGTCTCACGATGATTCCCTCAGTATGATCCTCGCCTATACCCGGACCGGTCAATTTGACAGAGCCGACACGCTTTTGTCGTCGGTCGTTCTGAAGCCTTTCGCTTTTGACACTCTCAGATATGAATCGGTCAAAGTCGATTTTTTTGAAAAGCAGCAGGATTATCAATCGGCTTACGAGGCTTATAACAGATTTTCGTCCATTCAGGGGCGCTATCAGATGAATCTGCTGAGTCAGGATCTGCTGTTTGCCGACAAGCGCCATAAGCTTGAAATCGAGAACCTCACGGCCATGCGCAACAAGAACCGGACAATCCGAATAGCTGCATATGCAATCATCGGGTTGCTGCTCCTTGTAGGGTGGCTTTATTATCTTATCCGACTGGTCAAAACCCGGCGACGGCTGGCTGAGAAAGAAAACGATAATTTCCGACTCGAACATGAGATCTTATTGAAAGATAAAGATTTGGCCATCCTTCAACGCGATGAAAAAATACAGGAAGCCGAAATGCTGGAATCCGATAAGAAGCGACTTGAGGAGGAACGGAGGCTGGATCGGTCGACGATGTCGGATATGAAAACCCTCATCGATGCACTTAAAACCGAACGCGACAATATAAAAAGATTGTATGATGAAAGATCGACCACCTCCGATTCTTTCAAAAAACTCATGCAGCGCCGGGTGAATATGCTCAATGGCCTGGTGGCGTCGGAAATCACCAACAACCACCGATATGCAAAGGAATATCATAAGTGGGTCAAGCAGGCACATAAAGATAAGGAGGAGTTTCTTGACGAGATCCGGAATGAGTTTGAGATCTTCTATCCGAATTTTATCAAATATCTTAAACTCCGTGGACTGAATGATGAAGAGCTGAACATCATATGTCTGCACGTATTGGGATTGTTCGGCAAAGAAATCGGGACGTATCTCGACACCAAGCGTCACTATATTGTCAGTCATCAGATCCGCGAAAAACTGAATATCGACGAGCATGAGACCAATCTGCGGCTCTATGTCGAAAGGCTGATCGAAAGATGCGAATTCGGCGACTCTCCATTGACATAATCCCGCCCTTTCCCCAATATCCACCCTCATATTAAACTTTTTTGCCCGTTTTAAAACTTTTCAAAGTTGCTCTTTTGTATCTTATTATATATCAACGAAATAAAATTTGCAATGTAAAACTTTTTTTCTTGACAATAAACTTTTTTACCACTAACTTTGCAACCGATTTCAAACTCAATCGCACCAAATCACATACATTAAATCATGAGAAAACTAATAGTTATGACATGGCTCATATTGGCTACATTATTGGCTACTGTGAGCGCCGACGATCAGGTTCCATTGGAATACCATAACCAAAATAAATCTGAAACAGCATCATCGAAGAATCGTGCTCCTATGCGACTCAATATAGATGTCCGCTACGATTCCACGACCGGGACAGTGACAGTCATCGGAAGTGATTCGATGGAGGCAGAGGTCTACCTACACGATGCCTACGGCAACGTCATTGACTATTCTCCTTCGATTGACGCCTGCTTTGTCATCTCGACACCGGGAGCTTATGTCATATGCATTCAAGGTGACGGATGGGAAGCCATCGGGGAAATCAATGTATAAACCGGATAATCGCACTAACGATGACTACAACATTATTGACATTCTGTGATTTTTACCTAAGCAAGCCCAACAGGGAGGATCTCAAAATATTTTTGGAATCCTCTCCCCATTATCCGGGTCTATTATCTGTTGTCGGCATGCTTAAATACGCAGGCGTCAATGCTCAAGTAGGTAAATGCGATTGGGAATACTTAAAGAATATGACATCTCCAATTCTTTTACATCTCAAACTGGCGAATGGCGAAAAACTTGAAATTGCCAAATGGGATCTCCGTTCAAACTGCCTAAAGGTATTCAAGAATAAAGGGAAGGGTTGGAGCTCTGTCAAATATAATGATGTATGCGATCAATGGGATGGAGTCGTGATTTACACTGACATGCGTCCTAATGCAAAACTGCGCTCTGACATTATCGGGCTCACTTCAATCTTTGCGATTTGCGCGATAATAATTTTATTAATAAATCCAACAATAGCAAACAACAGCTTACTCCATTGTCTTCCTGCTATTATAGGGTGTATCATAGGATGGAATCTTTATCAAAAATCATTCGGAGATGCGACCGGAGTAATTCAACGAATATGCCACGTTTCGAGCATTACGGATTGCAACAGCGTTGACAACTCAAAATATAGTCGCATCATAGGTATTCAATTGAATTGCTTAGCGTTTGCATTTTACATAGCGCAGGTCGTTTGCATTATTATCGGAGCACTCTGCCGGATTGCGAATCTTTTACATGAGCTATACTTAATAGCAGCAGTGCTGACTCTGCCTTTGATTGCATATTCCGCTTATGGCCAATACAAAGTGAGGAAAATATGCCCACTTTGTATTGGTATCGCCGGATGCATAGTGATCGAATCTTTAATATTCCTTAGTTCGGTTACCGCAACAATTGATTATCGGAATATCTATTTATTTGTCTTCATATTTATCAGCACTCTGCTTATTCTGCAATTAATAAAAAGCATGAGAGATAAGGAATCGAATATGATGACCGACAGAATTGCTTCAATGAAAATTAAACGAAAAAAAGAAATTTTCATGATGGAGAATTCTCAAATATCTGATATCATATCTCCAATACATCTGGGCAACAAAAATTCATTATACACTGTCACGACAATCTTGTCACCAAGTTGCAAGCATTGTAAAAAGTTGGCTTCCGAAT
The DNA here is from genome assembly GCA_947175695.1 of uncultured Porphyromonadaceae bacterium. Lineage (GTDB taxonomy): Bacteria > Bacteroidota > Bacteroidia > Bacteroidales > Muribaculaceae > Lepagella. The sequence continues at coordinate 3,814 of CAMWNT010000087.1, forward strand.
TGATTTCATTATATCAAAACGGTCAAAGCTTTAGATGGAATATAATTCTCGGATCCTCTAATCCGGCAGATCTGACCCTCATTGACAGCTGGATTAAACAATACTTATCAGACAAACACAAATTCTTTGAGCACTTGAAAAGTTGGAGCAAGGGCGAGATGACACCACTCAAACCGATACAGGGCTATAAGGATAATGAAGCTACAATTAGCATAATAACTCAATTTTTCAATCAAAAACTAATGGAACTCAACATCTCAAGCTTCCCCCAAATAATTCTTAATAATCGATTATTGTCATCATCCTACAGTTTGACAGATTTAAGATATTTGCTTGCAGATGAATGTTTGACCAATTAATTTAATAAGAGATGCAGGCATTGAAGCGACCTGCAACCGCGAAAGAATCCGCGTACAAGGATGACTAATCAAAAATGCTAAAGTTATGAAGAAAGTAACAATCGAAGAACTTTCCTTGCTCAAAGGCGGAAGAAATGATGCTGAATGTGCAAGAATCCAAGCGTTTGCAACCGTTCATGGTGGCGAACTGACAGAAGCACAATGGAATGACTGGTTAAGGGATTTCGACGAATTCTGCATGTAAGAATCCTTTGAGTTAATGAGGTTTTTAAAAACCTCATTAACTCTTACCCTTACAGTCTGTATTTCTTATATCAGTTTCATTCAACCAATGCGAGCATTGAGATTATATTTGTTAATATACGATCACATAGCTCTACCGAACCATCGGATACCTTATTTATCAATTTTATATGAACGCTATCAGGATATATTTATGCATGGTCATGCTCTGCTTGACGCTGACGAATGTCGTCGGTGAGATCATTCACGAAGAGGAACGTTTGGAACCGGCGTTGGTTGCTGTGAAGTATAATCGCAGAGTCGTATTGGATACTCTTGATGCCGACAACCGATTTCGCAATGACATTCTCACTCTAAAGTGTGGAAAGACACAAAGTGCATTTTATTCGACAGAACGTAGAACAGCTGATTCACTCTCACATAAAAGTGACGAGTATTTCTATGCGCAGTTGAACGACTTCAATCTATTTAAGCATAATGCAAATCTCGACAAATCGGCTATATTCAAAAACTATCCAATGGGGAAGATCACCGTCCATCAGAGATATGACCGTGAGTCATGGGTATATACCGAAGATTTCGAAACTCCGGTTTGGACTGTGACCGACAGTGTCGCAACTATATTGGATTATCAGTGTGTCATGGCAATCAGCGATTTCCGCGGAAGAAGATGGATTGCATGGTTTGCTCCCGAGCTCCCCATATCCAATGGCCCTTGGAAATTGGGTGGGTTGCCCGGGTTGATACTGAAAGCCGAGGATTCTAAAGGACATTATTCGTATGAAGCAATCGAGGTTGCCGATGCGAAAGGGGAATATGTCGAGTTTTTCAATTATGACGACCGTCTCCCTACGAAACGAATCGCAGGTCTGCGCCACCGACAGAAGCATCTCAACGACAATATCGGCGAGAAGATCATCGCGTCGGGTGCATACGGCATTGACCCAAATAAAGTCAAACCACGAAAAGAACCCCGAAAAAACTACGACTTCGAAGAGACCGATTATCCACACGAGTAAGAATCGGTTTAAATTTAACACGATTCAAGTTTCGCAACACTTCAACAAGATAAGCTTGCGAAACTTAAATTAATTTAATAAGAGATGCAGGCATTGAAGCGACCTGCGACCGCGAAAGATTCCGCGTACAAGGATGACTAATCAAAATTGCTAAAGCTATGAAGAAAGTAACATTCGAAGAACTTTCCTTGCTCAAAGGCGGAAGAGATGATGCCAAATGTGCAGCACTCCAAGCGTTCGCAACCGTTAATGGTGGCGAACTGACAGAAGCTCAATGGGATCAATGGGAAAGAGATTTCATGGAGTACTGTTAAGTTGAAAACCGAGTAAGTGTATGAGATTGACCTTCAATCTCATGCACTTCACTCACATCTTTACATCTACTATATCTGCAATTCACGCTCTTTAGGGGTATTTAAATTGTAAGACATTTAAATGTAGCTACTAAAATTTCTAATAACATTAATTATATGAACGCTATCAGGATATATATATGCATGGTTATGCTCTGCTTGACTCTGACTAATGCCGTCGGTGAGATCATTCACGAAGAGGAACGTTTGGAGCCGGCGTTGGTTGCTGTGAAGTATAATCGCAGAGTCGTATTGGATACTCTTGATGCCGACAACCGATTTCGCAATGACATTCTCACTCTAAAGTGTGGAAAGACACAAAGTGCATTTTATTCGACAGAACGTAGAACAGCTGATTCACTCTCACATAAAAGTGACGAGTATTTCTATGCGCAGTTGAACGACTTCAATCTATTTAAGCATAATGCAAATCTCGACAAATCGGCTATATTCAAAAACTATCCAATGGGGAAGATCACCGTCCATCAGAGATATGACCGTGAGTCATGGGTATATACCGAAGATTTCGAAACTCCGGTTTGGACTGTGACCGACAGTGTCGCGAATGTATTGGATTATCAATGTGTCATGGCAGTCAGCGATTTCCGCGGAAGGAGATGGATTGCATGGTTTGCTCCCGAGCTCCCCATATCCAACGGCCCGTGGAAATTGGGTGGATTGCCCGGGTTGATATTGAAAGCCGAGGATTCTAAAGGGCATTATTCGTATGAAGCGATCGAGGTTGCCGATGCGAAAGGGGGATATGTCGAGTTTTTCAATTATGACGACCGTCTCACTACGAAACGTATCGCCTCGCTGCGCCACCAACGGAAGTGTCTCAACAAAAATATCGGCGAGCAGATCATCGCGTCGGGTGCATACGGCATTGACCCGACTAAAGTCAAACCACGAAAAGAACCCCGAAAAAACTACGACTTCGAAGAGACCGATTATCCCCACGAGTAGAATCCTTGACCCCCATTGCCTATGAAATATTTAGTAACACTCTTGATATATTTAGCTTTAGGAGCCTCAATGATGGCGCAGACGATTGTCAAAGGCAATGTGTCGGAAGCGTTGTCGGGCGAGTGTATTATCGGCGCCAATGTGATGATTAAGACTCAAAAGGGGCAGCTTTTAGGCTTTACTCAATCCGATGAAGAAGGCAATTTCTCCATCAATATCAAAGCCGCGGCCGATTCGCTGACAATCAATGCCACAATGTTTGGATATAAGCCATATTCCGCGATACTTGACGACTGCACGAAATCAGTGGAAATCCTTATGCAGGATGGGGCGCAGGATCTGCAGGAAGTGATTGTCAAAGCCGACAGAATCCGCGCCAAGGGGGACACAATTACCTATGATGTGGCCGGATTCGCACAAAAGCAAGACCGCACCATCGGCGACGTACTTAATCGCATACCGGGTATAGATGTGGCGGATAATGGCAAGATTCAATATCAAGGTGTCGATATCAATAAGTTCTATATCGAAGGGAGCGACCTTTTGGGTGGCAAATATGGTATTGCGACCAACGGCATATCTCACACCGACATCGGCGCCGTGGAGGTCATCGAGCGCCATCAGCCTTTGCAGGTGCTGACCGGAATCAGCTTTTCTGACCAGGCTGCCATCAATCTCAAGATGAAAGACAGCGCCAAGGCCACTCTTCTTGTCAACGGCACTCTCGGAGCAGGATGGTCGACTCAACCTCAGGGCGCACTCTGGCAAGGGGATCTTTTCACAATGATAGCCACCGGAAGCTATCAGATGATCACGACCCTGAAAGCCGACAACACCGGTCGCGAACTCTCCGATCAACTGATTGATTTCACCTTCGACTCCTCCGATGAAAGCATGGAGCGCTATATATCGCTCTCCGCGCCGGGAGCGCCACGTCTTGAAAAAAAACGAAGTTATTTCAATCGCTCATGGATGGCTTCGTCAAGTCATCTCTTCAAAGCCGCAAACGGCAATGAATTCAAGGCGCAGATCGATTATATCAACGATCGGGTGACTGCACGAGGGAGCAACACGACCACTTACTTCTTAGATTCGGGCGATGCCGTCGTTATGGAAGACAAATCCTCTCTGGCCCACCGCAGCGCTCTGACCGGAAAATTCTCGCTCGAAGCCAATAAAAAGACTTATTTCCTCAACAACACTCTGACGGCCGATCTGTCGTGGGACGACATGACTCTGGCCACAACCGGCACGCTGCCCAACACTCAATCGGCGAGAATGCCGGAATATTCCGTCAGCAACCGACTTAAAATCATCAAGCGTTTCAACAACAACAAGCTCGTCACATTCAACAGCCGCAACGAATGGAAGTCGATGCCGGAATCTCTGACAGTCAGTCATGACGGCTCGGAGTATGGGCAACGCGTCGGCCAGCATTCCTTCCTGACCGACGAGCGGGGCGCCTTAGGATTCATCTTCAATCGATTGATGCTTTCGCTCGAAGCCGGTCTTTCGGGTTATTTCCGCAGTCTCGACACTGACCTTTGGGGCGTCGAACTGCCCGAAGCCGTCGACACCGAACGGCTGTCGACCGATTATCTACGGATCTTTGCATCGCCGAAACTCGAATGGCATTATAAAAAATTGGAATTGAGGCTTGACTGCCCGGTCAACGTATATTCTTATTTCTTTTCGGGCGGATTGCGCGACAGGACGGAGTTCTTCCTCTCCCCCTCTCTGGAGGCATTTTTCCGACTGACGCCGCGTATGTCGCTGAGTCTGCGCGGAAGCGCTCATCGCTCGCCGGCATCGCTTCATGATATCCATGAGTCGTCGATATTGACCGATTACAGGTCGATATCGGCCGGAATCGATGATTATTACGCCGGAGCCGGACAATCGGTGTCGGCCTCGTATAACTATCGCAATACGCAGATCGGGCTGTTCTTGTCGGCGTTGGCCAACTATGGATGGAATAAATCGGAGTTCGGAACGGCTCAGTATGTTGTCGGCGACTATATTTTCTATTCCTATGATTCTACCCCTTCGGAATCCCGCTCGGCATTTGCCTTGATAAATGTCGGCAAGACGCTCGATTTCATGAGGGGTGCGGTCGGGGTCCGCGGCAACTTCCGCCGCCTCGACAATTCCGTCATGTCGCAAGGCCTACCGACCGATTACGGCAACACGAATATCCTGATATCCCCTTTTGCCAACGGCAACATTTCGTCATACCTCAATTGGAATCTAAGATTCACTTGGGAGAAATCTTTGTTGTCGATAGCCGACATGTCGCCTCAGAGCTATGATAATTTCACGTATGCGGGAAATATCACACTGACCCCCTGCACGCTGATCACGCTGACAGCCGGCGGCGAGTTTTACCACAATATGATTCAGTCGGGGAGATATAAAGACATTTTCATGCTCGATGCCAAGCTGACATTCAATGTCGGTCGCCGCATCGAGATTTCGGCATCTGTCAGCAATATCCTCAACCGCAAAGAGTATGCCTACACCACCTATGGCACCCTCTCGCGCTACGAACATTCCTGCATGCTTCGAGGCCGCGAATTCATGGTTTCGATCTATCTGAAGAAATAGGGCTTGATATGCGTTGAGAAGAAGCTTAAGACAGTAGAACCAGAGACTCGCTAACTCCCTGCTATCAAACAGCTTAAGACAGGAGAACAGGAGGAACAGGAGGGCTTCGCTGCCGAGGGGGGCGGACAGGAGAACAGGAGGAACAGGAGACTCGATAACTTCCTGTTATCAAGCAATAAAGCTCCTCCTGTTCCTACTGTTCTCCTGTCCAGCCCATCGCGACGGCAAGAAGAAGCTCCTCCTGTTCCTACTGTTCTCCTGTCCAGCCCCCACCCGGGAGCGAAGCCTACGGGCGGAACACATACCAGCGCGTCGGCTCGAAGCGCGGGAGCGCG
>CAMWNT010000088.1 GCA_947175695.1 uncultured Porphyromonadaceae bacterium
CCCTCCTCTTATTTATTTTCTGCTCGGGCGTCCTCCTTCATCACCTCTTGAGTATTCGTCTGCAGCTGCTCTGCCGTTGATGACGGTTGTTGTAGGGACGCTGCTGATAGCCACCCTGCTGATAGCCGTTGTTCTGGCGGGGCTGGTAGCCATTGTTCTGGCGGGGCTGATAGCCCCCTTCCTGCGACGCGCCGTCATGGTTGCCATAGCTTGATGTGCGGGGCTGATAATTGCCTTCGCGGCGCTGATAGGGCTGATAACCGCCCTGGCGGGGCTGATATCCGGGTGTGGAATTAGTGTCCTGCGAAGCCTGAGAAGAGGCGTCGGAGGAGTTCTGACTCAAGGGATTAAAGCGATTTTCCTGATCGTTGGATTCAATGGATGCATTAAGCGAACCTATTCGAGGTCTTTTAGGCTTTTTTTCCTGGTTCATGGCTTGATAAGTCTGTGTTTATACGTTAATTTGGGTCATACGGCATCCCTGCCTGAGCATTTGAGTCGCGGATAATGCCGCCGGAATCATGCTGCAAAATCCTTGACGAGGACAGATTAAGTATGAGTAAAAATGAATTTAAAATAAAATTGCACCGCAAAGATAAGATAAAAATCATGAATGAGCAATTAATTTCGCAAAAATTATAAATAATCGGCTGAATCAGCATGTTATGCGGTTGCTAAAGGCGTATTTATTACGCGTCGGAGCCGCCCCGGGGGGAGCTCCCGATGCAATAGCTTCGGGGCTTTGAATGCAATAGCTTCGGGGATATGAGCGTTTTATTAAAAATCTGTTATTACTCTGACTTTTGACTCAATTTATATGAAAATACTGATCATTGGGGCCGGGAAGATGGGAAAGTTCTTTTGCGATCTTTTCACGAGCCATGGCCATCAGGTGGCGCTTTTCGATATCCGCCCCGAGAATCTGCTATATACGTTTAATTGCCTGAGATTTGCGTCGCTCGATGAGATCGACGGCTTTGAGCCTGATCTGCTTCTGAACGCAGCGACGGTGAAATACACCATCCCGGCCTTCGAGGCCGTCATTCCGCATTTGCCGGAGCACACGGTCATCGGCGATATCGCTTCGGTCAAGACCGGTCTGCCGGAGTTTTATGCGCGTAGCGGAAGGCGTTTCGTCTCGACCCATCCGATGTTCGGGCCGACATTCGCGTCGCTTGCCAATCTGGGCAATGAGAATGCCATTATCATTAAAGAGGGTGATGAGGAGTGGAAGGCGTTTTTCCGCAATCTATATCGGGAATTGCAGCTCAATATCGTGGATTATACATTCGAAGAGCATGACGTCACTACGGCCTACTCCCTGTCGTTGCCGTTTGCGTCGACTCTCGTATTCGCCGGAGTGATGAAGCATCAGGAAGCTCCAGGCACAACCTTCAAGCGCCACATGGCGATCGCCCGCGGATTGCTCTCGGAAGATGATTATCTGCTTCAGGAGATATTGTTCAATCCCAATAGCTCGGAGCGACTGACGGCTGTGCGCGAGCGTCTGGCCGAGTTGCAGGAGATCGTCGATTCGCGCGATGCCGATCGGATGAAGGATTTCCTGAATTCCGCGCGTCGCAATATCGAGTGATTCAAATCGCAATATCGAGTGATCCGGAGACTTAGCCGAGCCGGATCTCGGAAGAGTCGAGAAGACGGCTGTCGGGGAGCGTCAGATAAAGGAGCGTCCTTCCGAAGAGTGTCGCTCCGGTCGGCGCGAAGTCGCCGCATCGGACGGTCGATATCGTGAATCCGACGTCGGCAAGCGGCGCGGAGAGTCGCGGCGCGGGAGCGTCGGCCCTGACGACAGCGATCCATCTCCCGCCATAGTCGCTGATCAGCGGCAGCGAGCTTCGCCGGGCAGCGATAGAGTTGGCTGCCTCGGAAGCAATCCGCGCAGTCATGTCGCCGGATTCGCAATCCCCGCAATCCCCGCAATCATTGATTTCCACCACGATATCCACATCCCTCCAGGCCTTGAACAGATCGTCGACACAAACATCGATTCGGAGGCCGGAGTCGGCGTCGGAGAAGTCATAGAGTCGCACACCGTGTGCGGCTCTTAATTTTTTGCCCAAGTCGTGACAGTCGGTGGCGACGGCCACCCTGCATTCGGCTCCGACAAATGCAGCCGTAGCCGCAGTCATTTTCTCAGTGTCATTGCCTATCAAGAGCACGCGTCGCGGCGGGTAGCGCCATTGCAGCGAGTCGCGTCGCGGCGATGAGGAAGCGGCGCCATGTCGGCTCAATCGACCGCTGCGCAGATCTTCCATCCGTTTTTCCAAATAATTGTCGGCCATGGTTGTGTCAGCGTCGGAGGATATCGCGTATGCGTTGGATTGTCATGCCACGGCGGCGGGAATAGTCGGCGATAGCCTCGTCGGAGAGCTCGCCGATTTCGAAATATCGTGCGCCGGGGGAGGCAAGAATAAGTCCGGTCGTTGTGGCCGAGGGCGACAACGCACCGTTTTCGGTCAGTTCGACCCCTAACTCGGAATAATGCAGAATCTTGTCAAGCTCAAACACAAGGGTCTGGTCGGGGAGCGAGGGATAGCCGATAGCGGGGCGGATGCCGCGCGGCGACTGCAGATTCCATTGCGACTGATGCACATGTGAATGCATCTCTTCTGTAGCGGCTTCAACGAGTCGGTCGGCCAGACTCTGGAGCAGCATTTCGCGGTAGCTGTCGGTGGCGAGACGCCGGCCGTCGGTCAGTATTTCGCGGGCCGTGACGACGAACATGCCGACATGGTCGTCGCTTTCGGCTACGAAATCGGCCATCGCCAGGCCTGTGGCCCCGGAATCGCGCAGCGTCGGAATGCGCACCTCCATGCCATCGGGATCCGCAAGCAGTATGTCGTCGCCCACGCGGCGGGCGTCGGCCACGATCGCACGCGCCCATAGGCGGCATTCGGCCTCGGTCAGTCGGTCGATCATGTCGAGTGCGTCGGCGATCAGTCGCGTGGCTTCGTCGAGCGCGTGATCGTCGGTGTTATCGTCTTGATCGGCGGCATGCTCCGGATGAGGGCAGCAGCTGCATCCGCCGGCATGGGCCGGGCGCGTAGTTGCTTCCCCTTGGGCATGGCGCAAAGCCTTATCGGCTATCTGCGGCGGCAGGCTCCATGTGTGGAGAAACGCGCGCCAGTTGATAAGGCTTGTCAGGCTTTCCGGAGAGAAAGTCATGTCGACGAGACCGTCGACAAAAGGTGCCTTCACAGCCTCCGAGGCTTCGGATTTATCACCCGACTGCGTATCGGCCGTAGCTGAGGTGCGGCTCTTCATCTTCAGCGAGTAATCTTCGGAGAGTCGGCGTTGGGCGGCGTTGATTTCAGCCGCCGTCTCCTGATACGAATCGGGGTCGGCCAGACGGGATGCGATCACAGGGAGCTGCGCCGCGTCGCGGGTGTGGACCACCAGTCCGTCGAAAAGCGGAGCCAGGCGCACGGCGGTGTGCAGCTCGGAAGTAGTCGCACCGCCCACGCAGACCGTCACGTCGGTCATGTCTTCATTCTGAAGCATCGTGACGACTTTCCCCATCTCTGCCAGCGAAGGAGTGATGAGTCCGCTGAGACCGAGGAATTTGGCGTCGGTCGATTTCAAGGTCTCCACGATCCGTTCGCCTTCGACCATCACCCCGAGGTCGATCACGTCGAATCCGCCACACTTCAATATTACGCCGACAATATTTTTACCGATATCATGCACATCCCCCTTGACTGTGGCGATGACAAACTTGCCATGATCCGAAGCTCCGGAATTGTCGGCCGACGCCTCGGCCTCGATGCGCGGTGTCAGTATGTCGATCGCACGCTTCATGACCGAAGCCGCTCTGACCACCTGCGGCAGAAACATCCGGCCCGCGCCGAACTCATCGCCGACCTTCTTCATCGCCTCCATCAGACGGCGACTGACCACGGCCATCGCCGAGCCCTCCTCTTCGAGTGCCTTATCCAGCAGCTCTTCGATTCCGTCGGTCAATCCCTTTTCGATCAGATAGCCGAGCGAGCGCGTGTCGACCGGCGACGTGGCTTGCGCCGGCTGCGGCTTCGCCTGCAAGTTCATTGCGGCGGCTTTCCGGCTTTTGAGTTCGTCGGCCTCGCGCTTCATTTCGGCCGCAATGTCGAGCAGACGGTCGGTGGCGTCGGGTCGGCGCATGAAGATGGTGTCTTCAATCGCTTCGCGCAGAGTGGGTTCGACAGTCGAAGCATCCACTGAAGAGGCCGGATTGACGATCGCCATATCCATTCCCCGGCTTATGGCGTGGTGGAGAAACACGGTGTGCATCGCCTCACGCAACTTATTATTGCCCCGGAACGCAAACGAGAGATTGCTCACGCCTCCGCTCACTTTCGCTCCCGGGAGATTCTTCTTGATCCATTCGACGGCTTCGAGAAAATCAAGGGCATAGCGATCGTGCTCTTTCATGCCGGTGGCAATGGTCAGCACATTGGGGTCGAACACGATGTCTTCGCCGTGAAACCCGGCTTTCTCGGTCAGCAGCCGATAGGCGCGGCTGCATATCGCGATGCGTCGGTCGAAGTCGGTGGCCTGCCCTTGCTCATCGAACGCCATGACCACTACCGCCGCGCCGAGCCGACGGATCTCGCGGGCATGGCTGAGGAATTTCTCTTCCCCCTCTTTGAGAGATATTGAATTGACGATCGGGCGCCCCTGGATATGATGGAGCGCGCGGCGGATCACCTCCATGTCGGAAGAATCGACCATCAGCGGAGCCGCGGCAGTAGAGCCATCCTGGCCGAGCATGATGACGAAGCGCTCCATCTCGACCGGGGCATCGAGCATGCCGTCGTCGAGATTGACGTCGAGCACCCGCGCGCCCTTATCGAGCTGAGCGGCCGCGATGCCGATCGCTTCGGCAGTGGCTCCCTCATTGATGAGTCGCAGAAACTTCCGGCTGCCGGCCACATTGCATCGCTCGCCTACCTTGAGGAAATCGCCCTCGGCAACCGTGAGTGTCTCGGTTCCGGCAAGGGTCATGATTCTCGAATCGGGAGATTGATGACGTCGCGGCGCGAGTCCGGCCGCCGCGGCGGCGATCGCGCGTATATGAGCCGGGGTAGTGCCGCAACACCCGCCGGCGATATTGATCAGCCCCTGCTCCATAAAGCGGCGCATGACGGCGGCCATCATTTCGGGAGTCTCCGTGTAGTCGCCCATTTCGTCGGGCAATCCGGCGTTGGGATGGAGCGACACCATGCAGCCGACTTCCTGAATCCGGCGTAGCCAGGGCTCCATGCCGTCGGCGCCGAAACCGCAATTAAGACCGATCGCCAGAGGCCCGGCATGAGCCACAGCGGCTATGAAGGCTTCCGGAGTCTGACCCGAGAGAGTGCGTCCCTGTTGGGTCAGGGTCATCGATATGATCAGCGGCAGGCGACGGCCGAGAGAGTCGAACGCATCTTCCACTCCGGCTATTGCCGCTTTGGCGTTGAGAGTGTCAAACATTGTCTCAAGCAGCAGCAGATCGACGCCCCCTTCGGCGAGAGCGAGTGCCTGCTCGCGATATGCGCGACGCATAATGTCGAAATCCACACCACGCTCTCCGGCTACTTCCGGCAGACTCAGCGCGACATTTGACGGGCCCATGCTTCCGGCCACCCACACCTTCCGCCCCTCAGCGCCGTCGGCAGCCTCGCGGGCCAATCGGGCGGCGGCGCGGCAGATGTCGGCCACATACGACTCCAATCCATACTCTGCCATCGACACTGCGTTGGCATTGAACGAATTGGTGGAGATGATGTCGCATCCGGCGTCGACATATTCGCGATGAATCGCCGAAATGACGTCAGGCCGCGTCAGGCAGAGCAGATCGTTGCATCCCGCAAGGCGTGATGCCGATGCATTCTCCATGCCACGTCGGAAATCGTCTTCGGTCAGATTGTGGCGCTGGATCATTGTGCCCATGGCGCCGTCGAGAATCAGTATTTTTTCGTCAGCAAGCTGCTTGATATCCATTTATTGTCAAAAAGGGGTTGGTCAGGGTGTCGGGAGTGAGGCGAGAGGTGCGATCGCGCGGAGAGAGTTCAGCTATCCGGCAGAGGATCAATAGATAGCCTCGGCCACTTTGCGCACAGAGTCGGTGGCCATGAATGTGTAGAAATGGAGGCCGTCGACGCCGTATTCCATCAATTCGCGGCATTGCGCGACTGCCCATTCCACACCGGCCTGACACACCTCCTCGTCGTTGCGGCATTTTCGGATCTCGGCTGCGAATTCCTCGGGGATGTCGCTGCGGAAGACGCGCGGCAACACATTGATCTGGTTTTTGAACACAATGGGCTTGATGCCGGGAATGATCGGCACTGTGATGCCCGCCTCGCGACAGCGCTCGACGAATCGGAAATACTTCTGATTGTCGAAAAACATCTGCGTCACAAGATATGACGCTCCCCCCTCGACTTTCTTCTTGGCCCAGTAAAGGTCGGAGTCGAAGTTGGGGGCCTCTTCATGTTTTTCGGGATAGCATGCCATGCCGTAGCTGAAGGGGGTGTCGATTCCTTCCAGACGGGTTCCGTCGAGCGAGAAGCCCTGATTGAAGAGATTGACCTGCTCCTGGAGATCGACCGCGTGCTCGTGGTAGAGCTCCGGATTCTGCTGCATTGTCTCAAGCGACTTGCAGTCGCCGCGCAGCAGTAGCAGGTTGCTGATGCCGAGGAAGTTGAGGTCGAGGAGCGCGTATTCGGTCTCTTCCTTGGAGAATCCTTTGCAGATGATGTGGGGCACAGCGGCGATGCCATAGCGATTCTGGATGGCGGCCGCGATGGCTACTGTTCCCGGGCGTTTGCGGGTGGAGATGCGACGCAGTGAGCCGTCGGGCTGTTCGCGCAGCACGTATTCGCTGTGATGCGAGGTGATGTTGATATATGAGGGATTGAAATCCTTGAGTTTGTCGATGATTCTGAATACTTTGAAGACACTGTTGCCCTTGAGCGGGGGGAGTATCTCGAATGAAAACACCGGTTTGTCGTGGTGGGGATTGTATTCTACTACGCTCATGTGTTATTAAGTAATAGGTATGAGTTACAAAGTTATAGGTGACGTCAGCCGGGGATCAGCGGCGGTTGGCGACTGCCTGGGCGAGGCGCTCGAGCGCATCGCCCAGTGTGCTGCGCGGACAGCCGACGTTGAGTCGCATGAAGCCTTCACCGCCGGGACCGAACATCGTGCCGTCGTTGAGCGCAAGGTGTGCTTCGTCGCGGAATAGCTCGACGAGTTGCTCCTGACCGAGGCCGAGGCCGCGGCAGTCGAGCCATACGAGGAAGCTCGCGTCGGGACGCTGAGCGACTACTCCGGGGATATGTCGGCGACAGTAGTCGATTGTGAAATCGATGTTGGCGTCGACATATTCGAGCATCTGACGGCGCCACTCCGCGCCTTCGCGATATGCGGCGATTGTGGCGATCGGTGAGAATATGGTAGGCTCGTTGAGCTCGTTGGCTTTAAGGAAGGTATAGAAGCGACGGCGCAGACTGTCGTCGGGCACAATCGAATAAGAGCTGACGATTCCGGCGATATTGAATGTCTTGGAAGGAGCGGCGAAAGTGATCGAGCATTTGCGGGCTTCGGGGCTGACATCGTAGAAGGGAACGTGGCGCTTGCCTTCGGCCACGGCGTGGGGGAGGATCATTTCCGAATGAATCTCGTCGGCCACGACGATGACGTCATGGCGCAAAGCCGCTTCGGCTATGCGCTGCAGATCCTCGCGACTCCAGACGATGCCGGCCGGATTGTGGGGATTGGAGAGGAGAAGCAGGCGAGTGTCGGGATCGGCGAGGAGGGTTTCGAGCGAATCGAAGTCGATCGCATACCCCCCCTCGGGGAGTTCGCGGAGCGGATTCCATTCAATCTTGCGCCCGTTGGCAAGCGGCACAAGATAGAAGGGGTGATAGACCGGAGGCATGACCACAACTTTCTCCTTTTTATCGAGGAAGCAATTGATCACCATGCCGATCCCCTTGACGATGCCCGGGATGAAGCTGATCCACTCCGGCTTGACGTCGACGCCGTGGAGGGCATGGAGCCAATCGGTGATGGCCGGGATATAATCGGCCGGATCGATGGTGTAGCCCATCACGGGATGGTCGAGGCGACGGCGGATCGCGTCAAGGATGAAGGGGGGAGTGGCGAAGTCCATGTCGGCCACCCACATCGGAAGGAGATCCGAGCGACCGAAGCGCTCTTCGAGTGCGTCGTATTTGAGTGCGCCGCTTCCGCGGCGGTCGATAATCCGGTTGAAGTCGTATTGCATGTCGGGAGAATGAGAATGAAATTGGGGGAATGTTGCGTGTTGCGCCGTTGCCGAAGAGCCCGGTCGGGATGACCGTATTTGCCGGAGATCGCGGGCGGCTCAGTCGCGGCCGGTGATGGCCTGACGGAGGTCGGCGAGGATATCCTCGGGATCTTCAAGGCCGATGCTGATGCGCACGATTCGGGGCGAGACATCCATCGACTCGCGTGTGGCGGCATCGATTGTGCCGAAGATCGTGCTGGCCGGATGGATGGCGAGGGTGCGGTTGTCGAAGAGATTGGTGGCGCGTCGCACGATCCGGAGTCGGTCGATCATGCGGAAGCAATCCTCTTCCGAGGGGAGCTCCAGCGTCAGCATGGCGCCGTAGCGGCCGCCGAACTGGCGTGTGGCGATCTCATGCCAGGGATTGTCGGGCAGACCGGGCCAATTGACCTTCACGCCTTCGATCGCAGAGAGTCCCTCGGCGATTGCGCGGGCGTTGCGTTCATGCACGGCATAACGGGCGTCGAGGGTCTCCAGTCCGAGAGTCTGCATATATGCGGCGTGGGGAGTCATGTAGCCGCCGAGATTCATCAGTATATCCTTGCGGAGGGTGCGTCCGAATCCGTCGACTGTGCCGTAGTCGATGACTACGCCGCCGAGAGAAGTGGCGCCGCCCGAGAGATATTTTGTGCTCGAAAGGATTTCGACGTCGATTCCGAGAGCGCGGGCGTCGGCATAAGTGAATGGGATCATCGTAGTGTCGGCCACAACGCAGGCTCCGGCCGCGTGGGCGATGTCGGCGATCGCGCGGACATCGGCGATCTCCATCTGCGGATTGGTGATTGTCTCGAGATAGACGCATCGGGTGCGCGAATCGACGGCGTGTCTGACCTCCTCGGGATTTGTCAGATCGACAAGCACGGTCTCCACCCCGAATCGGGCGAGAGTGCTTGTGAAGAGGAGATATGTATTCCCAAACATATGGCGGGATGTGACGATCTTGTCGCCGGCTTTAAGGAGAGCCATCATTGCCGCCGAGATCGCGGCCATGCCCGAAGTGAAAGCCACGGCGTCGGCTGCGCCGCTGAGTCGCTTGATGATGTTTTCGAAATGGATGACGGTGGGGTTGGTGACGCGTGAATAGTCGGGATCGTCGCTCACTCCGGTGAACGAGTCGATCATGGCCTGATGGTCGGGGAATTCATATGCGCAGCAGTGATACACCGGCATTGCGAGCGCGCCATAGGCGTCGTTTCGCGGGAATCGTGGATTGATGGCAGCCGTATTCGTCTTCATGTGATTGCATTTGGAAATAATCCACAAATTTAAATAAAAATCGCGAGATTTTTACACCGGCAGGATAAAAAAACAAGG
>CAMWNT010000089.1 GCA_947175695.1 uncultured Porphyromonadaceae bacterium
GCACACGCAGCGAGCGTTCCACCTCGACAGTGAAGTCGACGTGTCCCGGAGTGTCAATAAGGTTGATTTTGAATTTCTCGCCCTGGTAGTTCCAGAATGTAGTGGTAGCTGCGGAAGTAATAGTGATACCGCGCTCCTGCTCCTGCTCCATCCAGTCCATGGTGGCTGCGCCATCGTGCACCTCACCGATCTTGTGAGTCAGGCCGGTGTAGAAAAGGATGCGCTCGGAAGTTGTGGTCTTACCGGCATCGATGTGGGCCATGATGCCGATATTGCGAGTGTATTTGAGTTCGTCGTGTTTAGCCATTTTTTATTGATCCAATTAAAATCTGAAGTGAGCGAAGGCGCGGTTAGCTTCAGCCATGCGGTGCATGTCTTCCTTACGTTTGTAAGCGCCGCCCTGGTCGTTGAAAGCGTCTACGATCTCAGCTGCGAGCTTGTCGGCCATTGTCTTGCCGCCGCGCTTGCGAGCGAAGATGATAAGATTTTTCATGGAGATGGATTCTTTGCGGTCAGCGCGGATTTCGGTGGGCACCTGGAAAGTTGCGCCACCCACGCGGCGTGATTTGACCTCTACCTGGGGCGTTACGTTTTCAAGCGCCTTTTTCCAGATTTCGAGTGCCGACTTTTCTTCGTTGGGCATTTTGGCCTTCACGGTCTCAAGTGCCGTGTAGAAAATCGTATAGGCAGTGTTCTTCTTGCCGTCATACATAAGGTGATTGACGAATTTTGTCACCTTTACATCATGAAAGACAGGATCGGGGAGAATGACCCTTTTCTTTGGCTTTGCTTTTCTCATTGTTTGTAAAAATGTGGTATCTTCTTTTGGCTGCTTCGAGTGGGCTTGCGTATACGTTTCCGCCCGATATCTTCAATCTCCGCTCTCTCGCGGGGATTTACTCAACCTTTCAGCGTTCCAATAAATCAGATGCCGATTGGAATTTGTAAAAGTTTATTTATCGCTTTTGCCCTGCCTTACTGCTCCGCGCGCCGGAGGGATCACCCCTTGGCCGCCACGAAGCCCGCTTCAGACAGGAAGCCGCGGTCGCCGCGAAGCTTTAATTACTTCTTGGCGGCCTTGGGACGCTTGGCTCCGTATTTAGAGCGACGCTGGGTGCGACCCTGCACGCCGGCAGTATCGAGTGTACCGCGAACGATGTGGTAGCGCACACCGGGAAGGTCTTTCACACGACCGCCACGTACCATGACGATGGAGTGTTCCTGAAGGTTGTGACCCTCTCCGGGGATGTAGGAGTTGACCTCCTTACCATTGGTCAGACGCACACGAGCCACTTTACGCATAGCGGAATTAGGCTTTTTCGGGGTGGTGGTGTACACACGCACACACACACCGCGACGCTGCGGACATGAATCCAATGCCGGCGATTTGCTCTTGTCTTTAAGAACTGTACGTCCTTTTCTTACTAATTGCTGAATAGTAGGCATTCTGTTTTATTTATTATTTGTGTTGTTTGTGCCGTTCGGCTGCCTTAAAAAAAGGCATACATCAAGACGATTCCCGAAGCAACCGCGAAAGCCATCACGCATCATCAGCTGATCATATACGCATGACTCCACACATTGCGAACCATCCGCTATCCGACTGCAATTCAGTCAGATAACGGCCGGCGTCGTTGAGATCCTTCTCAATGCGTTGCAAAATTACTAAAAATAAACGGTTTACACAACCCTCATCACCTTTTTTTTATATGCGCGACCAACTTTTTTCAGATTTTTTATTTCCCTTTCACTCCTTTTTATTAATTTCGTGAATCCGTTGGCCTCTTGCCGCTATTTATCGTTCGGGTCTTCAGTCCGGGAGTCAATAGTGGCCATGTGCCGACGGAGCGCATATCCCGCTTCTCTCCTTGCGCACTTTCGATTTACTCTGAAATCTATAATACCCAATGAAAACCCGCATCATTGAATGCGTCCCGAATTTCTCCGAAGGACGCGACCCTCAGAAAATCAAACAGATCACAGACGCCATCGAGTCTGTGAAGTCAATCAGCCTTCTTGACGTCGATCCGGGTGAGGCCACCAATCGCACGGTTGTCACTTTCGTCGGCGCTCCGGAGGATGTGGTCGAGGCTGCATTCCGCGGCATCAAACGCGCCGCCGAGCTTATCGACATGCGTCAACACCATGGCGCTCACCCCAGAATGGGCGCCACCGACGTCTGCCCTCTTATCCCCGTAGCCGGCGTGACGCTCGAGGAATGCGCCGAGCTTTCCCGCCGCCTTGCCCAAAGAGTGGCCGACGAACTCGGAATCCCGACCTATTGCTATGAAGCAGCGGCTCTGCGTCCTGAAAGAAAGAATCTCGCGGTCTGCCGCGAAGGTGAATATGAAGCTCTCCCCGTCAAGATGGGTTCGGAAGAAAAAGGGCCTGATTTCGGCAATCGTCCGTATGACGACGATGCGGCCCGCACAGGCGCCACAACCATTGGCGCGCGCGACTTCCTGATCGCCGTCAATTTCAACCTCAACACCACCTCCACCCGCCGCGCGAATGCGATCGCATTCGATGTGCGCGAGAAGGGACGCCCGATGCGCGAAGGGGGCAAAGTGACCGGCAAACCGGTCAAAGACGCCGACGGCAAGACCGTCATGATCCCGGGCACTCTCAAGGGCACTAAAGCCATCGGATGGTTTATCGATGAATATGGCATCGCTCAGGTGTCGATGAATATCACCGACATCGCTGAAGTGCCGCTCCATGTGGCATTCGACGAAGTGTGTCGCAAAGCCGATGCACGCGGCGTGCGCGTCACAGGCACAGAGATCGTAGGTCTTGTGCCGAAGCGCACTCTGATCGAGGCCGGCAAATATTTCCTGCGCAAGCAGCATCGCTCGGTCGGCATTCCCGACGACGAAATCATCCGCATCGCCGTCAAGTCGATGGGACTCGACGAGCTCAAGCCTTTCGATCCGCGCGAGAAAGTGATCGAATATATGATCGAGGATTCCTCGACTCGCAAACTCATTGATCTGACGGCTCGCGGACTTGCCGAGGAGACAGCTTCCGAATCTCCGGCTCCGGGCGGAGGCTCGATATCGGCATATATGGGTGCGCTGAGCGCAGCCTTGGCCACAATGGTGGCCAACCTCACGGCCCACAAAGCTGCCTATGACGATCGTTGGGAAGAATTCTCGGCCGCGGCCGAAGAGGGGCAGGCTCTCATGGAGCGCATGCTGCATCTTGTGGATGAAGACACAGCCGCCTTCAACCGAATCATGGATGTATTCGCCATGCCGAAAAAGACCGACGCCGAAAAGGCGGCGCGCGCCGAAGCAATGGAGGCGGCAACGCTCTACGCCACAGAAGTGCCTCTCTCGACAATGGAGACGGCATTCGCCATCTATCCGCTGCTTCGGAAAATGGCCGACGACGGCAATCAATCTTCGATCACCGACGCCGGAGTAGGCATCATCGCAGCCCGCGCCGCAATCCGCGGAGCATTCCTCAACGTCAAGATCAACGCCGCCGGCCTGAAAGACCGCAGCAAGGCGGAAGCCTTGATCGCGCGTGGCGCTGAAATCGACAAAGAAGCCGCTATGATCGAAGCCGAGCTCCTCGCCGCGATCGACGAAAAGATCAAGGCGTGAAAGATAAATTCAAGGATGAAGTAATAAGTTAATATTTATGGATGAAAAAGCCTCTGTGACACCGCAATGTCACAGAGGCTTTTCTTTATCTTAGAAACAGTTTAACACGATTAAATCGAGGCCGTTCTTGAGAGAGTTAAGCTCAAACCGTTTCTTAAAATGCATATATCGGCTGCGATTATCCGGCGGTCGGAAACCTTCGCCGACGCCAATCACTTATATCCGGCGGCCACTTCAAAGACGCGTTCGTAGATCCGACGGTCGGATTCGGTCAGCGGTATGCCGCGGCGCGCCATCACACGCTCCGCAACCTGATAAAACTTCTTAAGCGCCACATCAGAGAGTCCGCCCGTCGGCGAACCCTCAAGGAAACTGGGGATAAACACTCGCGGGAAACCGGCTCCATAAAGATTACACCCGACGCCGACCACTGTGGCTGTATTAAACATGCAATTGATGCCGGCCTTGCTATGGTCGCCCATGATCAATCCGCAGAATTGCAGATCGGTGCGCATGAATGTGTGGCGCGGATAATTCCATATGCGTATTTTGGAATAATCGTTTTTGAGATTAGATGCATTGACTCCCGCGCCCAGATTACACCACTCCCCTATCACGGCATTTCCGAGATAGCCGTCGTGGGCCTTATTGGAATAGCCGAAAACGACGGTGTTTTGCACTTCGCCGCCGATCTTGCAATAAGGGCCGAAGGTAGTCGGGCCATATATCTTGGCACCCATCTTCACCTGCGCATGCTCGCAAAGTGCCAGCGGGCCTCGGAGGCAACTTCCCTCCATCACCACTGCATCCCGACCTATATATATAGGACCTTCCTTCACATTAAGCGTGGCGCCCTCGACGCTTGCGCCCTCCTCAAGAAAAATCATCGGATTGCCGTCGGCATCGACCGGATCACCTATTATAAGGTTGGATTCCGACAGCGGCTCCGACCGGCGTCCGGCAGTCAAGCGGGCATAGTCGGCCTTCAGAGCCGCGCCATTGTTGAGAAACACGTCAAACACATAGCGAATCTCCACGGCGTCATCCGCTTCCAACGCCCACACCTTATCAAACTTCTCGGCATCGAGCGACTCCGTCGATCCGCGAAATGCAACAATCCTATCTCCAAGACGCAAAGCCTCGCCGACCTCCAGAGCCACAATCCTTTCGGCAAGCGACTCCGAAGGGAGCACATTGCCGGCTACAAACAGCATGTCGCTCTCCCCGGCCGGAGGCATTCCGAATTTTTCACGCTGAAACTCAACCGGCCGATAAAAATAACGACCCGGAAGAAGCTCCTCCCACACCTCGCGCAATCTGCGCACCCCGATCCGAAAATCGGCCACGGGACGAGTGAACGACAACGGAAGCAGATCGGAATGAGTCGCCTCAGTGTCGAACAATACTACTATTCTTTCAGAAATTTCCATCATCAATGTTGATCGAACGGCCGACGACGGAAAGCAACCCGCTCTCCGGCCCGACCGGAATGCAAAAATAACTATAAAAAAATTAATGGCAAAGATTTTCACAAACCTTTGCCATTTTTGATCTTGTAACCTTTAGAAGCTTCTGAATGCCACGGCTTCCTTGCGGACGCACGCCGCATTCATCAGCGTTCTCACACGGGAAGATTATTTCTTGCCTAAATAATCTTTCAGTTGTCATCACGACAACCATATCCATGCACACAGTAATAACAACAATAATTGCAATACAAAACCTATAATCAGGTTTTGTAATTACAAAATTAGTAAATTCCCCAAATCAATGCAAATATTTTCGAAGTTTTTACTCCCCCTAATTGGAATATTCTCCTTTTTTAACATATATTTTCCAAAAATTCGGACTCATATTACCTTATTCCCTAATTTTCCGGCTCAACTCATTGGAGATCCGAGAGTCGATTTATCGATTGATGAGTCGTCTTTAATTCAACATCCGTTCTCTCAGAAACGGTTTAAATTTAACACGATTAAATAGAAGCCGTTCTTGAGAGAAGATCTTTCCATCCCCTCAAAGTGGATTTTTCGCATGAGTTTTTGTCAGGATCAGAGGAAGCGATCGGGCATTCCGTCCGGCCGATCATGGCAAAAAGCTCTCGAAAAGACCTTCCAAGTGCTGAAAAGGCTATATCATATGAACGGCATTTCTTTGATCATATTAAATTTCCAACCGCTCCTTGCGACAATATTTACGGGATATTGCCCCGGTTACGGAATAAATTTGTTATATTTGCCGAGGGATTACCCGTCGCCGCCGGAAGTCGGCGACGACTTCCGGGCGCCAAAACGCCGCCACCACAAACCATAACCCACCTTTTCAATATGGAAAAAAAGAATCTTACCTATCTCGCCAATCTGCGCGAGGCAATGAAAAAACACAATATTGATGTCTGCATCATCACCGGCACCGACCCCCACCAGTCGGAAATTCCTCCACACCACTGGCGAGGCCGCGAATGGCTGACCGGATTTGAATCCTCCAACGGCACCAACGGCACCGCCGTCGTCACAGCCGACGACGCCCTCTGCTGGACCGACTCCCGATATTTCCTCCAGGCCGAACAGCAACTCGAAGGCACCGGCTTCAGAATGATGAAAGAAGACGGCCCCGAAGCCGTCGACCTCGTCGACTGGGTCACTGAAAACACTCCCAAAGGCGCCATTGTCGGCATCGACGGAATGACCTTCTCCATCGCATTCGCACAGCGACTCCAACAGGAACTCAACGACAACGGAATCAATCTCAACACCGACTTCCCCCAGTTTGACTACATCTATCCCGACCGCCCCGAACGCCCCAAAAACAAACTCTTCGTCCACGACGAAAAGATCGTCGGCGAATCTGTCGACAGCAAAATGAGCCGCATCATGGAGGCCGTCAAGAGCGAACTCGCCAACGCCACCCTCATCTCCGCGCTCGACGACATCGCATGGGCCACCAACCTCCGCACAGCGGGCGATATCACCTACTCCCCCATCTTTGTCGGCTACCTCTTCATCTCCGACGCGCAGCGTGTGCTCTTCGTCGACGCCGACAAACTCACCCCCGAAGTGGAAGAGCATCTTAAGAAATACAATATCGAAGTGCGTCCCTACGACGATGTGCTCTCATTCGCGGCATCGCTTCCAAAGACAACCCGCCTTCTGATCGACCCCGACAAGACATCACGCGCTCTCTACGACCGACTCGACTGCACTCCCGTGTTCGGCGGATCAAGCGTCGCACGCCTCAAGAGCATCAAAAACTCCACAATGCTCGCCAATCTCGCCACAGCCATGGAAAAAGACGGCGTCGCGCTGACCCGCTTCTTCATGATGATCGAACGCGAATATCCCTCCGGCACTCTGACCGAGGTAGAACTCGGCAAGCGACTCCGCCAACTGCGACTCGCCGACCCCTCATGCGTCGACGAATCATTCGCCGCCATCATCGGATGGAACGGCCACGGAGCCATCGTGCACTATGAAGCCACCGAAGAGACCGACGTAGCCATCGCAGGCCAAGGCCTCCTGCTCGTCGACAGCGGCGGCCAATACACATTCGGCACCACCGACATCACCCGCACTATTGCGCTCGGAGGCGCCACCGACGAGCAACGCCACGACTTCACTCTCGTCATGAAAGGCCACATCGCCCTGGCCCGCGCAATCTTCCCCGAAGGCACCCGCGGAGCGCAGCTCGATGTGCTCGCCCGCCAATTCCTATGGCAAGAAGGGAAAGCCTACTACCACGGCACAGGCCACGGCGTAGGATTCTTCATCAATTGCCATGAAGGCCCGCAGAGCATCCGCCTCAACGAAAACCCCACTCCCCTCCAACCCGGCATGATCACAAGCAACGAGCCCGGACTCTATCTCGCCGACAAATATGGCATCCGCTGCGAAAACCTCATCGTCACCGAAGAACACAGCGTCACCGAATTCGGCCGATTCTTCGACTTCAAAGTCATGACCCTCTTCCCCTTCGACCGCTCACTCTTCGACACATCCATCATGACCGACGAAGAAATCCGCTGGGTCAACGACTATCACGCCATGGTGGCCGAACGTCTCTGCCCGCTCCTTTCGGCAGATGAAGCCGCATGGATGAAAGAGAAGACAGCCCCGATCGCAAAATAACATTCAATCCTCCTCACCCACACCAAATAAACTTCAGAAAGACTCAAAAAGAATGGCAATTATACAGTCAGTCAGAGGGTTCACCCCCAAAATCGGCTCAGGCACTTTCCTGGCCGCCAACGCCGTAGTGGTCGGCGATGTCACAATGGGACGCGACTGCTCGGTATGGTTCAACACTGTGCTCCGCGGCGATGTCAACACGATCACGATCGGCGACCGTGTCAACATCCAAGACGGCAGTGTGCTCCACACATTATATGAGAAATCCACCATCGAAATCGGCAACGATGTCTCGATCGGCCACAACGTAGTGATTCACGGCGCCAAAATCCGCGACTACGCACTGATCGGAATGGGAGCCGTGGTCATGGACGACGCCGAAGTTGGCGAAGGCGCTCTTGTCGCCGCCGGCTCCGTTGTGCTCAGCCGCACAAAAATCGGCCCCAACGAACTTTGGGGAGGCGCTCCGGCCAAATTCATCAAGATGGTCGAGCCGGAAAAAGCCAAAGAGATGAATGTCAAGATAGCAAAAAACTATCTTATGTACTCCCGATGGTATGACACGGCCGAAGGCGCGGCCATGAATCAGCGTGTGCCGCTGCTCGAAGAAGAGCTCGAAAGCGGCTCCGAGAGCTGACCACCCCCTCCGACGCCTCCCAAAACAGGGCAAAACACGCACTTTGGCAATAAAAACTTACCGACGACAACATTTTTTTTGAAAAAAATTTTGTCAAAACATTTGAATTGCATAACTTTGCATCCGCATTGTGTGTGTGCGCCATCCTTCGGGCCTCAGGCGGCATATCAATGCCCCAGAAAAGAAAATCAAAGTAAAACAGAAAAAATGATAATCGTACAAGTAAAAGAAGGCGAAAACATTGAGAGAGCTCTCAAGAAATTCAAACGTAAATTTGAAAGAACCGGTATTGTAAAAGAACTCCGCAGCCGTCAGGCTTTCGAAAAGCCCAGCGTTGCAAATCGTAAGAAAATGATGAAGGCTGTCTACGTTCAGCAGCTTCGTCAGGAGGCTGAGCAGTAAACGGCTCCTCGCCTCCCGGCGTGACATCAGTTTTTCTCAAGCTATAACCGGCGCAGGATTCCTTGGCAATCACAGGAGTCCTGCGTCGGTCATGCTTTTATCAGAGTGCCCGGAGTTCTCAGAGTTCTCGGAGTTCTCGGAGTTCTCAGATATATTTCCCGACTGCATGCATATCAAAGAATACACCGACTATCTTCGCTACGAACTCGCCCGATCGCCACACACTGTAGAAGCCTACACCCGCGACCTGGCGCAATTCATCGCGTTCGCGACACTCGGCCATCCGGAAGACTTCGATCCCTCCGCCATCGACACAACATGCATTCGCCGATGGATCGCATCACTCGCACTCGAAAAAGAAGCGCCCGCTTCACTCCGACGCAAAACCCAAAGCCTCCGCGCCTACTTCCGGTTTCTCTGTCGGCGCCACTCCCTCAAAGCCAATCCGGCCGACGACATCATCCTCGCCCGCCTACCCAAACCCCTGCCCGACATGATCGCCGACCCCGACATGCTCCGCATACTCAGTCAATCCTCACCGGAGAGCTCCGAAAAATCCAAATCCTCTCAACCCGCACCATCCTCACAATCCTCACAGCCCTCCCATCCCGCACCATCCGCACCCTCCTCTCAGCCCTCACAAACCGCCCGCCTCCGAGCCACACGCGCCCAACGTATCCTCCACA
>CAMWNT010000090.1 GCA_947175695.1 uncultured Porphyromonadaceae bacterium
ATAAAATTTTAGCCGCAATATAAGTAAACACTCGCTAAGAATGGAGAAATATTATATAGTTTGAGAAAGAACGCAATGATTCGAATTTTGTCAGCAACCCTCTTCGGGGAATCGGATATGAGTCATCAAAACGTTTCCGAGCGCTCTTAGGATGCAAATGTAATCAAAAAATTTGAATTTAATAGCATCCGAGTCAATTTATCCAATTTTACTTTTTTTTTGCCCGCTTTCGCCAACCCCAAAGAAGCCCTTGAGAAGTACAGATTGGATGGGCGACAGCCGATCCCAAAATCCATGAAAAATAGCCCTAAAATGCCTCGAACTGCCAAAATCTGCCAAAATCTGAAAGTCTGTACACCCTTGCGCCAAAAAAAATTTTTCGGCATTTTGTATCAATCTGCAAATCAAACTGTTAAAGATTGCCAATTTTTCAAAATATGAAACTTTTTATTTGGATATGAAAGTATTTTCCTTTAATTTTGCACTCCATTTCAGAATTTCTGCATCTTTCTTACAGGGTATTTTATCTCGTAACGATTGTTAGAAACCTGTCACATAAAGTTCCGCTCGGCCGGATAATTACATAATTTTTCTCAATGCTCTCCGACTATCAATCATATCGCTTATGAAACATTTTTTCTCGCTACTGATTGCACTCGCTTTCGCTTTCGGCGTAGTGCACGCGCAATCATTCAAAGGCCACGTTATCGATTCGGATAACAACGGCATCTCTTTTGCAAATGTAGTTTTGCTGAAGAATGGCTCTTTTGTCAATGGCGTAATCACGGATGAAAACGGTGATTTCTTCTTCGATAAGCCGGCGGTCGTGCCCGACAGCATCAGAATCTCTATGATGGGATATGAAGACTTCATTTCTCGTGTGCCGGCATCAGGCGATCTCGGCACCGTTATGCTGAAGGAATCCGCCACCATGCTCGATGAATTGGTTGTCAAATCCGACCTTCCGGCGACAAGAGTGTCGGGCGACGGAATGATCACCTCTATCGCCAATACCGTCATGGCAAATGTCGGCACAGCCAACGATGTGCTCTCAAAAATACCGCTCGTCACCGGGTCGGAAGGAAAATTCACTGTCTTCGGTCGCGGCGAGGCTGTCATTTACATCAACGGCAAGGTAGTGCAGAATTCCGCGGAGCTCAACCAATTGAGTTCCTCCGATATCAAATCAGTGGAGGTCATAAGCAATCCCGGTTCGAAATATTCAGCTGAAACCAATGCTGTCATCAAAATCCGTACAATCCGACCCAAAGGGGATGGTTTCAGCGCGTCGATCTACAACTCCACGCGCATTGCCGCATACGCCGTCAGCACCGACAACATTCTGCTCAAATATCGCACCGGCAATCTCGAAATCTTTGCCAACGGCTATTTCTACGGCGGCCGACGCAAATTCAAGAACGACAGCGGAATGACCACCTTCGGAGCGCAGACACTCGACCAAAAATTTATTGCAAATACGATCGTCTCCACGGCTATGGGATTGGGTAAGCTCGGTTTTGACTATCAGTTGGGCGACAACCACTCGATCGGTGCTTATTATCAAGGCGGAGCCACTCGATCGAAGCCGAGGGGTCCGATCTTCAGCGATGTGAGCATCGACGGACAACTCGTTGAGTCATTCAGCCAGTATCACAACGATGTCGAACTGACCCGTCCCTCTCATGAAGCCAACGTCTACTATAACGGACTTGTCGGCAATGTCGCGATAGACTTCAACGCCGATTTCATGCAGACCACTACCAACAAAGATCAGAACCAACTGGAATTAAACCCCTTTGGCGACGACAACTCCATCCAGCTCGATGGATTCAACAAATCGCGTCTGCTCGCTGAGAAGCTCGTTGTGTCGTTTCCCGTATGGAAAGGGGCGCTTGAAGTGGGTGAGGAATTCACCAACTCTTCTATCCGGTATATCACCGATTATACAGGTGCTGATATTGCCGACGGCGACACAAAAGTAAAGGAAAACAACCTTGCGGGATTCGCACAACTTTCGCAGACTTTCGGCAGACTCTATGTCGGAGTGGGGCTGCGCCTCGAATATGGCGACTATAATTATTATGAGGCTGAGAAGCGCAATGACGATCTAAGCCATACATTCCTCGACCTCTATCCCTCACTGTCGCTTTCCACCGGCATCGGGAATGTCGGACTGGCGTTTAACTTCACAAGCCGCAGTCGTCGCCCCTCTTACAGTCAGCTCGACGGATCGGTGCTCTATGTCAACCGCTATACCTACATGGCGGGCGATCCCTCGCTTTTGCCGGTCAAGATCTACACTGCCCAGCTTATGGCGCAATGGAAGTTCATGTTTGCACAAGCGGTGTATTCATATGAAAAGAACTCCATTTTCTCTACCACGCGCAACTATAACGGCGATCCTCTCATCAAATTGGTTTGCTTCGAGAATGTGCCCCATTATCAGAATTTCCAGCTGGCCATCGGTGCGCAACCGAGATTCGGATGCTGGTCGCCCTCGGCCACATTCGGAGTCTTCTGCAACTTCTATAGGGCTCAATACCGCGGCATGGAGAAGAAATTCAACTCGCCCTACGTCTTCCTCAACTGGGACAATGCCATTTCACTCCCCTGCAACTGGACGATCGATGTCGACATGATGGCAATGTCGTCGGGCTATCAACAAAACAATTTTGTCAAGGCTATGGGCTATCTTAACATCGGCGTTAGAAAGTCGTTCTTCAACAATAGCTTCACAGTCAGCTTGACAGCCAACGACATCCTCAATACCAACAATTACCGTATGTTGACCTATAACGGAGATATCCTTGTGACAGCCAACAACTATCAGGAGTCGCGCAACGTAGTGCTCACTCTGCGATATAATTTCAACGCATCGCGCTCGAAATACAAAGGCACCGGCGCGGGCGAAAACGAAAAGAGCCGTATGTAAGCCCGACTTCCATCGATCAAAGGGCGCCTTCACGCGTCCAATCCCGGATATTCAATGATTCAAGCCTGCAAACTTGAGTCAATATTAAAAGGCTCCCCCTTGCACAAGGGGGAGCCTTTTATATATTTTTATATAGTGGTATGAATGAGCTTATCGGGATGAAGCCGTTCTTGAGAGAGGATCTTTTCATCCACTCAAAGGTCGTTCTCGGGAGCGTCGCCGAATCGGCTGCTGCCGTCAAAGCAGTGGGTGCAGAGTTTCTCTTTGGGCAGTCCGATAGAGGCTACGAGGGTCTCGATCGGATTGAATTTCAGCGATGTCAGGCCGAAGCGCGCGCGGATTTCCTCTACGAGGCGTTCATACTCGGGGCTGCCGGTCGTAGCGTAGCGATCGAGGTTTTTGTTGGCGTCACCTTCGAGTCGCTCGATGATACGGCGCGTCAGAAGCTCCATGTCGCTTTTCGACGATGTGAAGCCGATATATCGGCAGCCATAGATCAGCGGCGGGCAGGCTATGCGCATATGTACTTCCTTGGCGCCGTGGGAATAAAGCTCCGACACATTGTCGTTGAGCTGGGTGCCGCGCACGATCGAATCGTCGCAGAAAAGGGCACGCTTTCCTTTGAGCATCGCGCCGTTGGGCACAAGCTTCATCTTGGCGACAAGATTGCGCATCGACTGCTCCGAGGGGGTGAAGCTGCGGGGCCATGTCGGAGTGTATTTAGAGATGCAGCGGTGATAGGGGACGCCGTGGCCGGCTGCATAACCGAGAGCCATGCCGACGCCCGAGTCGGGGATGCCGCAGGCGCAGTCAACTTCCGTCGGATCCGACTGCCCCATTTCGTAGCCCGACGCGAAGCGGGCCTCTTCGACGTTGCGTCCTTCGTAGCCGGAAGTCGGAAAACCGTAATAGACCCACAGAAACGAGCACACCTGCATGTCCTGGCCGGGAGTGGCGATCGTTGTGACTGATGTGGGGGTGATGCTGACAACTTCGCCCGGACCGAGATCGCGCACATGCTGATAGCCCAGATTGGCGAAGGCTGTGCTTTCTGAGGCAAGACAGTAGGCGCCGTCCTTATGTCCGAGGATGAGCGGTGTGCGACCCAGTCGGTCGCGGGCGCCGATCACTTCTTTATCGTTGAGAATCAACAGCGTGCATGAGCCCTTGATGCGGTCAAACATGTAGCGGATGCCCTCGCGGAAAGTGCGTCCCTGGTTGATGAGCAGGGCGATCAGCTCGGTCTGATTGGTCGAGCCGCTACTGAGTTCGCCGAAGTGGACGCCGGATTCGATCAGCTCGCGCTCCAGGGCTGCGAGATTCTCGATATGGGCCACTGTGACGATCGCATATTTGCCGAGATGCGAGTTGATAACGATCGGCTGGGGATCAGTGTCGGAGATGACTCCGATGCCGAGTCCGCCATTGAACTTCGGCAGCTCTTTTTCGAATTTTGTACGGAAATACGTCTGTTCCAGGCTGTGGATCGACCGGCAGAATCGGTCGGTGGAACTGTCGTAGGTTGCCATTCCGGCACGCCGTGTGCCGAGATGCGAATGATAGTCGACGCCGTAGAACAGGTCATAGCGACATTCATCGTGGGCTGCGACGCCCATAATACCTCCCATAATAATCTTTTTAATTTTGCAGGCGGAAAAGGATGGAGCCCTTTTCCGCCTGCAAAATTAATACTTTTCAGTGAGCTGACCAAATACGCAGTCGCGCCGAAAGGGTTCGCGCCAACCGGACGCGAGCGGATCAAGCCTCTTGAAAGCCGTTTATGCCGGGTTTTATTCGGCCGGATCAGCGATAGGCTCGGCGGGGGCTTGCTGCGGCTCGGCTTGCTGCGGAGTCGCGAGCTCGGCGGGTGTTTCAGCCGGCTGAGGCTCTGATTTAGCGGGAGTTTCAGCTGGAGCCGGATGAGTCGGAGAACTGCTGCTGACAGTCGGCCGGGCGCCCGCGCCGGAGTCGGCGGGAGCGACGGGTGTCGGGGCGGCGAAGTTGTTGTCGCCCTGAGTCAGTAGCTTTTTAATCTTACCGGCTACAGAACTCGAGTAGGCGTTGAAGACGTTGACGCAGAAGAGCAGGTCGGTGATCCGGTTGTCGGCGACATAGCGCTTCATGTTGTGGGTGAAGTAGCGGAAGTCGACCACGTGGATCTCTTCGAAGGAGTGGAAGAGATAGCCGGGCACGGCATTGCCGTAAGAGTCTTTGACGACGACAAGGCGTCGGCCGTTGTGGGTGCCGGTGGTGACTTTCGTCAGGCGCTTGTCGCCCCCCATGAATGTGGAGTATGCACCTCCGCTGCCATCTTTGTAATGATAGAAGAAGGGGCCTTTGGCGGGACGACTTTCCGCAACGACCTGATAATCTTTATTGAGCGTATAGTCGCGATATTCCGTTGTGTAGTTGATCCCCTTGGGGAGATAGTAGACAAAATCTTCGGGCGATTGCTTGACGGCGATGTCTTTCGAATAGCCATACATTGTGCCGACGAAGTTTTTGACAGTGCGCTCCTCATAGCTTGAGAGATCGGGGAATGGAACTCCGGCAGTCGATGCGAATGCCCGGGCGCCGTAGTAGGCGCCAAGAGGCGCCCAGTGGTGGTCGGTGCGAAGATAGATATCTTCGTCAAGGTGGGCGTTGAGCGCCTTATGCGCATCCACTCCTCGCGCGTTGCCTCCGAGATGCGAGTAGATGTTCTGAATCATCGGGAGCTGGGGATTTGACCGTCCTTTCGCGCTGTTGGGAAGATAGAATTCCGAAGCCAGGGGCACCACCATGGCGTAGACTTTCACGCCGGGCAGCGAGGATGCGTATTCATTGACAGCCTCGGCGAAGCTGACGCCGCCGCTGCTTTTACCGCCGAAGGCCGAGAGGGCGCGGGCGTTGGGCGCTTTGCCGACGATGATTATGCCTGACGCCCCGATCTTGGATGTGCCGTCGGCAAGGGGGTTGTCGACTGCTTCTTCATCCGGATCGCCCATGGAGCCGGCTCCGTGGAGGTCGGCCATGGCGGGAGTGTCGGTGGAGCGGAATGTGACGGTCTCTTCGTCGGAGCGGAAGCTGTAGCGCAGTTTGTCGCGCACCGTCATGCTGGCGGCCATAAACCGGTCGCGGAAGGGCTCCGTGTCGCTAAACCATGTCGAGAGCGCCGACGTGTATTCGGCTCCTTTGAGTCGCGAGGGGTCGAATTCGGGAAATTCGGCGAGGTCGCGCTTTTCGAGTTCGGAATATCGGCTGCGGGGGAAGAGGAGGAATATGGCGGCTAAGGCGATGAATGTGCCGGCCGTGATGACGATATATGTGGTGGAGGGTTTCACAGCTGTCAGAATCTTGTATAGATGAAGGCGTTGTTGGTGGCGCCTACGAGCAGGGCCACACAGAGCACAAGGATTATTGCCGATGCCAGGCCGCGGGTCGTCGCGAGGAAGTGGCGCCCTACCGGACCGCGCAGTTTGCCGTCGGCAAAGTTTTCGAGTTTGCGGCGAAGCGGCATGCAGAGCAGTATGGCTGTCACCCAGATCCAGAAGTTGTCGGTCAGCGCCGTCTCTTCAAGCAGTCCGAATTCGGTGGAGCCGCCTCCGAAGGCTACGGCAAACCAGCGCTTCATCACGTCGAAATTATCGAAGTAGAAGATGGCCCAGCCGACTACGAGCAGCATCAGCGACCATATGCGCATCAGGAATGTCGGGATATGGCGCGCCACTTTCAGAATGGCGAATTTCTCGATGACGAGAATCAGCCCGAAGTATAGGCCCCAGAGGATGAAGTTCCAGCTCGCGCCGTGCCACATGCCGGTCAGAAACCATACAGTCAGCAGATTGAGCATCTGATGGCGGCGGTTGCCTCCGAGCGGGATGTAGGCGTAGTCGCGAAAGAAGCTGCCGAGCGAGATGTGCCAGCGGCGCCAGAAGTCGGTGATCGACGTGCAGCAGTAGGGATGGTCGAAGTTTTCATTGAAGTGAAAACCGATCGCGCGCCCCATGCCGATCGCCATGTCGGAATATCCGGAGAAGTCGAAGTAGATCTGGAGCGTGAAGGCAAGTATGCCGATCCAGGCGCCCCACACTGAGAGTTCTTCCGTCGATGAAAGCAGGAATCCCGACGACACTTCGGAAAGGATATTGGCGAATATCACTTTCTTTCCCAGGCCGATAAAGAAACGGTAGGCGCCTTCGGCGAAGTCTTCGGCCGAGACGTGGCGGTCGTGGATCTCGCGGGCCACTGTGTCGTATCTGACGATAGGCCCGGCGATCAGTTGCGGAAACATGGAGATGTAGAGCAGCAGGTCGAAGTAGTTGCGTTGGGCCGGTGCGTCGCGGCGGTAGACGTCGACAAGATAGGATATCGATTGGAAGATATAGAAGCTGATGCCGATCGGAAGAGCAAGGCGCGGGGCGTTGACTTCAAGGCCGAGCTGGCCGAGGGTGTCGGCAAAGAAGCCGAGATATTTGAATGTCGCGAGGATAAGGATATCGGCGACGACGCCGATCCATAGCCATACTTTGCGCCCGGCGGCTTTGCATCCGTTGATGCCAAGCCCGGTCAGATAGTTGATCAGCACGCAGATGAGCATCAGGAAGATGTAGATCGGCTCACCCCAGGCGTAGAACAGAAGGGAGAACACCACCAGTGCGGCGTTGCGCAGCCGGAATCCGTGACGCGGAGCGGTTGCTTCCGGCCCTACGTTGTCCCGGACGTCGACCCCGGCCGCGGTCATTGCCGCGCGCGGCTTCATGACTCGCTTGTCGAGCCATGTGGCGAGTAGGTAGGTCAGCGCGAATGCGGGGATGAATACAAAAATGAAGAAAAGATCTGAAAATACCATTTCTTGCTATGCTATAATATCTATTAGGTCGGTTGTCGAGGGAGAGGGATGTCGGCTTTGTTCGGAGGGGGATTACAGGATTGCGCGTGGCGGGATTTACTCTGAGTTGCTTTCGGCGAGCGCCTTGATGACGGCGTCGGCTATGCGTCGCGCACCGACGATGTTGGTATGCACTCCGTCGCGGGTGGCTTCGAATCCCGCTCGCTCGCGTTCGGGGTTGATGATCGTGTCGGAGTCGATGGCGATGAAGTCGGCGTGACGGGTTCGGGCGACAGCGCGCAGTCGGTCGACGGCTCGGCGGGTCGTGCCGGCGTCTGTGCGTGTCGAGAGCGGTATGCCGACGATGACGATTCTCGCTTCGGGGATCGAGTTGCGGATCTGAGTGATGAGCAATTCGACTGAGCCGCCAAGGGTCGACGCGCCCTGCGGGATTGAGCTGCCGTGGGTCAATGGTGCCGTTTCGGCGGGCATCTCTGTGGAGTCAAACAGTCCGGGACGCCGGTCGGCAAACCAGCAGTCGTTGGTTCCGGCGGCGATAAACACGATATCGGGGCATGGCATTTCACCCCGTTCTACGGCTCCGGCCATCCTGACGGCCTGCGCGAGGAGCGTGTTGGTGTCGGAAAGGCGTTCGGTCAGTTCGAGTGTGTCGACGCGCGTATCGGCCACATTGCATATGGTCGCTCCGCTGCGTGCTAAACTGCGTGCATAATGCGCCTTGAGCCGCTTGGCTACATGATGACTCCAGCTCTCGGGCCGACTGCAATCCTCGCCGCCGCTCCACGTATTGGAGTCGCCAAGGAATGCGATTGTCTTGACCGCAGCATTCGGCGCGTGGTGGTTCGGCTTCGGTCCGACGGGGCCGCTCCGCGCAGAGTCGCAACGCTCCGCTACGACCGGCTCGCACGACTGAGCCTCGGCGCGACTCACGTTCACACCGAGCAGAATCGTCGGCAATACTGCCGCCGTCATCATTCGCTTCAGAAAAACTCCGGTCATATTCAGTCATTTCGCGCTCTTTGCGCACCAAACTGCAAATTTAGCAATTTTTATCCACATACCGCTCCCCCCTCCCCCACAGTTATAGCCTGTCTCTTGAACACATCTACGAGCCCACGCCCCCCGAACAACA
>CAMWNT010000091.1 GCA_947175695.1 uncultured Porphyromonadaceae bacterium
TTTTTTTTTGTTGTTTTTTTTTTTTTTTTTTTTTGTTGTTTTTTTTTTTGTTTTGGGTGGGGGGTGGGGGGGGGGGGGGGGGGGGGGCGGCGGCGGCCCCCCCCCCCCCACGCTCGCTCCGGCGTCATTCGGCAACGCCGTGCATATTGATCTGAATGCGGTTGTTGCCGTCATAGAGATTGCGCATGAATTGATTGAATTCCTCGAGAGTCAGGCTTTCGATCGCAGCCTTGTGGTCGGTGATAAGATCCTTGCCGAGGAGTTCGTGCAGACGGATATTATTGTGCCAGTAGGCGTTGGTGCGGATGCCGTTTTCGTATTGCGACAGCATGGCGCCGCGGACACGATTGAACTGGTCGGATGTCGCACCCGAGGGGGGCGGACAGGAGAACAGTAGGAACAGGAGGATGTCGATACCGTGGGTGGCGGACATGAGAACAGGAGTCCCACCCGGAAGCGACACCCTCCTGTTCCTACTGTTCTATTATATAACAAACTTGCAGAATACTGAATATCAATTCAATACGGTTCATCGTTATATTACTTTAAGTTGGCGCCAACGCGGCATTGGGACTCCTGCCCGCCCCCTGGAAGCGAAGCTCTCCTGTTCCTACTGTTCTCCCGTCTGCCCTCCCTCGTAATATTGGGAAAGAGAAATAAGCAGTGTTCCGGGGTTGAGCATCACAATTCCGTTCGAACGTTTTTCAACAACACTACAGGAAGATCTTCACAAATTTGTGAATCTCGAAAACTTTTTATATCTTTGCGCTGTAATAAAATTATATGACGCACAATTCGCGTGTTAAACTTCCGGACAACTGATCTTCCGCCAGTTTAGCTCACGAAACATGAGCTAAATATATGATAGTCGAATTTGAAAAAGAGTATTTAAGAGACCTCTATACGAAAGGTGGGAGTAACGACAAGAAGCATCGTTACAGAATTGACGTAGTCAAACGCTACAAACGCGCTATAGATTACCTGAAATGGGCTTCTCGCAAGGAGGATTTATTTCGGATCAACTCTTTGAATTTCGAAGCATTAAAAGGGAATAAAAGCGGATTGTTTTCTATTCGGGTGAACGATCAATACCGAATAGAATTCACCTTACAAGAATTTGGTGAAGAACCGATATTGACTATCTGTAATATTGTTGAACTCTCAAACCACTACTATTAATATGATTACATTACAAGACATTGCTCCGGATATGATAGCCAACAATCTTACTCCGTTTGAACCGACTCATCCGGGAGAACTTATCCGCGACGAACTTGAGACAAATAGACTTACTCAAGCAAGACTCGCTGAAAGTATCGGTGTCAAGGCGTCTTTGCTAAATGAGATTATCAACGGCAAGAGAGGGGTAAATACCGAGATAGCTTTACTCATTGAGGCAGCATTGAATATTCCTGCCGACTTATTGCTCAATCTGCAAAGCGATTATAATATGCAAATGGCAAAGTCAGACGCTTCTTTTATGAAGCGCCTTTCCTCGATTCGCAATATCGCAGCGATGTTGTAAGTTGCGCATGTGAAGCACCATCCGGCAATTAACAATACAACCACCGATATGCAAAAGAATATCACAGGTGGGTCAAGCAGGCACATAAAGATAAGGAGGAGTTTCTTAACGAGATCCGGAATGAGTTTGAGATCTTCTACCCGAATTTTATCAAATATCTTAAGCTCCGAGGACTGACCGACGAGGAGCTCAACGTCATATGTCTGCACGTATTGGGATTGTTTGGCAAAGAAATCGGGACGTATCTCGACACCAAGCGTCACTATATTGTCAGTCATCAGATCCGCGAAAAACTGAATATCGACGAGCATGAGACCAATCTGCGGCTCTATGTCGAAAGGCTGATCGAAAGATGCGAATTCGGCGACTCTCCATTGACATAATCCCGCCCTTTCCCCAATATCCACCCTCATATTAAACTTTTTTGCCCGTTTTAAAACTTTTCAAAGTTGCTCTTTTGTATCTTATTATATATCAACGAAATAAAATTTGCAATGTAAAACTTTTTTTCTTGACAATAAACTTTTCGCCTCCCGGAAGCGACGCCCTCCTGTTCCTACTGTTCTCCTGTCCGCCCCTCGGAAGCGAAGTTCTCCTGTTCGCCCCCCGGTAGCGAAGCCCTCCTGTCCGCCCCATTAACTCAAGAAGTTAGCTGACTGAAATCAATATCCGGAATGATCGGATCGCTAACCTTATCTTTTATCAAGAATCCCATATATAATGGCAGCGTCAGCACATTTCCTTCTCGGCCAACATTATATTGACCCAATTTAATGCCATTCTCGACATGATAAACACCTTTGTTTTTCAACACCGTCGACATACTTTTAGCCTTGCCGGACTTCGCCTTAACCTCAACCACTACACATTCTCCCTTTAATCTTACCAAAAAATCAATTTCAAGACCACTATCCTTCTGAAAATAGTAGAGGCTCTGACCTGATTTGCATAAAAAATCGGCCATAAGATTCTCAAATATAGCACCTTTATATCCTCGAAGATTGCCAGCCAAGATATCGGACTGCGTCCCATAATCAAGCATTCCCATAAGTAGACCTATATCTGTAGTATACACCTTGAAGCAATCCATAATGGAATTGCCCGAGAGGGGAAGTTCGGTTATGGTCGTATTATAACATCGCTTCGCGATTCCGGCATCTTCCAACCATTGAAGACTGCCCGAATAGTGAGAGGCTCTTCCACTCTTCTTGACTACAGAATACTGGAATTTCTTATTTTCTTTTGCCAATTGACGCGGTATGGATTCAAAACATTCTCTTATGTGGGGCTTATCGGAATCGTCGGCATACTTCACCATATCCTCTTTATACTCTTCGATAAGAGCACGCTGCTTCTCATAGATTAACTCAACATTTTTAGTCGCGAGAAAACAGTTGACGACTTCCGGAAGTCCCCCGACAATGATATATCTATAAAGCAAATCCATCATGACCTTATGAACTCCATCCGCGACTACCCTCTCATTTTCATAACACGACTTCACCGTGTCGATTACATTGGCTCCTATTCCGTTAGCCCACAGAAATTCCTCAAAGTCCAGCGGATACATCTCTACTATCGTCTCATATCCTACCGGAACCGAATCCTCTCTTTCATATTTATCTTTGACTTTGCGTCGACCGTAGCCTTCGACTCCAAGAAGCGATCCGGTGGCTATAACATCAAAACGACCGTCTATTTTAAATGATTTCAAGGCTGTTCTTGCCTCCTTGCACTCTTGAATCTCATCAAGGATAATGCAAGTTTTGCCTTCTACAAAGCGGCTGCCGGGGATCAAGGCCGATAGGTTAAGAATGATCGTCTCAACATCAAGACTGCCGGAGAAAGCCGCTTTCTTATCAGGCTCGAGAATAAAATTCATATAGACCACATTCTCATAATTCTCATGTGCAAACTTCTTGACAATATATGTCTTTCCACATTGACGCACCCCCTTTATCACTAAAGGCTTCTTGCAATCTGTGCTTTTCCAGTCACATAAATATGTTTCAATCTTTCTTTTAAGCATGTCTTCAATATTTTCTCGACACCAAAATTACACTTTTTCCAACGAATAAACAAGCCTTCACGACACTTTTTCCAACGAATCAGCACCCATCCGCTACACTTTTTCCAACGAATCTACGCCTATCCGCTACACTTTTCCCAACGAATCAGCATCGGCCTGTGCCAATGGGCCGCTCGCTGCCGTCAACCCAAACAGCTACGGCAATTGACAATTGCACTCAAAACAGCTTTTTAACAAGCACTGCGAAACAAAAAACACCGTCATTAGCACGAATTATAAAATATTTGATTACCTTTGCAATTTGGAAACGGGTATCATTTGAACTCTAACACTCTCTTAGAAACGGTTTAAGTTTAACTTTCATTCATTCAAAGAGGATTTTTCGAGGGAGCAATTGCAAATTGGCTGCCGATGAATTCGGACGGAAAACACCGAAAAAGACCTTTGAGTGGATGGAAAGATTCCCTCCGAAGAGTCGGCTTCCTTTAATCGTATTAAATTTAAACCCTTTCTTAAACTATAATCAAAAATCAACTAACTCCGGATCATGATATGAGTATTATAAAGAAAATCATTAGGCCGGCGATATTTGTAGGCTGTCTGTCGGTAGGACTGCCGACGGAGGCGGCAAAAACTGCGAATTGCATTCCCGAAGGGATTGAACTTTCGGCAAATAAAGACACTTTGCTCAAATTTTCCGGCAATCTTAAGGTTTTGGATCTTAGCAACTGCGATATTCTGAGAGATCTCAGGGTTATAGGGCGAAATGCATTTGCCCATAATCATCAGATCAAGAAAGTGATACTCCCGGCCGGAGTCAGAGTCATTGGCCATGGCGCTTTTTCTTATTGCAGCGAATTGGTCAGTGTCTTGATGCCTGACTCGGTAGAAATTATTGATACAAGTGCGTTTTGGGAATGTAGCTCGCTGCGACTAAGCCATCTTCCCTCGAAACTTAAAAGGATAGAAGAGAATGCTTTTGTCGGCTGCGGGAAAATAACAGTCTCTGTCATACCCGACGGAGTGGAATCGATCGACTTACGCGCTTTTGGATATTGCGGAAGTCTCAAATCCATCAAGTTGCCTGCCGGCTTGAAAGAGATTCCACGATGCGCATTTTTCAATTGCGTGAATCTGAGGAATATTGAGATCCCGGAAAGTGTCAGTTTTATCGGCACTAATGCATTCTACAAATGCCGGAATCTGAAAGAGATTCGCATCCCCGGACAAAATTGCGTATTGGAGGGCAATCCCTTCGAATACTGCGATCAGCTAAAGAAAATATATATTCAGCCGACAGCTACGAATATCGAGTATGACGGCATTCTGGGGCCGGAATCAATAGATATTCCAACACTCCTAATCGATGCCCCTGAAAAATAAGGATCAATCACGCAGCCGCGCCATAGCGCGTCGCAATAAGTAAGCGTTCAAATTTAAACGATAGAAAGTGAGAGAAAATCTTTTATACAATCTGCGGCTTCTTTTTTGCCGCTTCCGGCTTGTCGCTCAGTCGAATATTTTTATATTCTCCTTCGCTTCGCACCGGAATCGCCTAAAAAATAAGCTCGCATATTGTATAAATTAAATTCGAACACTTACTTAGGTTGAAAATATTCACTTTCTTATACTATATCTTTATGAGACAACTGATTTTTACCATCTTGATGCTATGCACAATCATTAGCGTTACGGCTCAGAATATCGAATCAAAGTATGAGTGCATCTACAAATATACCGTGTCAGGACTTGACAAACGGCAAAATCCGTATGAAGACTCCGGCTATTGCATGCTTCAGATCGGAACCGCCGGCGTCGGCAAATTCTATGATTATTCCACGTTTCAGACCGACTCGCTGACACAATTCCGTGCAAGCGACGAAATGATCAAAGAATACTCGATTCGCGAACAACGAAATGAATTCTTCTTCGACCTTACCGTCTATCAGAACATGCCGAAAGGGATGATGACGATTCAAAGCGTCATAACCCCCAACCTCTTTAGCTATGAAGAGAGCCGCAACCCGATCAAATGGACATTTGATACAGCGACCGACACTGTCTGCGGATATACGTGCCGGGTCGCAAGAGGCGATTATGGAGGGCGCACATGGATTGTGAAATATGCTCCCGAGATCCCGGTTCAGAACGGGCCGTGGAAGCTGACCGGTCTTCCGGGCCTTGTCATGGAAGCTATGGATTCAGCCGGAATCCATCATTTTAGCGCCATTGCATTCCGAAAAGGTTCGGTCGACATATTACCGATCGACAACAGTGGCCGGATTTCAACCAACCGCAAAAAATTTATCAGCGCCAAAAACGAATTTGAGAAAAACCCGATCGGCAATATCAGCCCGGAATCAATCGGGCAAATGGAAATCATCAAGCATGGCGACAGCCCGTCGGAATCGACTGTGCTCATCAACGGAGTGCCTTTGAGACAGAGAACACACCCCTACATCGGCCTTGAAACAGAATAGCAAATTATAAAAATGAAACTCAAATCCATCTTTATAATCATTGCATTTGCGATCTTCGCGCTGTCGGTCAGCGCGAAGATCGTCATATCCGGCCATGTCGTCAACGACGACAACCAACCACTTGATCTGGCGACCACGCTGATATTGGATGAAGAGGGCAACATGCTCTATTTTCAGCTGACCGATGATGAGGGATATTTTGAATACGAAATCGATTCTCTTCCGGCCAACGCCCTGCTGACAGTGGAAAGTCTGGGCTATGACTCCTATCAGCTGAATCCGCCTGCGGATAAAGACACGAAAAATCTCAAGATCATGCTCAAAGCCGGCGCTACGGAGCTGAAAGAAGTCGTCGTCACGGCTCCGGAGGTTGTGTTGAGGGGCGACACGCTGTCATATCAATTGTCGGCTTTTGCCGGCAAAGGGGATGTCACATTAAAAGATGCGATGCGGAATCTGCCCGGCATAGATATAGCCGACAATGGAAAAATCAAATATCTCGGCAAGGATATCTCCAATTTTTATATCGAAGGTCTGGATCTTCTCGGAGGGCGATATAATGTGGCAGCCGACAATCTTCCGGTGTCGGCCGTCACGAATGTCGAGATTCTCAACAACCATCAGTCGGTCAAGATGGATAAGGATGTGTTCAGCGATAATGTCGCTATTAATATTCGACTCAATTCCAAAGCGAAATTCAAACCTGTCGGATCATATGAGGGTGTCGTCGGATATGGCGACGGATGGAGATATCAGCTCTCGGGAGCCGGAATGATGTTCAATAATAAATTCCAGTCAATTCTGACCGGAAAATATGGCAATGTGGTTGAATTCGCTGAAAATGCGAATCTGGATCACTATAGCGGGAGCGACATGCCATATTCAGCCTCGGATCTGCTGGGAGATTTGGGATTGGCGACACCCCCTCTCTCGCGCGACAGATATATCAATCCGACAGATTGCTATGTCAGCCTCAACACTATCGGCAAACTCGGCAATGACGCAACAATACGCGCCAACGCAGGCTACTCTTATACTCACACATCGTATGCCTACACATCGTTTAAGGATTATTTCAGCGACACCGGCGGAGTCGTCAGCATCAATCAGACCCAGTCGTCGGAATCGAGAATCCACCGCCCGAATCTATCGCTCGAATATAAGTTGAACAGCGCCGAGCGATATCTGACAAATACGCTGACCGGCAATGTCGGCGTGCGAGATATCGATCTGCCCTCAATACTCAACAACGCGCTTTTTGAGCAAAATGAACGGATCAGGGATGTCGCGGTGCGCAACGACTTTTCATCAAGTTGGCGTCATCGCGCCTTAAAATGGAATTTGTCATCGCGCCTGGAATATGTCGCGACTCCGGAAGGATCGGTCGCTGTGACCGACGACAATAGCGGCGTCTCCTTTCTGCAATCAGCCAAAAGCCGCACATTGTCGGCGAAGACCACTATTTCCGGTGCTTACGAATATAGGCGTTCGCGGATTATGATGCCTCTGTCGGTGTTATATTCCAATAATAAGATTGAATCATCTCTCGATTGGCCGAGTGCTTATAACGATGCGATCGACAACAATGTCAGCGTATGGTTTGCCCCTCAGTATGAATACACTCATCCGATGAGGAAATTCGTGTTGCGGGCCTCGGCCAATTTCAAGTGGGACTATAATCATGTCGACAACCGCGGCTCGTCGCCGGTCAAAGAATCCATCGGGAGATTCTCTGTCAGTCCGACCGCTTATCTTTATTGGCAGATTACACCCTCCTCCGGCCTGCGCGGGCAGGTGTCGTATCTCAACACAACGGGCGATATCAGCGATTTTCTGACAGCCCCCGTCCGCACCGACAATCTTATGATCTCGTGCAAGAGCGGCATACTGTCGGAGCAAAGGGCATTTGACGCGCTGCTGCATTACGATTTCAAGCTTCCGCTTGAATTATGGTTTTTAAACGCCGATCTTATTTACGACAATACGAGATCAAATTTAATCGCCAACAGTAATATTTCGGATTCATCGCTCGAAGTTTCGATCATCCCGATTCCCGACCGACAGGAAAGTGTCAGCGGGATGTTGAGTCTGACCAAACTTTGCAGATCGATCAATACGAAGTTTACTGTCGGAGGGGCGTATATGTGGGGACGCAACACAGTGGCTCAGGACGAAATCATTCATCGGCAATACGGGCGGTCGTATAGCGTAAGAGCCGGAATCATAAGCCGTCCGGTTTCGATGTTGGAATTTGATTACGATGGCAATCTGGCTGCCAGCCATATGAGTTTCGGCGACACCCGCAATCGTCTGCTTTCGCAGAAACACAGTTTCAAATTAAACGTATTCCCGATTGACGGCTTGCAGGTAGGTGTTGGCGCCGATTTGATACGTAAGGATATCACTGAAAATGTATCACGCACGATCGGCCTTCTGGATATGGGCATCTCGTATAAATTTTTGTATTATCGCATCGGGCTTAATCTTAACAACATCCTCAACACCAAGCACTATGCCTACACCATTTTCTCCGGAATCAACCAATTCACCTATGATTACTCCCTGCGTGGGCGTGAGCTTTTGCTGACATTCTCTTTCACGCGATAGATCGCCACAGTGTCGTGACGGGTTGAACAGCAGAACCCCAAAGACCCTCGTCACATCAGCTTGGGACGGGAGAACAGGAGGAACAGCAGGCTCGATAACTCCCTGCTATCAAGAAGCTTAAGACGGGAGAACAGGAGGAACAGCAGGCTCGATAACTCCCTGCTATCAAGCAGCTTAAGACAGGAGTCCCAATGCCGCGTTGGCGCCAACTTAAAATAATATAACAA
>CAMWNT010000092.1 GCA_947175695.1 uncultured Porphyromonadaceae bacterium
TATATAAAAAGTTAGAGCGGCTGAAAAGCCGCTCTAACCCGATTCCACTATAAACTATATCTAACTAAACTTTACTCGCAGTCACCTATTCTCACGAACCAATGCTTGCTTCTTAATTGCTTTTGTAACTATAAAACAACCCCCAACTATATTGGTTGAAACTTTAGCACGACTTTAAACTCTTTCAACCTTCATTAACAGTGGGGATTGTTGGCAATTTGTCGGTTGGGATTTTAGCATTCTGCGTCTGTCATCCGGGCGCGGGGAACGCCGACAGAGGAGAGGAGGCGCGCGGTTTCGGGCGCTCAGATGAAGCGGTTGGTGGCGGGGTCGTAGCTATAGCCGGCGTCGCCGAGCACCTGTCGCAGTTCGGCAGGGTCGATCGCCAGGTCGTCGCAGAGCGCCGCGAGATCGGGATATTGGTCGCGAAGTTTCATGTTGATTACGCTGTAAAGCATGTGAGGATCGGAGGGAAGGGAAGTGGGGAGTGCCATAATTGTTTGTATTGTATGTTGATTTTTGTTAATTTTGTTGATTGAAAGAAAACTGTCGGCGGATCGACATTCTGCGATCCGTGCGGTAGCCGAGGGTGATATTTTGATTTTTCGCGATTCGGGGAATCTGAATTTATTCCGGATTCATCATGTCGCGAAAAAAACGAAACACTCTCTTATCGATAACTCATTTAGCCTATGCATGATTTTTTACGCCATACATTCAGCTCGGTCATCGGCCGCATGGCTGACTATATTATAACATTCGGTCGACGGGATTTATTGTCGTGCATCGGCCGGCGATTACAGCGCGCAGCGATGACTGCCGGCCGACTGACTTCGGCCGCCGCCGTCGCGACATGCCTGGCGATTACGGCCGGTGGTGCTTCGGCGTGGGCATGCACATCGGCCATCATCGGTCCGCAGGCCTCGGAATCGGGGCGCCCGCTGCTTTGGAAACACCGCGACACATCGACCACCGACAATAAGATCGAATATGTCGCCGCGCGCGACGGAGCATATGCCTATGTCGCGCTCTTCAATGCCGCCGACCGTCGGCTCGAAGAAGCCTGGATGGGTATGAACGAGATGGGGTTTGCGATAATGAATACAGCCTCCTACAATCTCAAAGACGACCGTGTGGCCAAGAAGGATATGGACAAGGAGGGGGTGGTCATGACGCTTGCTCTCCGGTCATGTCGCACAGTCGATGATTTCGAGCAAATGCTTTCGACTCTGCCGCGGCCGATCGGCGTTGAAGCTAACTTCGGCGTAATCGACGCTTTGGGCAACGGCGCCTATTTCGAGACTAACAATCATTCTTTTGTGCGCTTCGATGTGGCCGATGCTCCCGGCAACATACTGATCCGCACCAATTACAGTCATTCCGGCAGACCCGACGAGGGCTATGGCTTTATACGCGAGGCCAACGCCGAAGTGCTCTTGAATGATGTGGCAGCGCGCGGAGCTGTGACCGCCGAGTACCTGACCGAGACCGTCTCGCGCAGTTTCTATCATGACGTGCGCAAGACCGATGCGCTGACTACGGGTGAGCGCTGGGCAGTAGACGAGGATTTCATTCCCCGCTATAAATCGACGGCCACGGTTGTGGTCGAAGGGATAGCTCCGCTTGGCGATGTCGCCGAAATAGATCCGTCGGCCATAATCGACCAATATATAATGTGGACCGGGTTGGGCTATCCGCCGTGTGCCGAGATCTATCCGGTGTGGTGTCACGCCGACGGAGTCGACAGCGGACTGCGCGGCATATCTTCGAAGGGCACATCCCCTGTGGGCGATCTCGCCAAGCGTCGTCGAGCCGAGGTATTCCCTAAGCGGAAAGGGGGCAATACGAAATATATCGATCTTCGTGTGCTGAGCAACGACGAGGGCACAGGCTATATTCAGACGCTCGTGCCGCGCAATCGCGCTACGTATTCCACCTTCATCCGCAAGCGTGATCAAGGGGAAATCACATTCCGTCGCGAATC
This sequence comes from uncultured Porphyromonadaceae bacterium, assembly GCA_947175695.1. Lineage (GTDB taxonomy): Bacteria > Bacteroidota > Bacteroidia > Bacteroidales > Muribaculaceae > Lepagella. Next base: position 1,985 of record CAMWNT010000092.1, read on the forward strand.
GCGCGAAGAGTTAGCGGAAGAATAATCCGATGGAGCTGACCTCTGAAATATTCCGTATCGGCCAAGGCCGCTTTCTGTCGTATCTTTTCATGCGAAAGGGACGATGGTGGTGGGTCGTCGGGGGAGCAATCGTCGCCGCGCTCATAGCGGTGGCGATCGTCCTGGCTGATGTCAGATATGCGGTTTTGGCGCTGATGGCCATATTCATTGTCATGCCGATGGCAATTGCATGGCTCTATTTTTATCATGCCCTGACGCGCGTCACATCCTGCAACACTTTGCCCCACTCGCTGACAGCTCTCGAGGAGGGGATCCTTGTGACTGTCTACCCCTCGCTTCAGGCCGACGCCGGCGAACAATCCGATTCCGGACAGGCGTCTGATCCCGAGGATATGCGAAAAGAAGAATCGGAGTCAGGCTCTCGATCCGGCGCTGATGCAGATCGCGAAAATGAGCAGGACGATGATCCCGTTGCCGAGCCGGTTTGTTTTATAATTCCGCGACGACTGTTGCGCCCTTATACGATCGGTGTGTCGGAAGTGATTGTGCCGGTGGATCCGGCGCCCGGCTTTGCGGGGGGAGGCCTGCTGATTCTTCCGGCGGCGGCATTCGGGGGAGCCGACCGACTTGGAATGTTTATGAAAGAAATCTACGGCGACAGCCGCTGCGATAAAGAATAAAAGATGAAAAAAGAATATTGTTTTGAGATAGAAATGGAGGTGCGGGATTATGAGCTCGACACCGAGCAGATTGTCAACAATGCCAACTATCTCCACTACATGGAGCATACTCGCCACAAATTCTGTGCGCAGGCCGGCACAGCCTTTATCGAGCTCCACAATAGCGGCATAGACGCCGTAGTTCGCAAGATCGATATCGAATATCTCAATTCCCTGCGAAGCGGCGAGCGTTTCTTGAGTGCGCTCAATCTTGAGCGCAAGGGGGCGAGATTCATATTTCATCAGATGATCCGCAAGCCCGACGGCACTCCCGTGACCCGCGCCGACGTGACGGTGGTCATTCTCAAAGACGGGCGTCTGTCAAAGGGCGACGAAGTGGCTGAGATCTTCCGCCATTTCCTTTAAACTCTTCACGCGATCCAATTGCGCGCGGACATGTAGGGATGCCGCCATGGCGACGTCCCTACAGCTCGCTCCTTATGGCGCTTGCGAATAATCGATTCTTCCCGAAGAGTCGATTTTTTTATCGTGTTAAATTTTGACCGTTTCTAAAGCGCCGAGAGAATTAGTGAATTGGCGCGGTCGACCACCGATGTGTCGAGGCTCGTCAGATATATGCGCGTCGTAGTTTCGGAATCATGTCCCATCCCTTCGCTTATGACGCTCAGCGGGATCCCCTTCGATTTGGCGGCCGAGGCCCAGCTATGGCGGGCCACATAGAGGGTCAGCGGGATGCCAATTCCTGCCATCCGGGCGATATGCTTCAGATTATGATTGATGTTGTAGCCCGAGTTCCGATACGCACACCGCTCGTTGATTCCACGCTTGCGGATGATCGGCAGAAGATAGTCGCTTGCGTTTTCCGGATATTTGTCGATAATGTGTTGCATCTCTTTTGTCCATTGGATGATCAACTGCTGGCCGGTCTTGCGTCGCCGATATGTGACGCAACCGTTTTTGAGATCGCTCTTTTTCAGAAAAGCCATGTCGACGAAACTCATTCCTCGGAGATAGAAGCTCATCAGAAACATATCGCGTGCATGATCAAGCGGCGGGGTCAGCGAGAGATCGAGAGCCTTGATTTTTTTGATCAGATTCAGCGGAAGCGCTCTTTTGACGGTTTTGTCGATGCCGGTGTAGACATGTCGGAATGGATTGCGATTGTTGATTATGTCGCCATCTACGGCGCGATTATAGACGGCCCGCAGGATGCGGGTGTAGAAGGATATAGTGTTCGGAGCCACCCCGCGTCCCTTTAGCCATGCTTCATAAGCCTCCATCATTTCGGGCGAGATCCGGTCGAGCATGATATCCCTGCCGTTGCGGAATTTCTTGAAGCTGTTAAGCGTCGATCGATAAGTCTCGGAAGTGCGGATCTTGTCGTTACGGCGCAATTTGACGATAATGCTTTCCATGAAATTGAATAGAGAGAAATCATGGTTATAACGCTGAAACTCATCGGCCACATCATCGACTGTATAAGCCAGTCCGTTGCTGTCGAATTGATTGCGGATTTTCGTCAGCCGCTCCATATCGCGTATGATATGCTCGCGGATTTCGAGTATACGCGGCTTGCGTGCGCTTTTGCGTGAGATTGTCACCATTGAGCGCGCGTTGTCCCACTCCGAGGCGAATATCTTGTGTTCGGAGTTCAATTGTCGCACTTTTCTATCGTGAATGATCTGATAATAGATCGTCCCCTCGTGGCCGACGACGCTTGAGGGTCGGAATTTAACTTTTATCGAAGTCATTGTTTTTTTAAGTTTTCTTTTATGCCACGCAAAGTTATCTAACTCATGCGTGCGTCGGCGACATGTCAGCGACAAATTGGCCAACATTCCGTGTCATCCCGTTGTTGAAAAGTAGCGACCGACGCTGCCGCCTTAACGTTCTCACGCCAACTGATGGACTCGGTGCATCCCGGCAATCCGCTCAGCAACTTCGCTCCGCTCGGCAGCTGAGTCCGACAGATCAGACTTGAAATTAAGAAATCGGGCTACATCGACAATGCGATGCAGCCCGATTCAGTAGGGGGTTGGTGGGAATTTCGAATTTACTGTGAATGGAAATTCCGATTCCAAGCGAATGTCGTTTCCGAATTCAGGGTGGAATCTAAAGCGATTCCAGGCGGCGGCTGACGACATCGGCCGCATAGGCGGCCAGTGGCGAATCGGCGGCCCGGGCGGCGAGATGACGCCCTACGGCTTCGAGATGCGGCGTGTGGCGCAGTAGCAGGAAAGAGTAGAGGTCGGCCTCTTCACGCGAAAGCAGATCGTCGGCGATCGCCAGAGCCTCTTGCTCCGTCAGCGACTCCGGGGGGAAGAGCGCGAAGCCAAGGATGCGCGATTCGCGCACATTGCGGTCGGCAAGCAAGCGCCGGGCAAGGTCGATATCGTTGCCGAGCGTCGACGCTATCTGACGCAACTGCGGCAACTGCAGACCGAAGATCACCCCGAAAGGCAACCCCGCCTTGCGCAGCGCATCACTGACGATGCCGTTGCGATAGGTCATGAAGAGATGCTTTGCATAGCGCAGGCGCTCATCGACGGTCGCAGAGCCGGAATGCGGATCGAAGGGTTGTGTGGTCATGCCTGTCGTTCAGAGAGTAGAATGGTCGCGGCTCAGACGCAGCATCTGCGCCGGATACGACTCGGTGTAATCCAGAGTGACGTTGATGATATTGCCGTCGGCGTCTTTTTCGAGGTTATACACCGGATTGACAAAACCGCGATAAGGGGGAATGTTAAGCGTCGAATAGCGTTCGAGCACCTCCTTATGGAGCTCCGGATCGATCTTGACGCCATATTTCTGCACAAGCTCATTGCCCGCTTCATAATCGCCCTCACTCTTGATGCGCTGGATTTCGGCCAGAAGATCGCCGATCAGCTGACGCATCTTGACATAATCGTTGATCTGCACATAAGTCTTGCCGTCGCGCTTGACGAGCTGCATCACATTGTCGGGCTGACCCTTTTCGAGCACCCACTTCGCGATCAGCTGGCGATTGCGCATGTGGGCTTCCTCGACATCCTTGCCCGGCTCGATACGGTTGAGCTGAGTCATAAGGCCGTTGAGCATATACTTATAATACTCCGCCTTATAAGCGTCGGGATCCGCAAGCACTCCGATCTCCTGAAGCTTCGCGTCGGGGAGATAATAGAGAGCGAAGAGGTCGGCGCGCGCTTCTTCAAGAGTGGCGCCGTTCTCCTTGAGCGCATCCTGGTCGACGCCCGGAGCCAGACGGCCCGATGCGTGGCCGAGACACTCATGAAGGTCGGTGTGGAGCATATCCGTGATATAGAGCCATTCATCCATCCAGTCGGAAGTGGGCTTGTCGATGACGAATTCTTCGTTGAAGCCATTGCCTACGGAAGCCAGTGCGTAAGCTTCGGTGATATTTTCCAGCGTCACCGACTTCGAGCCGTGGGCCGCACGGATCCAGTTGGCGTTGGGGAGGTTGATGCCGATCGCAGTCGAGGGGAACGCGTCGCCGGCAAGATAAGAGGCGGTGATGACCTTAGCCGACACACCCTTCACTTCCGGCTTGCGATAGGCAGGATTGATCGGAGAATGGTCTTCAAACCACTGAGCGTTGCTCGAGATGGCCTCGGTGCGGGCCGAAGCCTCGCGATTCTTGAAATTGACGTATGACTCCCACGAGCCGGTCATGCCCAGCGGGTCGTTGTATGACTCGATGAAGCCGTTGACGAAATCCACGTCAGATTTCGTATCCTCGGCCCAGAGGATCGAATATTCGTCGAAGAGACGCAGATCGCCGGTCGTATAATATTCGATCAGTTTTTCCATATAGGCGCGCTGCGCGTCGTTTTCGGCGAGCGGCAGGGCTTTCTGCAGCCAGTCGATGATGCGGGCGATAGCCGTGCCGTAAAGACCGTTGAGGCAATACACCTCCTCGTGGAGCTTCCCATCGGCTCCCTTGACCACCTTGGCGTTCAGACCATACGACACCGGAGTCGGATCCGACGGATCTTTCATGGCGTCGTAGAAAGCCTCGACCTCCTTCTGAGTGACCCCTTCGCCATAGAGATTGCCCGCAGATTCGGCCACAACATCCTTCGAACCGTCCTGCACCACCTTCTTGGGCATGAATGTCGGGTCGAAGATCACCTTCTTCAGCACTGCGATGCACTCCTCCGGAGTTTCGCCTTCATCAAGGCGAAGAGTGCCGGCCGGAAGAGCCGCCACTGCATTATCGAAAAACTCCTCGCTGAAAGCCGGAGTGAATTTGTCGTTGGAATAGTGATGGTAGACGCCATTGCCAAACCACACCTGCTTCATATATGTCTCGAACGCCTTGAAATCGGCTGAGTCGCGGTCGCCGGCATAGCCGGTATAGATCGCTTCAAGCACCGGGCGCAGCTTCAGATTGTAGCGGCCGTTCTGATCCCATATGATGTCGCGGCCGGCCTGAGCTGCCTCGGAAAGGTAGTAGAGCATCACCTTCTGATTGAGCGAAAGCGCGTCAAACTGCGGCACTTCATAGCGGAGCACTTCAATGTCGGCGAAATTGTCGACATGATAATTGAAATTCTTGTTTTCGGCGGCGATGGCCTGCAGCGACAGAATCGGTGCGAGGGCGAGAGCCGGAAGAAGCTTTTTCATTAGAAATTGTTTTTGGGAGATATTAGATATTGGATTTTATTCGAAGTTGGCGGTTTTTTTAGAGCCCCTCAAGTTCCCTCAAGATCCCCGGATTTCACAAGATCCCCGAGCTTCCCGGGATCCCTCGCGCTTGCAGAGTTCCCCGAGATTCCCGAGATCCCCAAGATTCCCGAGCTACCCGGTATCTCCGGGAATTCCTTATGGAGGGAGCTCGCGACCCTCTACTCAACATAGAGCACAAGCCCCTTGAGATATTCCCCTTCGGGGTGAGAGATATCGAAGGGATGATCCGCGGGCTGCGTCAGCTGATGGAGCACTCTGACCTTGCGGCCCGATTTCGCCGCAGCCGAGAACACAGCCAGGCGGAACATTTCGCGAGTGACAACCTGCGAGCAGGAGAATGTGAAAAGGATGCCTCCCGACTTGATCTTCTCGAAGGCCTTTGTGTTGAGCTTGCGATAGCCGATCAGGCCGTTTTTCAGTGCGCTGCGGTGTTTGGCGAAGGCCGGCGGGTCGAGGATGATCAGATCATACGTGTCGGCCGGCATTTCGTTGAGATAGCGGAATGCATCGACGGCGTGGGTCGTGTGGCGTTGGCCGGCGTCGTCGGGGAAGTTGAGCGCGATATTGGCGTCGGTCAGTGCCGCAGCCTTGGCCGAGGAATCCACCGAATCCACCGACAGCGCGCCGCCACGCATCGCGTAGACCGAGAATCCGCCCGTGTAGCAGAACATATTGAGTACTCTCCGCCCCTTGGCGAACTTCTCGAGCAGCGAGCGGTTTTCACGCTGATCGACGAAGAATCCTGTCTTCTGGCCCTTGAGCCAGTCGATATTAAACTGCAGTCCGTTCTCAGTGGCGATATTCCCGTCATAGCCGCCGATTATATAATCATTGTGAGGGTCGAGCTGAGCCTTGTAGGGGAGGGTCGTCTCACTTTTATAATAGACGTTGCGCACATTCAGCTGCGGCAGACGGGTCAATGCTTCGGCGATGCGGTTGCGCTCGAAGTGCATGCCCGGCGAGTGGGCCTGCATGACGGCTGTCGAGCCGTAGATATCCACTACGAGGCCCGGGAGGAAATCGCCCTCGCCATGCACAAGGCGAAACGAATCATTGTCGTCGCGCATCAGCCCCAGGCTCCGGCGCAGATCGGCCGCGTGGCTGAGTCGGGTGAAAAAGAAATCATCGGGGAGCGAGTCGGTGTTGAACTCGAGGATGCGCACTGTGATCGATCCGATCTGATAATGACCGATGCCGAGAGTCTGCCCCTCGGCGCTTTTGACCACTACATAATCGCCCTCCTCAAGCCCCTCGGGCATTCGGGCTATCGCGCCTGAGAACACCCAGGGATGATGGCGGAGAAGCGACTCCTCCTTCCGTTTTTTCAGTATTATTTCAGGATACATTTCGATTATATTTGCTGATGCGTCGGGGGGGGGGGGGGGGGGGGGGGGGGGGGGGGGGGGGGGGGGGGGGGGGGGGG
>CAMWNT010000093.1 GCA_947175695.1 uncultured Porphyromonadaceae bacterium
AGACTTAGCTGACCAACTGCATTAAGGGTTTATTATAAAATCTTCGTCTTCCAAACATTTGCAGTAATCAGCCTCCGGCCCGATTGACCTATAAAGTCAGTCGGGCTTTTTTCAAAAACTCATAAAAAAAAGCGCGCGAATATTTGGTAATATTAATATTAATTACTAATTTCGCAGTGCTAAAACACAAAACTGCGGTTGCCGCAGCGTTTGGGACACGTTAAGTTCCGTTCTACATTGTTGATAAAATCCGGTTCGCCGACATTGCATATTAAGACGATATAGGCAGCCACTCCCAAAAAATCTTGTCCCACGTTAGTGGATCGCGGTTTTGTGTTTAGCGACGGGGAGTGGCTGCCGTCTTTTTTTTTTCAGCCGCAAGCTAAACACAAAACCGATATGATCAAAACAACAATCTCGGCAGTCGCAGCCGTGACGGCGTTTCTCGCAATCGCCGCAAATGCGACAGCGTTGGTGATCGCTTCTTGTGCCGTATTCCTGACGGTCCTGACGATCGAAGAAATCGAGTATGTAATCTCTAAATCCCTCAAGAGCTATGGAAATGATCGACACTAAGAAGCAAAGAGTGAATGCGCTCATAGCGATAAAGGGGGAGCTTGATGAACTGTCAACATATATCGACCGCGCCGCAAGGGCCGTCGCGTGCAGTGATGGCGAAGTAGGAGCATTCTTGATGGAGGCTTGTGACTATCGGGCCACGGCCATTTGGGAGCACGTCATGAAGCTCTTGACTGATGTCCATACGGAGGTTGTCTGACAATCCCGAATAATCATTTCCGTGGCCTCACGGAAATGCCCCTCGCTCTCTCCCCATTAATCTGAATTTTATTGTTGCAAATAGTACTTAAATTTTTTTTTTTTGCAGAGACGGGTCGCCGTGATGGCGCCCCGTTTTTGTCTTTGTATATTCGCGGGAACTATCCCATTTTTGGGGTATGGCAACGACACAGACTACATCGATCAACCTGGCACTCTCGGCCACGCAGGCCCGCGACACACTCCGCGCCCTTCAGCAACAGGCCGACGACCTTCGCCGCAAAATGCAGGCAGCCGTCAGCGCCGGCGACCCGACCCGCGCACGCTCGCTGCAAAACGAACTCAACCGCACAAATCAGCTGATCCGGCGCATGCAGACCGAATCGGCCAACGCCGCACGCGTGCTCCGCAATCTCGACAGCGCCACGCCCCAACAGCTCCAGAAAACACTCCAGACGCTCAACCGACAGATCCGCAACGTATCGCGGGGCACAGCCGAATTCGACCGACTCGCCGGTCAGATCCGGCAGGTGCGCGCCGCCATAGCCCAGACAAATTCGGAGATGCAGGCTCAGCCCGGTCTCTGGCAACGGATCCGACAGGCCGGAGTCGGTGCGTATGCCGCCATTGCCGGCGCAATGGCCGCCATTAGTGGCGCGAAGTCATTCATGGACGAAAGCGTCAAGCGTTATTCCGAAGTGCAGGAGGAAATGGCCGGAGTCACGAAATATTCCGGACTCTCGCCCGAAGACGTGGCCCGACTCAACGAGGCATTCAAAAAAATGGACACCCGCACCTCCCGCGAAGAGCTCAACAAACTCGCGCAGGACGCGGGCCGACTCGGCAAAACTTCGCCCGAAGCTATCCTCGGATTCGTATCGGCCGCCGACAAAGTCAATGTCGCTCTCGATGATCTCGGCGACGGCGCCACACTGACGCTCTCCAAACTGACCGAACTCTACGGACTCGAAGAAAAATACGGCACCGAATCGGCGCTGCTCAAGACCGGATCCGTCATCAACGAGCTATCCCAGAACTGCAGCGCCGGCGCCGGATACATAGCCGAATTCACGACCCGAATGGCAGCTTCAGGCAAGCAGGCCGGACTCTCCATCCCGCAGATCATGGCCTACGCCGCAGTGATGGACGAAGCCGGCGTCAATGTCGAGCAGGCTTCGACCGCGATCTCGAAACTTGTGGTCAAACTCTTCCAGGAGCCGGCCAAATACGCTCAGGCCGCAGGCCTGGAAGTCAATAAATGGCTTCAGACGCTCAAGGCCGACACAAACGAAGGATTCCTCCAGTTTATCCAAGGATTAAGCGATAAGGGGGGCTTAGACGCCTTAGCGCCCCTTTTCAAAGAGATGGGCGAGTCCGGAATCGGTGCGATGAACGCCCTGGGACTTCTCGCGGGCCGCATCGACAGGGTCAGAGAGCAGCAGGCAGCCGCCAACGACGCATTCGAGAAAGGCACCTCCGTCACCAACGAGGCAGCCGTGGCAAACTCCACCGTAGCCGCCGGACTCGCGAAGTCGCGCAAGGAGCTCGATGAAGTCCGGATCGCCGTCGGCGAGCGCCTCATGCCCGTCATGACCGCCGCCAACGAGACGGCCACCGTATCGATGCGCGTCATCGGCTGGCTTGTGTCGGTCATGATGGAGAATCGTGTGGCCCTGATTTCGTTGCTGGCCACATATGCGCTCTATTCCGCAGCGGTCAACTTGGCCGCGATCCGCACCGCCGCTCTGACGCTGGCTCAGCAGGCCGCGGCCGCCGCCTCCGGAGCCGCCAGAGTCGCGGGTCTGGCTCTGTCGTCGGCCATGGCGTTGCTGACCGGCAACGTCACCCGCGCCTCCGCCGCGTGGCGGCTGCTCACAACGACGATCAAGACGACTTCCGGAGTAGCCGGCATTGTCGTGGCCGTCATCGGTGCGGTCGTGGCCGCAACGGCGTCATGGATCAGCCGCGTCAATGCCGCCGCCGAAGCGCAGCGCCGACACAACGAGACGCTCCGGAGCTACGCCAATCAGATCCGCGACGTCGACCGCGAAGGGACTTTCGCCGCCCGCAAGGAGGTCAACCGGCTCAAGGAGATCTACGACGCCGCCACCGACGAAGCGCGATCCAAACGCGACCGAATCGCCGCGGCTCAAGAGCTCCTCCGGCTCTATCCCTCGCAATTCTCCCGATTCACGACCGAACAGATCATGCTCGGCAACGCCCGCAAGGCCTACGACGATCTGACGACATCGATCATCAACAACGCCAAGGCCCGCGCCGCCGCCGAGAAGGTGCTGGAGAATGAGCGGAAGATCCTCGATATAGAGCAGGAGATCGAGAAAAAGAAGGATGCCCGCGCCGACGCTCAGGCCACACTCGAGCAGAAGGAAGCCGCCAACCGCGCGCGCGACTCCCGCGCCGCCGAATCCGCCAAATCATTCGCCGGATCGATCGCTATGGCCGGAGGATCCACCGCGTATGTAGATCGTGTCGACACGTCCGGCGACCGCGCGAAGATCAAGGAAATCGACACCGAGATCAAGCGCAGCAACGAGGAAGTGGCCGAGCTCAACAAATCCACTCAGCGACTGACCGAGCGTTTCAAAAGCAACGAAGAATTCCGGAAGGCCTACAACGCCGGAGACGCTCCCTCCGCTCCTACGATTCCGGAAATCACCTACACTCCGAGCGCGGGGGGGGGCTCGAGCTCCGGAGGCTCCGGAAAGGGATCGTCGACGAAATCCGACTCGAAAAAACGTGCGGCCGAATTCCGCGCCGGACTTGACGCCATCGAGAAGGAATGGAAGGAGGCCGACGCAATGACGATCGGCCTCTATAAGACAGGCTCGATCACACTCTCCGAATTCCAAAAACGGCTCCACGATTCGGAAGCGCAGATGTTTGATGCAAAAATCGAATACTACCGACAGGCGGGGCTCGAGCAGGATGAAGACGTGGCCGACTTCCGGAGGAAGAAGGAGCAGTCGGATCTTGAGTATCTTAGGAAATACCGCAAATCGTCGGCCTCAGAGATCAAGCGCGAGCAGTCGCAGGCCGAGCTGCAGGCGCAGATCGATTATGTCACTCCGGGATCGGATCTTTATCGGGATGAAGAAGCACTCCAGGAGAGATTGTTCCGACTGAAGGTCTATTATCTCTATCGCACCCGCGCCCTGTATGAGGAGAATTCCGAGGAATACGCCTCACTGATCGAACAGGCCGAAACGGCCGAGCAGGAAGAGCGCCTACGCAAGGAAAAAGCCACGGCCGATCTCATGCTCCAATACTCCGAAGAATATCAGCTTCAGGAGTCGAAACGCCGCGAAGAGATCGAAATCGCCACACTCGACGCGCTTCATGAGCGTGGACGACTCTCCGAGGATGAGTATCAGAAAGCACTCAAGGAGATCCGCGAGAAGTATGAGAAGGAGCGCGCCAACGGTGGGGATTCCTCCGGATCCTCCAACACGACGGCCGGCTTTACGGCGTCATCCGAATGGGGCTCGATGGTGGTCGGGCTCTATGACGCATTCACCATGCAGCTCGACGCCTCTGAAGATGCCGCCACGGCGTGGGCGAAGAAGATATCGGCCATAGCGCAGGCCGCCTTTGCCGTAGTCTCGTCAGTGTCGCAGCAGCTCGCCGCCTATCAGTCGGCCGTGATCGATGCCGAGTCGGCGAAAGTGTCGGCCGCCTACGACCGCCGGATCAAGGCCGCTTCGCGCAATGCCAAGCTCCAGCAGCGTCTCGAGGAGCAGAAGGAAAAGGCACTCGCCAAGATCAAGGCCGACGCCACGCGCCGCAGCTTCGCTATGCAGGTGGCCACGGCAATCGCCCAGACGGCCCTGAATGCCATTCTTGCCGCTACGGCCGCCTATCAGGTCGGAGGTATTGCGGGCCTGGTTCTGGCCCCGATTGCGGCCGCTATGGCCGTGGCTGCCGGTGCGGTGCAGATCGCCACGATCAACAAGCAGCGGGAAGCCGCACTGGCCGGCTACTCCGAAGGTGGCTTCACGTCGCCGGGCGATGTCGATGAAGTGGCGGGCGTGGTGCATGCCGGTGAGTGGGTGGCAAGTCAAAAACTTGTCAATAACCCGACGACACGCCCGATGATAGATTACCTCGAATATGCGCAGCGCCACAACACATTCCCCTCGATCAATCATGCCGACGTGTCGCGCACCATCACGGCGCCGACTCTGGCCGCCATGCGCGCCGGATCACCGACAGAGCAGCCCGCGCCGGTCATTCAGGTGACGGCGCCGACCGACAACCGACTGCAGGGAGTGATCGACCGACTGACGGGAGTGCTCGAATCCGGAATTAACGCCGATGTGTCGATCACCGGTCGCCGTGGCTTCGACGAACAAAAACGGAGATACGATCAATTGATCAAAAACAAAAAACTGAAATAATCATGGAACTATATATCGACGGCCGACTCGCCGCACTCCGGGAAGACGCCTCACTGACATACTTCGAAGAATCCCGCTATTTCTCCGACGCTGAAGGTTATTCACTCGACATAGAGCTGCCGTTGCGCGGATGCCCCGCCAACCGTGCGATTTTCGGCCGTATCGAGCGCAATCCCCCGACGTCGGCCAGATGGTCGGCCCGACTCGTCTGCGGGCCTGTGGTGCGCTCCGGAATCGTTGTACTGACCGGCGTGTCGGCCGAGTCGGTAAAGGTGCAATTCCTTCCGGGGAGGTCGGCGACGGAAGGCGACGACTCTCCCGAAAATCAACTGAGCCGCTACATTGACGAGATGACCGGAGTCGGCCCCCGCGCGCTGGGGGCGTGTATCGGCATCCGCCAGGAGACTCTCCGATCCACCATGGCCGAGAAATTCATGATGGGGTATGATCAACAGGAGGCGAATCCGCCATTCCCAAGAAATCCATATCAACCGAACGGCGGCGACTACATGGAGATTCCGGCCGTGGCGCTCCCATGGATCAACGAAGAGAATCAGTCGTTACAAAACAAGATGGCGATCGGCCGGCCGATAGATAATCAGGATGTGTCAGAACCGGGCTATGTGGCGTGGGACAATGCCGTTAAATCCGGACTCTCCTGGATGCCATATCTGTTGCCGCTCGCCGAAAAGATCGCGCGGGCCGCGGGATATACACCGTCATTCCCGGGGTGGGCCGGTTCCGACAAACGCCATTTGATCATGATGAACGTCATCCCCCAGGGATATGTCGAAGATCACGGGAATGAACGTTGTCTATATTATAAAAGTTTCTACGACTGCCGGACGGCGCTCCCTCACTGGACAGTCGAAGAGTTTTTCGAGAAGATCGGGCCGATTGTCGGCGGCAAATTCACTTTCGACCATGCGACTCGTGTCGTCAAGCTCCATTCGTTGACGGATATGCTCGACAACTGCGTCGCGCTGACCGAGGTCGAAGACTCATTCGAGCTGACGTCGGCTTTCGGAGCCGACGACGAGCCCGACCACAACTATCTGGCCGAAGTGAAATATAAATATCAGGATCCGGGGCTCACGGCGTGGAAATATATGGTTTGCCCGTGGTATCGTAAAGGCCATAACCCATACGCGAAAAAAGATCTGGCGTCGATCATGTCGTTGATGGAGGAATATGCCGCCAACCGGCAGGCACACTCCGGCACCTATCATGCCGACGATGCCGGACTCACATTCTGTTACTACAAAGACCCGGAGACAGGCCGGATCCATCCGCAGCTCATCGATGCCTACACCCCGGCCGACTATGATCCCGAAGGATCCTACGAAGAGCTTGAGGTCGTCCCCGGCGTGATTGTTGCCGGAACGGCAGTGCTTAATCCGTCAGACTGCAAAGATATGACCGCCGAACTGATCGCCGGAGCTCGCCCCGGCCCCAACGGCCCGGGAAGCGCCGAAGGCGACGACTCAGAGTTGCCGGTGGATGATGAAGCCTATCAGTCGCGGGTGATCGAGGATATCGAGAACGGCGAGCCGGAGACGGCCCGACACTACGACACGCTATATGTCGGCTACTGGCCCGGACTGTCGGCCGACCGCTCCGCTCCGCTCGCTCCGATCACCGCAGGCGCGCGTTACAGCTTCGGATATACCGAACTATGCCCGACGCTCGACCTGAGGCTTACAAACGACGCAGGGCGCCCGTATGGAGGCGCCCCGCATGTGGATGAAAGTATCAAATTCACGTTTTATTTCCATTCACGCGATATCCCCGACGTGAATGCTATGTTTTATATCCGTGGTCATCGATATGTCTGCCGCCGGATCGAGACGACCATGACCGCCCGCGGACTATCCTCGAGGATGAAGGGGGAGTTCTATCCCGTGATCGAGGACAATTGATCCGGACCGGGCAGGCCGACTGCATCGCGCTCGGCGTCGGTGGCGTAGCCGTAGAATTCGGGAGAGCCGGGCACAACGTCCGGCTCGCCGTCCCGACGGCCATAAAGCACCCAGTCGATCACTTTCCTCCCGGCTGCATCGACCTTCTTCATGTTGCGCCGGATATAGATATCGGTCACGGCAAATGGCGTGGCGTGTCCCAGAGCTGCGGCAATCACTTCATCAGTGACATCCAGATCCGCCGCGATGGTGGCCCAGGTGTGTCGGGTCCAATATGACGAAAGTCCCGGGAATTCCGGCACAACCTTTCGCTCGCCGCTGCGGACGTCATAGACCGTGCGGCCGATCCGCTTCAACTGGCGATTCATGTGGGAAAGGAAATTTTTGTGATCGGTGTAGCTGTCGGCGATATCGATCAACTTCTTTTTCCCCTTCAGGCGTTTGATCAGCTTCATTGCCTCCGGCTCCACGGCGAGATCAAAAAAACGGCCCGTTTTGCTCCGGCGATACGTGATCCGGCCATTCCTGACCTCCGAAAGGTCATAGAGATCGACCATATTGATCCCGACGAGATAGAACATCAGCATAAAAACGCTGACATAATAGCGCTGCCGCTTATCGCAAGGCCAATACATAAGCCGGCGCAGTTCCTGGACTGACAGGCTGCGCTTCGCTGTCGGCTCGCTCCGCAACTTCAAGCGTTGGAACGGATAGCAAGTCGTCAGCTCATTATCGATAGCGTAATTAAACACCGCGCGGATATTCCGGAGATGGATATTCCGGTAATTCTGCGACTTCGATGTCTTGGCCATGAAATCATTAAAATCCGTGAGCCATTTACGATCGATATCCTCGAAAGATAGTGAGTCGGCCCGACGGTCGAAAGCCCGCATACGGTTGAGCGTGGTTTCGTAGAGCCATTTGGTAGAATCCTTCTTCTTGGCTGCGAACTCGAGCAGCCTGTCGGCAAAAGAATGTTTGTGAGTCGCCTTCGATCCCTTTAGGATCTCCTCGATCGCCGGGAGATAATCTTCAAGCTCGAGGCTACAAGCGAGATGATTGAGTTCGAGTTCCACAATCGAGCGCTCGATGGCATTGACCATCGCCATCACGCGCGCCCTTCGTGCTCTGCCGACAGAATCACGGGCGATGATCTCGCCCTTCTTGGCATTCCACTCGGTCGGATGAATAGCAATGCCGATTCCGTAGAAACGGCGTTTGTTACCATGTCGGATCGCAATTTGCAACGGGCAAAAACCTGTGGACTTCGCCGGCTTCTTTCTTAAATTTAATGATAGTGTTGCCATAGTCTTAAAAAGAAATACACAGTGTTGCTGATAGTGTTGCTGATTTGGGCACAAAATGGCACAAAATGTTACACTTTGGAACAATTCCTGTGTATTTTTTTTAAGTTTTTAGGCTTAAAAATGGTTATAAATTTAGTTAGTAATTATCTCATTTTCATGAGGTTGATTAATTGGAGCGATAAACGGGGTTCGAACCCGCGACCCTCAGCTTGGGAAG
>CAMWNT010000094.1 GCA_947175695.1 uncultured Porphyromonadaceae bacterium
CCTCGACTACCACGGCACTGTCGAAAACTAAATGAACGCCAAGAAATCATTCTTCGACATGCTCCCCGCCGACGCGTACGCTCTGGTCAACTCCGACGACAAAGCCGGTGCCTACATGCTCCAGAACACCCGCGCTCGCAAATACACTTATTCGCTCCGCCGCGACGCCGACTTCAGAGGCCGAATCGTCGAACAGCGACTCGACGGCACCCTCATGATGCTCAACGGCCGGGAAGTCGAAGTGCAGTTCACCGGCAATTTCAACGCCTATAACCTCACGGCTGTCTACGGCGCCGCGATCCTGACAGGGTTCAATCCCGAGGAAGTGCTCATCAACATGAGTCGCCTTGTGCCCGTGGCAGGCCGATTCCAGACATTCCGTTCGCAAGCGGGAGTGACCGCTATCGTCGACTACGCCCACACGCCCGACGCGCTGGTCAATGTGCTCGACACGATCCGCGAGATCGTCGGCGTCGAAGGGGAGATCACAACCGTCGTAGGCTGCGGCGGCAACCGCGACCACGGAAAGCGCCCCATGATGGCCCACGAAGCCGCTATCCGCTCAAATCATCTCTATCTGACCTCCGACAACCCCCGCAACGAAGATCCCGAAGCGATCATCGACCAGATGAAAGAGGGACTCAACCCCGCTCAGCTCCGCGCGACACTGACCATCACCGACCGCGCTCAGGCAATTCGCGCCGCTATTCATGCCGCAAAGCCCGGCAGCGTCGTGCTCGTTGCCGGCAAAGGACATGAGACGTATCAGGAAATCAACGGCATCCGCCATCACTTCGACGACCGTGAGGTTGTAGAAGCAGCGCTCGCCGAACTCTAATCATTCCCACCCCTTATCGCGTCGGCGCGCGATGCTTCGCGCCGACGCGATAAAACTTCACGCACTTCCACAAAAAAAACCTTTCAGCTTAAGGCAATGTTCTATTCCTTCTTCCAGAGTTATCTGGAATCCACCGACTTCCCCGGACGCCATCTGATGGACTTCATCTCATTTCGCGCCGGAATCACCTTCGCGCTGGCCCTGCTGCTGGCTATGACGTTCGGGCGGCAAGTCATCTATAAACTCCAGAAAATGCAGATCGGCGAGGAGATCCGCGACCTCGGACTCGCCGGACAGATGGAAAAGAAAGGCACTCCGACCATGGGCGGAGTCATCATCATCTTCTCCATCCTCATCCCTTGTATACTTCTCGGCAACCTCTCCAACATCTATATGATTCTAATGCTCATCGCCACGCTGTGGATGGGCACAATCGGATTCCTCGACGACTATAGAAAAATCAAATATCACAACAAAGACGGCCTGCAGGGGAAATACAAAGTCATCGGCCAGGTCGGCCTCGGCCTCATCATAGGCATGTCGATGTGGTTCTCGCCCGACATTGTCATGTGTGAGAACATGGAGGTCATCAATCAAGAAAAACAGCAGAGCGAGATTGTCCACTCGCCCGTGATGGAAAAGACCCCGCAGACCACAATTCCCTTCGTCAAAAACCACAACTTCAACTACAACTGTCTGACGAAGTGGATCCCCGGCGAGAAAGCCGCCACAACAGCCGGATGGACCGTATTCGTGCTGATCGTCATCTTCGTCGTGACGGCTGTCAGCAACGGCGCCAATCTGACCGACGGCCTCGACGGCCTCTGCGCCGGGACATCGGCCATTATCGGAGTTGCCCTGCTGATAATGGCTTATCTCGGGGGCAACGTCATTTACTCGGGCTATCTCAATCTGATGTATATCCCCGGAAGCGAAGAAATGGTGGTCTTTGCCGCCGCATTCATTGGCGCCCTGGTAGGCTTCCTTTGGTATAACGCTCCCCCGGCGCAGGTATTCATGGGCGACACCGGATCGCTCATGCTCGGCGGCGTCATCGCCGTCTTCGCGATTCTCATCAGAAAAGAGCTTCTGATTCCCCTGCTCTGCCTGATATTCTTCATCGAAGACCTGTCGGTGGTGGTGCAAGTGGCTTACTTCAAGCATACCAAGCGAAAATACGGAGAGGGGAGACGCGTCTTCAAGATGACCCCGCTCCATCATCATTTCCAGAAAGAGGCACCGGCCGGATCGAAAGTGCTCATCCGCTTTCCTCGCATCCCGATCCCGGAATCGCGTATCGTCATCCGCTTCTGGATCGTCGGCATCCTTCTGGCCGCACTGACATTCGTCACCCTGAAAATCCGATAACCAACTATTCATAAAAGTGAATCCAAAGACCAACGACATAAAGCGGCTCGCTGTGCTCGGAGCCGGTGAAAGCGGCGTCGGCGCCGCCATCCTCGCCATGGCGAAAGATATCGAAGTGTTCATCTCCGACTCCGGAGAGATCGCCGAAAAGCATCTTGAAGAGATCGGCCGCCGAGGCATCCCCTTCGAGCAAGGGGGCCACACAGAAGAGCTCATTCTCAACGCCGACATGATTGTCAAGAGCCCCGGCATCCCGCCGACGGCCCCGATTGTGCGCAAAGCCGTCGAAAAGGGGATACCCATAGTGTCGGAAATCGAATTCGCCGGCTACTTCACCGACTCCCGGATGGTGTGTATCACCGGCTCCAACGGCAAAACCACAACGACCCTCCTCATCTACCATATACTCCGCAAAGCCGGGCTCGATGTCGGGCTCGCCGGCAATGTCGGCGCAAGCCTCGCCAAGCAAGTGGCAGAAGACCCCCACGACTACTATGTCATCGAGCTTTCAAGCTTCCAGCTTGAAAACATGTACGACTTCAAGGCCCATGTCGCCGTGATCCTCAACATCACCCCCGACCATATGGACCGCTACGACCACAAAATGGAACTATACACAGCCGCCAAATTCCGAATCCTCCAAAACCAGACCCCCGACGACTACTTCATCTACTGGATGGACGACCCGATCGTCAGCCGGCAGGTGCAGCAGATCCAGACCGAGGCCATGCTCCTCCCCTTCAGCGACCATGCCGCCGACGATGCCGCTGCATGGCTCGACGACTCCGGAATCGTGCATTTCCAGACTCCGCGCGACGTCTGGGAGATTCCGCGCGAACGCCTCTCGCTGACCGGGCTCCACAACCTCTATAACTCCATGGCCGCAGGACTGTCGGCAAGTGTGCTCGACATCCGCAACGACACCACCCGCGCGGCCCTCGCCGACTTCGAGGCCGTCGAACATCGTCTTGAATTCGTCAGAGAACACAACGGCGTCCGCTATGTCAACGACTCCAAGGCCACGAATGTCAACTCCACATGGTATGCGCTTGAAAGCATGACGCGCCCCACTCTGCTCATTCTCGGAGGCAAAGACAAAGGCAACGACTACACGGAGATCCTGCCCCTCGTCAAAGAAAAAGTCAAAGCCATTGTCTGCATGGGCGCCGACAACTCCAAACTGCTCGACTTCTTCAAGGGGGAAGTGGCTGTAGTGGCCGACACTCACTCGATGGCCGACGCTGTGGCCGAATGCGCCCGGCTCGCCGAAGAGGGCGACACTGTGCTTCTCTCCCCCTGCTGCGCCAGCTTCGACCTCTTCAAGAGCTATGAACACCGCGGCCGCCTCTTCAAAGACGAAGTCAACAAACTCTGACACATTCACTCTCCCAATATCCCAATCACGTGAGAAAAATCTCGGAATCCTCGGAAATACTCATCAATGAGACAATCGACGGACAGCCCGTCGATCCCCCCGTCGCGCCCCGCAAGCCGGCTACCGCCGACCCCAAAACGCGACGCGCCGCCACACGCCGTCCGGTCGAAAAACGCCAGCGCCCCCCCATCGACAAATACATATGGGGAATCTATATCGCCCTGCTCTTCGTCTCGGTCGTCGAGCTCTACAGCGCTTCCTCGGCTGAAGTCAACGGCGCCAACATCTTCGGCCCGCTGATCCGCCACTGCATCTTCCTCGGAATCGGATTCGTGTCGGTCATCGCACTGCAGAAAGTGCATTACGGCTATTTCAGCCGCTTCGCATTCTTCTTCGCCGGGCTCTCCTTCATCCTCCTGCTCGTGTCGACATTCTTCGGAGCCGACATCAATGGCGCCCAGCGCGCCATTATCATCGGAGGATTCACGATCCAGCCGGCAGAAATCATTAAGCTGACCGTGCTCGTTCTCCTGGCCACAATCCTCGGCCGCAACCAGCGACCGGGCGGCGTATCGACGATGGCTGTGGTCAAAGTCGCCGTCATCGTGCTTGTCACAGGCGGCGTGCTCTGGATCAACGGCCTGACCAACATGATCATCATGATGATCGTCAGCATCGCGATGTTCCTCATCGGCGGGATTCAGATCAAGAAGCTCGTTATGGTAGGCGTCGTCTACAGCCTGCTTGTCGGCGGCTTCCTGACAGTCAAATATCTGACGCCCGACGCCACGGAATACGACAGTGTGGCCAACACCGAAGATCCCTCATCCACCATCGGCCGCACCGCCACCCACGAAAGTCGCCTCAACCGCTATCTGGCCGGAGTGCATCCCGAAGATCCGATCGACGACTACAACCGCCAGGTCGTATTCGCGAAGATGGCCCAGGCCAACGGCGGATTCATCGGCCCCGGCCCCGGACATTCACGCGAAAGCGCCCGCCTTCCCCTCGCCTTCTCCGACTATATCTTCTCGATCATCGTCGAAGATCTGGGATTTGTCGGCGGATTTTTCGTGCTGATGCTCTATCTGCTCCTCCTGGGACGCGCCGGGCGTGTAGCCTACAAATGCAACCGCGCTTTCCCGGCATTCCTCATCATGGGATGCGCCGTGCTCATTGTGTCGCAGGCACTTGTGCACATGGCGATCGTGACTGGCGTCGCCCCCGTCAGCGGCCAGCCTCTTCCGCTCATATCGAAAGGGGGAACATCGATAGTCATCATGTCGATGGCAATCGGAATCATGCTTTCGGTCAGCCGCTACGCCGTCACATCCAACGACTCCAAGGCCAACCGCGAAGAGCTCAAGCAGCTCTCCGAAGACATGCACGCCGCCAACTACTCCAACATCGAATCCTGATCTCCCAAGTATACTCCGGCCGCCGGAATGTATACTCCGATCTTAACACCCCAACAGCATAATGTCATCCCGGAAATATAGAATCCTCATCTCCGGCGGAGGCACGGGGGGCCACATCTTCCCCGCCCTCTCGATCGCCAACGCCCTGCGTCGGCGTGTCAATGCCGAAATCCTCTTCGTCGGCGCTGAAAACCGTATGGAAATGGAGCGTGTGCCGGCTGCCGGATATCCCATCAAGGGGCTCCCCGTGGCCGGATTCAACCGCAAGAATCTCTTCAAAAACTTCAGTGTGCTCCTCAAGCTCTGGAAAAGCATCAGAATGGCCCGCGCTATCGTCGACGACTTCCGGCCCGATATCGCCATCGGAGTCGGCGGCTATTGCTCCGGCCCGACTCTCAAAGCCGCCCAGCGACGCAAAGTGCCGACTCTGATCCAGGAACAGAATTCATTTCCCGGCGTCACCAACAAACTCCTCGCCCGACGGGCCCGCAAAATATGCGTGGCCTACGAAGGACTCGATCGCTTCTTCCCCGCCGACAAAATCATACTGACCGGCAATCCGATCCGAAAAGACCTCCTCGAATCCCGCACAACGCCCGAAGATGCCCGAAAAAGCTTCGGACTCGATCCGCGCCTGACAACTGTGCTCATCATCGGAGGCTCCCTCGGCGCCCTGACCATGAACGAAAGCATCGAACGCGGACTGCGACGACTGACCGAAAGGGGAGTGCAGGTCATCTGGCAGACCGGCAAAAGCTTCGCCGAACGCGCCAAGGCAGCCGCTAAAGGGATGAAGGGGGTAGTCGTCGCGCCATTCATCACCGATATGGCCGCGGCCTATGCCGCAGCCACCATCGTAGCCTCACGCGCCGGAGCCGGCTCCATCTCCGAGCTCGAACTGCTCGGCAAGACCGCCGTGCTCGTGCCCTCGCCGAATGTGGCCGAAGACCATCAGACCAAGAACGCCATGGCTCTCTCCTCTCGCGGCGCCGCCGAGCTCGTGCGCGACGCCGACGCCCGCGAGCAACTGGTCGACACGCTCCTCGCCCTTGCCGCCGACCCCGCCAAATGCGACGCGATGAGCCGCGAAATCCGTGCAATGGCGCTCCCCGAATCCGACGAACGCATCGTCGACGAAGTGCTATCCATCATCCACAACGAAAACACCTGACCGGCTCCCGAGCCCCCTCTCCCCACTTCACCACAACCCACAACTCACCACAACCCGACAAAGCAATGACTAAAAACAATCTATATTTCGTAGGCGCCGGAGGGATAGGAATGGCCAACCTCGTCAGATATTTTCTCAGCCGCGGAGCAAGCGTCGCAGGCTACGACCGCACCTCAACCCGGCTGACCTCGCAGCTGATCGAAGAGGGAGCCGAAATCATTTTCGACGACGACCCGACACTCATCCCCGAGCAATTCCTCGACCCGGAAAAGACGCTCGTGGTCTACACTCCGGCCGTCAGCGAGTCCAACCGTATCCTCTCCCTATTCCGCAGCAAAGGATTCGAAGTAGTAAAACGCGCGCGCCTGCTCGGAATCATCACCGGCCACTCCCGCGGAATATGCGTCGCCGGATCCCACGGCAAGACCACGACATCCTCAATGATCGCCAATATCCTGCGCCACACCCCGCAGGGCGTCAACGCATTCCTCGGAGGAATCCTGCGCAACACCGACTCCAACCTCATCCTCTCCGACCGCGCCGAATACTCCGTAGTCGAAGCCGACGAATACGACCGCTCATTCCATCAGCTCTCCCCCTATATCGCAGTAGTCACATCCTGCGACCCCGACCATCTCGACATCTACGGCGATGCCGAACATTATCTTGAGGCATTCTCCATATTCTCCTCCCTCATCCGCGAAGGGGGAGCTCTGATCATGCACACCGGACTCGCCATGCGACCCGACCTGCGACCCGGAGTCAGACTCTACACCTACTCCGGAGGCTCCGAAGGCGACTGGCACGCCGAAGACATCGCCTACGGCGAGGGAACACTGACATTCACACTCGTCGGCCCCGACGGCCTCCGAATCGAAGGGATGAGCCCCGGAGTCCCCGTCGAAATCAACATCGACAACGCTGTGGCCGCCGCCGCGGCCGCGCTCCTTGCCGGCGCTACCCCCGAAGAGGTCAAATCCGGACTCGCCGAATTCCGCGGCGCCCGACGCCGCTTCGAGATCCATCTCGACGGCTCGAAAGGGGAGAGTGTGCTCATCGACGACTACGCCCACAGCCCCAATGAAGTCAAGGCTTCGATCGAATCGGTCAGAAAACTCTACCCCTCCCGCCGCATCAGCGTCATCTTCCAGCCTCACCTCTACACCCGCACCCGCGACTTCGCCCCCGACTTCGCCCGCGCCCTCTCCGAAGCCGACGAAGTCATCATGCCGGAAATCTATCCGGCAAGGGAACTTCCGATCCCCGGAGTCGACACCAATTTGATACTTAAGGATGTAAAGTCGGAAAAAAAATGTTATTGTGAGCGAAAAGATTTGCTTGATCTCATAAAAAATAGTAATTTTGAACTGTTGATGACTCTCGGCGCCGCCGACATCGACACGATGATCCCCCAAATCAAGGAGCTTCTGCTCGCCAAAAGCAAATAACCGGGCTTCGAATTGAGAGATCAACACGCTGAGCACTATTACATTATGGCGATTCTCCCCACAATCCGCATAATCGCATGCGCCGGCGCGATCAAAAAACTTCACCCTCGTCACCAGACATGACCCCTACCGCAAAAAACATATTGAAGTGGACTCTGCTCATCCTACTGCTCGCCTATGTGGCAGGCATTACCGTATGGGCACGCTTTGAAGCCGACCGCCACACCGTCAAAGGGATCACAATCTCGATGGGGGAGAAAGGCCTTTCCGACACTATCACCGTCAGAGGGGTAAAGGCAAGCCTCTTCAGATATCCCGAGAAAATCGTCGGGACGCCCGTCAACCTCGTCAACACTCTCAAAATCGAGCAATATCTCATGTCGCTCAATAATTTTGAGGATGTAAAGTGTTATATATCTACCAACGGCTTCCTCAACGTCAACATCTCCCCCATGATTCCGGAGATCAGAGTCTTTGAAGGGAATCGGTCGTATTATGTCAACAAAGCGGGCAAACGCATCGACTCCAACGCCGACTTCTATGCGGATGTGCCGCTCGTCAGCGGCCGCTTCTCGAAAAGCTTCCCCCCGGAGGCAGTGTTGCCGATAGTCAGATTCGTCAAATCCGATCCGAGGCTCGACGCGCTGGTCGGGATGTTCGAAGCCAAAGGGCCAAATGATATATTGCTCGTGCCGAGAGTGGCCGGACATATCATCAACTTCGGCGACACCACCCGGCTTGCCGAAAAACGCCGGGCTCTCTTCACAATCTACGAAAAAGTGATCCCCTACAAAGGATGGTCGGAATACGACACTATATCGGTCAAATTCAAGGGTCAGATCGTGGCCAGCCGACGCAATAAGGCGCCACTCTACCCCATCGAGACCTACGAAGAGGAGATCGATCCCGAAGAGGGCGCGTTGCCGACGGATTCTGTGCGCGAAGTGCAGCCCCGCCCGCGCCCCGC
>CAMWNT010000095.1 GCA_947175695.1 uncultured Porphyromonadaceae bacterium
CCATGAGATGGAGAATAGAGGGAGCGACGTCGGCGAGCTTTCCATCTTTGAGTCGGGCGTCCTTGTGGGAGCCTACATAGATGAAAGGCACGGGGTTGAGGGAGTGGGCCGTATTGGGAGTACCGTCTTCGTTGATGGCGTGGTCGGCATTGCCGTGGTCGGCGATGATGATGCTTTCATATCCGTTGGCCAGAGCTGCGGTGATGACTTTTTCGACGCAGACGTCGAGAGTCTCGACAGCTTTCTGGATTGCGGGATAAACGCCGGTGTGGCCGACCATGTCGCCGTTGGCGAAGTTGACCACGATGAAGTCGAATTTCTCGGAGTTGATCGCGTTGACGAGCTTTTCAGTGACTTCAGGAGCCGACATTTCGGGCTGGAGGTCGTAGGTGGCCACTTTGGGTGAAGCGACGAGGATGCGCTCTTCGCCCTTGAAGGGGGCTTCGCGACCGCCGTTGAAGAAGAAAGTGACGTGAGCGTATTTCTCGGTTTCGGCGATGTGGAGCTGAGTCTTGCCCTCCTTCGAGAGGAATTCGGCGAGAGTCTCGGTGACGTCGGCCTTGGGGAAGATGACGTGGACGCCCTTGAACGAATCGTCGTAGGGAGTCATGCAGTAATACTGCAGGTCGGGGATGGGGTTCATACCGTCTTCGGAGTGCTGAGTGAGGACGGTAGTGAGCTCTTTGGCGCGGTCGTTGCGATAGTTGAAGAAGATTACGACGTGGCCTGCGCCGATGCGACCGTCGACCGTGTCGTTGACGATAGGCTTGATGAATTCGTCGGTCACATCCTCTTTATAGCTTTCTTCGACAGCTGCCACTACATCCGACACTGCTTTGCCTTCGCCGTAGACGAGGAGATTGTAGGCTTCTTTAAGGCGCTCCCAGCGGTGGTCGCGGTCCATGGCATAGTAGCGGCCGATTACGCTTGCGATCTTGCCTGCTGACTTATCGCAGTGCTCTTTGACCTGACGGAGGAATCCGGCGCCTGATTTGGGGTCGGTGTCACGTCCGTCCATGAAGCAGTGGAGATAGGTTTTGTCGAGGCCGTAGGCCTTGGCGGTGTCGCAGAGTGCGTAGAGGTGGTCGAGCGAGGAGTGTACGCCGCCTGTTGAGCAAAGGCCCATGAAGTGGATGGGCACATTGTGTTCTTTAGCGTAAGAGAATGCGCTTTTGATTTCGGGATTTTCGGCAAACGAACCGTCGGCAATGGCGCGGTTGATTTTGACGAGGTCCTGATATACGACGCGACCGGCGCCGATGTTGAGGTGTCCCACTTCGGAGTTGCCCATCTGTCCGTCGGGAAGACCGACATATTCGCCTGAAGCCTGGAGGCTGGAGTGAGGATAGTTGGCGTTGAGGCTGTCCATGAAGGGGGTGGGGGTATTGAAGATGGCGTCGTCGTTTTTATGGTCGCCGATTCCATACCCGTCGAGGATGATCAATAAAGCTTTTTTCGACATATCAATGTAAATATTTCAGAGTCGGGCATGGGGCTACAGGCCTTCTCATGCCGGATGGGCAGCGGCTTGATGACACGGCGAGTGAGTCAGTCCGGGTCGTATGGCGTTGCCTAACTGCAAAGATAATAAATTTTGAGGAAATGAGGACGCTGAAAGTGAAAAAAAAAAGACTTTGCACCGCAATGTCGGGTTCAAAGTCTTTTTTTTGTGGGTCGGGGTGAATCAAGCGTCTTTCTGCTTTTTCACGCGACGCTCTTTGATACGGGCTTTTTTGCCTGTGAGGCCGCGGAGGTAGTAAAGTTTCGCACGACGCACTTTACCGAGCTTGTTGACAGTGATAGATTCGATGAAGGGGGATTCGATGGGGAAGATTCTTTCCACGCCGATGCCGTCGGAAATCTTGCGCACTGTGAAGCGTTTCTTGTCGCCGTGGCCGGAGATGCGGATCACGACGCCGCGATACTGCTGGATACGCTCTTTGTTACCCTCTTTGATTCGGTAAGCGACAGTGATAGTGTCGCCGGGCACGAATTCATCAAATTCTTTTTTGGGGGTGGCGAAAGCCTCCTCCGCAATCTTAATCAGATCCATTGTTGATGTTGATAAAATTGGTGACAGTCGGCAATATGGCAGAGTTTCATCTAAGAGGCCACTCTTCGGCCTCACCTCACCAGAGATTGCAAACCGGCTACAAAGTTAATCATTTTTTTGCAATCCTGCAAAATGCGGCTTGCCCGACAGCGATTTTTTTGAGTTTGGCGCCCCAACATCTCGCGGATGGTGGCGGGTTGAGATTCGTAGGCGGGATAAAAAAAAGTGTCAGCGTCCTTTTTGGGACGCTGACACGGATAGATATGATTGGTTAGGCAATTATTTGCGGACGATGACTTTTTTGCCGTTGAGGATGTAGATTCCGGGGGCAAGTGTCTTGAGCGCTTCGCTGCCTTGGGCGACTTTGACGCCTGTCAGTGAGTAGACAGGAGCGTCGGATTCATCGGTGGCAATGCCGTCGACGCCGAGAGTGCTGTCAACCTCATAGGTCAGAGTCATGGGTATGGGCATGCCGTCAATCTTAAGGTCGGCTCCGGAGATGTTGATCTCGTATACGCCGCTGGTGGTGATTGTGCCGGGCACTCTGATGGCGAGCTCAACTCCCTCGCAGTCGAGATCGTTGACATCCATAGTGGCAACATACTCGGCGATGCCGGATTTGATTTCGGCTCTTGCGTTGTTGGCCACTTCTATGGTTTTCGCGTCGGGGAAGTAGATTGTGATGTACTGAAGCTCTGCTACAGGCTCGGCGGGATCGGGGTATACAGTGTAGTCCACATTGTTTTCAACTCCGAGGATTTCGTAGCTGAAAGAGAGTTCGGCGAGACCCGAGCCAAAGAGGAAGTCGTTGGGGAGCACGAGCTCGTAGGCGCCTTCTGTCAGGGGGAGTACGCTTTCTTTATACCAGTCGGCGAAAGTGGAAGAACCGAGGTAGTAGCTCTTCGAGCCGTCTTCTTCCGTGACAGTGATGTTGCGGAGACTGATTGCGCCGGCTGCGTCGCGCTGGCCGTTGACTACGGGGTAGATCTTGGCGTTGCCGACAATCATGCTGACTTTGACGTCTTCGGGGAGCACGATCTTGAAGTAAGCATAGTTGGTGTTGCCGGGGATCGGTGTCGATACGATAGATTCGTATGTGCCGGGAGCGGGATCAAGAGTGACTTCGGTCACTTCCGATGCGCGGGAATTGAGAGTGTAGCGGTAGATCTGCATGCCTGTGATCGACTCGCTGCCGTTTTCGTAGCCGACAGTGAAAGCTCCGGAGTAGAAGGAGAGGAGCAGGCGGCCGTTGCCGCTGACGGGCTCGGCAAGAGTGATTGTGGCGGTGTTGCCGGAGATATTGACTTCCGAGGCTTCGACGTTGCGGTCGACGTCGGCGCCGTCAGTAGAGAGGAGCTCGACGTTGACGCGTCCGGAAAGGATGACGGATGTGGCTTCGGGGAATGTCACGGTCATAGTCTGCAGCTCGTCGAGAGTCGTGTCCTGAGCGGGAGTGACTTCCATGCGGGCGTTGCCGACGATCTGATAGTTGGCAGTGATTTCGTCGTTATAGATGTCGGTGCCGGCATAGCGGAAGAAACCTGCGGGGATGGTGACTTCGTAGTTGCCTGTGTATTTGGCGGTGGAGGTAAGCTGGTTGTCGTAGAATACGATCTGGAGTGCGCCGGTCGGAGCTTTGTCGCTTCCTTCGTCGGTGTTGACATAAGTATAGATCATGTCGATGTTGGAAGCGGGGATCTCTTTGTAGACTTTGCCGTTCCATGTGAGGGTGGCGTAGCCTTTGGCGTTGCGGTTGACTTCCACACCCCGGGGGAATGCCTGCGCGTCGAATTCGATCGAGATGGAGCTTACGCCCTGAGGATAAGCCTCGAGGTTGACGACGTTGGATTCGGCTTCAGCGTTGAAGGGGGGGAAGAACGTCATTCCGGCATAGGGGTCGGGGAGATCGACGTCGTAGGTGAATTCGAGCGGAGTGCCTCTACCGTCGACGATAAGAGCGGTCGAGGGGATCTCGAAGTTGTAGCGGCCGTCGGTGTTCATTCCGCCGGGGATTGTGATTTCAAGAGCGTTGCCTTTTGCAGCGGCTGAAGCAGAGAAAGAGATTGTGCCGTTGGCGATGCTGATGGAGCTGCCGGGACGCCAGTCGACAGAGGATGCTTCGGGGAAGGTGACAGTGATTGTGTTGACAACTTCATCGATCACACGGTCGTTGGCCGGGGAGAGGGTATAGACTGCGGGAGTTTCGCTGCCTGTGACAGTGAAGGGGAATCGCAGTTCGGCGTTGCCTTTCGTCTCCGAGCCGTTGTTGGTGTAAAAAGTGTTGGCGGGCACAACGAGCTCATATTCGCCTGCTTTGGGTGCGAGAGTGTTTTCTGCACGCCAGAGAGTGTAGGTCGAGCTGTAGAGATATCCGAATCCCTGGTCGGTCACTTCACCTTCGGCGGCGGAGCCGGCCATTCTGCCTGTCGTGAAGGTCACAACGTTTGAAGGATCGTTTTTGTCGATGAGCTGCACTTTGTTGGCGGAAGCCTGTGCGGTCAGATAAGAACCTTTGGGGGGAGTGATTTTGAAATAAGCCTGGATGGGATCGGGAGAGTATTCTGTTTCTGTTCCGGCGATGCTCTGCGAGGGGAAGTCGGCGTATGTGCCGGCTGCGGGAGTGGTCGACCATCCGTCGACAGCGATCGAACCGCTGACGTTGAATGTCACGGAAGTGAGAAAGTTGGTCGAAGTCTTGGGTCCGACATTGTGGCTGACAGTGAAGCATTTGTCGGGGATCGAGAGCATTACGCGACCCTGGGATGTGATGGGCGAGGAGGGGGTGATTGTGACGGTGCTTCCGGAGATTTCTGTTGTGTAGGTGTATTCCCGGAAGCTGTCGGTGCCGTAGAATTCAAGCACCATTCCGGCGCCTCCGGCTACGCTTGCAGCGCCGGGGAAGTCGAGGACGATTTTTTCGACTTCAGCGACAGAGCTGCCCGAAGCCGGCGAGGATACGATCTGAGGATTGGAGATCTGGTAGCGTGCCACGGCTTCGACGTTGGGTGTGCCGTTGGGGCTGATGAGGAATCCGGCGGGGATGATGACTTCGTAGTAGCCGGTGTATTTATAGGGTGTAGTCTGGGCGTTGTCGGTGGTGAATACAAAGAGGGGCGAGCCGGTGTCGACACGATCGTAGCCGTCAAGACAGTAGATTGCCTCGGTGTTGTTGGCGGGAAGCTGTTTGACAACTTCTCCGTTGACTTTGAGCGTGGCGAATCCTTTGGCCTCACGGTTGATTGTCCATTTGCCGTTGAGACTGAAGGAGCTGAGTCCTGCGATGTATTCGTTGAGGTCAACCGGAGCGTAGTAGCCGGCAGTCATATTGCCGACCGGAGGAACATAGGTGGAGGTCGGCACCAATGTTCCGGTTTGAGCGCTACAGATTGCACTTGCCGTCATTGCGCAAGAAAGAGCGATAAGTAGATGCTTGTTCATAAGTATTGATTAGTTAATAGTAATGTGTTGGCATTGCTTGATGTGTCAGAGCGTTGTGATTTAGCTGCGACTCGCGAGAGTCATGTCGGGAGAGTGAATTGGAGTTTTCGTTCGTTTCGCCTTCCGATCGTGGTGGGGGCGGAAGGCCTTGTCTGGATGGCTTTGGGTTTTATGCCCGGGATGGAAGAAGATTTGTCGGGAGAAGCATCCGGGCGAGTTAATGATGCGCAAATTTAAGTAATATTTTTTTGATGTGTGTTATGATTCGTAAAAAAAAGTGAAATGAAATATCACTTTTGTCAAATTGCTATATTATAGATAGTTTGGTGGGTTAAGCGGGGTGAAATTTATGGCAAAGTGCAAGCGTTGAAATTCTTGAGATGTCGCGTTGGTCATAGTCTTCCTTCGTCGGCGTAGGAGTAGTAGCCTTCGTTGGTGACGATGACATGGTCGAAGAATGAGAGTTGCATCATTTCGGCGGCTTGCTTCATTTTGCGGGTGATCTGGTCGTCTTGGGGAGATGGAAGTCTGTTGCCTGAGGGATGGTTGTGGCTCATGATGATGGCTGAGGCTTCGTCGAGTATTGCCGGTTTGAGAGCGAGTTTGACATCGAATACGCTTGCTGTGGCCGATCCGCGGGTGAGTGCGTGGCGTCCGATGACGCTGTTGCGCCGTGATAGGGTGATGATCCAGATTTCTTCTTGCGATTTGTTGCCGATTTCGTATCTGAGGAGGTTGTAGATGTCGGCGGCGCTTTTGATGATTGTGTGTCGTGGAGATAGCGCTTCTTCATGGAAGCGCTTCGTCAGCTCCATGATTGCGAGGATCTGCTGGGCTTTGACCTCTCCGATGCCGGGGATTGTCATGAGCTCGGATTTGTGTTTGCGCATCAGGGTGAGGAATGAGTCGCCGCATGTGGCGAGGAGGTCGTCGCAGATGCTGGTGATGGGGTTGCTGACAGTGCCTGTGCGGAGGATGAGCGCGAGAAGCTCGGCTTTGGTCAGTGCTCCGAATCCGAGTCGGTCGGCTTTTTCACGGGGTCGGTCGGCAGGGTCGGCGTCGGCTACTTGGAGGGGCATTTTTTTTAGGTTTTAGATTTTAGGTTGAGGTCGAGGTTGAGATTTATCATGATTAATCATGATTTTCCTTGATTAATCATGATTGATCGTGAATGGGAGGGGTTAGGGGTCTTGAAGGTTATTTCCCTTTGCGCATGGCGATCTCCTGTGCTTCGTCGCGGCCGTGGCGGAGGAGGATTTTCCAGATGTAGGCGCGGAGGAATCCGGTGCCGTAGCCGAGGAGCTGCACCATCGAGGCGGCTACGGCGCGGCATGCGATGCCGAGGCTGCGGGTGGCGACGAGGGCTGATAGCCAAAGCGCGGCGATATATATAAGGAGTGGAATGATCCAGAGGGGGGAGAGGAATATGGCGAGGATGATGAGCAGGGCGCTACCGAGTGTGAACACTGCCGGCATCCAGTGTACGAGCTTCATCGATCCGGGATAGAGCAACTGCAGCGTGATGCGCGACATGCCGAAGACGTGGACTTGATGCCAGAATTTCTTCAGGTCGCCGCGGCGTTTGTGGAATACGATGACGTCGCGGAATAGCTGTGGGGCGTAGCCGGCTTGGCGGATTCGGGTCGACATGTCGATGTCTTCACTGAACATTTCGCGGAAACCGCCGACTTTCTGCCACACCTCGCGCGAGAACCCCATGTTGAAAGTGCGCGGCACAAATTTTTCCATCTGAATTTTTCCACCGCGGATGCCACCGGTTGTGAGGAAAGATGTCATGGCGAAGTTGATGGCTTTTTGGGTGGGGGTGAAAGATTCGTGGGCCGAGTCGGGGCCGCCGAAGCAGTCGGCGTTGGTCTGATCAAGTCGTCGGCGGAGGTTGGCGAAGTAGTCGGGAGGGAGTATGCAGTCGGAGTCGACGAACACAAAGTAGTCGCCTTTGGCCTGCTCCATACCGTAGTTGCGGGCGATGCTCCGTCCTTCGTTGGATTTGAAGAAGTAGCGCACATTGAATCGGCCGGCGTATTGATCGGCCTGGGGCTTGCAAGGGATGGTGCTGCCGTCTTCGACGAGGATTACTTCGAAGTCGCGGTCGGTCTGCGAGTCGAGGCTTTGCAGCAGATCGGCCACTTCGTCGGGTCGGTTGTAGACGGGGATGATCAGTGAGAATTTCATTCTGTCGGCGTGTGGGAGGTGGGTGGTGGGGAGATTGAAGAAAAAAAGCGCCCGCTCCGAGGCGCGGCCTGAAGGCTGCGCGTGGGGCGGGGCTATTGTAGTCGTTGAAGAAATGGGGGTGACGCCCCGGGCTTAGGCCTTTACGCGGCTGACGTAGCTGCCGTCGCGAGTGTCGACCTCGATGAGCTCGCCTTCGTTGACGAAGAGGGGCACGCGTACAGTTGCGCCGGTCTCGACAGTTGCGGGCTTGAGGGTGTTGGTTGCGGTGTCGCCTTTGATGCCGGGCTCGGTGTAGGTCACTTTGAGCACAGTCTTCATGGGCATTTCAGCGTAGAGCACAGTGTTGGTGCTGGAGTCTGACACAACTTCCACGATGTCGCCTTCTTTCATGAAAGCGGCGCCGGATACGAGGTCTTTGCTGATGGGCACCTGGTCGAAGGTCTCCTGATTCATGAAGATATCGTCGCCGCCGTCGGCGTAGAGATACTGGTAGGGGCGGCGTTCAACGCGTACGTCTTCGAGCTTTTCGCCGATGTTGAAGCGGCGTTCGATGACGCGGCCGTCGACAACGTCTTTAAGCTTTGTGCGCATGAAAGTGTTGCCTTTGCCGGGTTTTACGTGGAGGAATTCGATGCAGAAGTAGAGACGGTTGTCAAGACGGATGCATGTTCCGTTCTTGATGTCTTGAGCGTTCATCATATCTTTAGATCTCTGATATATTGTGATTGTTTGTTTTTAAATAACGAGGGGGGGGCGACTGCCGGCTTGAGAATCCGGGGCAGGGGAGGCCC
>CAMWNT010000096.1 GCA_947175695.1 uncultured Porphyromonadaceae bacterium
TTTGTTTTTTTGGGTTTTGGTTTTGGGGGTTAGGCTTTAGGGGTTAGGCTTATCATGATTAATCGGGAGTAATCTCGAATGGAATTTAAGTTTTAGATTTTAGATATGAGAATCGGATATGGATTCGATGTCCATCGACTCGTCGAAGGACGCGACCTTTGGATATGCGGCGTCAAAATCCCGCACACTCTCGGTTTGCTCGGTCATAGCGACGCAGATGTGGCTATACATGCGCTCTGCGACGCGTTGCTCGGTGCGCTCGCGCTGGGAGATATCGGCAAATTATTTCCGGATTCTGACCCGGCATATAAAGGAATTGATTCGAAAATTCTGCTTCGCGAAGTCTGCCGACGTATTCACGAGCTCGGTTGGAAGCCGGGAAACGTGGATATCACAATCATGGCCGAACGCCCTAAATTCCGCCCTCATATCGACACAATGAGAGCGACTTTGGCCGAAATCATCGATCTGCCGCTCGACGCCGTATCTGTGAAGGCTACCACCACCGAACGACTCGGCTTCACCGGCCGCGAAGAAGGGATAGCCGCGGCCGCCGTAGTCCTCCTCTCCCGTTGCTGACCTCTTTTCCACCCGCCGCCCGAAAGGGGGCGTCACGACCCGGAATTCATATGTCTGTAAGAGCTCTGACGTTGCTTCTTACAGACTTTTTTATTATCTTTGCACAATACTCCACATTGAACTGGCTAACGGCAAAATGAATTCCGAACTCGACATATTCTCATTCGCTTCCGAAGATACATCCAACTCCGGATTCGCTCCTTCCGCTCCCGACGACGACGACGCCGACGGCGCTACACCCGCAACTGACGCTGACAATCAACAGCTTCCGGATGATGACGCTGCCGACACTCCCGCTCCGCGCGGAAAAGCTTCCGACTATAACGAAGATTCCATCCAGACCCTGGAATGGAATGTCCATATCCGTCGACGTCCGGGCATGTATATCGGCAAGCTCGGCGACGGCTCCCACGCCGAAGACGGCATCTACGTGCTTCTCAAAGAAGCCGTAGATAACTCTATCGATGAATTCAACTCCGGTTTCGGCAAACGCATCGACATCAATGTCGATCAAGACGGCACTGTCACCGTGCGCGACTTCGGTCGCGGCATTCCGCTCGGAAAGGTCCGCGAGGTCGCATCCGAAATCAACACAGGCGGCAAATTCGACAGTAAGACCTTCCAGAAGTCAGTCGGACTGAACGGCGTCGGCCTCAAGGCTGTCAACGCCCTCTCTACTTTCTGCGAAGTTACCTCTTTCCGCGAAGGCCGCCATGTCAGAGTCGCCTTCGAGCGCGGCGCGCTGCTCGAACATTCCGAACAGCTCCCGACCGATCAGCAAGATGGCACCCTCATCAAATTCCATCCCGATCCGGAGCTCTTCAAAGGCTATCGATTCAATCTCGATTTCGTCGAGACGATGGTCAATAACTACACATATCTCAACACCGGACTCCAGATCTATTTCAACGGCAAGCGTTATCTCTCGCGCCACGGCCTGGCCGACCTCCTCAAGGAGCGCCTCAGCTCGGATCCGCTCTATCCGGTCATCCATCTCAAAAGCCCCGACATCGAGGCTGTCATCACCCACACCGATCAATATGGCGAGGAATACTATTCTTTCGTCAACGGACAGTATACAACCCAGGGTGGAACCCACCTGACTGCCTTCCGCGAACACGTCACCCGCACAATCAAGGAATTCTCCGGCAAGGGTTATGAATTCTCGGATATCCGCAATGGAATTGTGGCCGCTGTGTCGGTCAGAATCCAGGAGCCTGTGTTCGAATCGCAGACCAAGACCAAGCTCGGCTCCAATAAAATCGAGCCGAATGAAGACGCCATCACCGTCAATAAGTTCGTCGGCGATTATATCCGTAAGGAGCTCGACGATTATCTCCATAAGCATCCTGATGTGGCGGAGGTCATGATGCGAAAGGTCGCTTCTTCCGAGAAGGAACGAAAGGCTATGTCGGGAATCGCCAAGCTGGCGCGTGAAAAAGCGAAGAAGGTCAGCCTGCACAACAGCAAGCTTCGCGACTGCCGCGTGCATTATAACGACACTCTGGCAAAAAGCGCCAAGGAGGATCTTCGCGATGACTCGGCGATTTTCATCACCGAGGGTCTCTCGGCGACGGGCACAATCACCAAAGTGCGCAACGCCCGCACACAGGCCGTGTTCTCGCTCCGGGGAAAGCCGTTGAATTCGTATGGGATGACGCAGCAGGTGGTCTATAAGAACGATGAGTTCAATCTTCTTCAGGCCGCTCTCAACATCGAAGACGGCATCGAGGGCCTGCGCTACAACAAGGTGATCATCGCCACCGACGCCGATGTCGACGGAATGCACATCCGCCTGCTGATCATCACCTTCTTCCTCATGTTCTTCCCCGATCTCATCAAGAAAGGACACGTCTATATTCTCCAGACCCCCCTCTTCCGTGTGCGCAATAAGAAAGTGACCCATCGAGGCAAGGGCGCGCGCAAGAAAAAGGGCGCCGACAACGGCGAGGAACGCGACACCTACTATTGCTATACCGACGAAGAGCGTCAGGCGGCGATCGCCAAGTTCGGCGCCAACGCCGAGATCACCCGATTCAAGGGTCTGGGTGAAATCAACGATGTGGAGTTCGCCGAGTTCATCGGCCCCGACATGCGACTCGACCCGGTCACTCTCGAAAGAGGGGATTCCGTCGATCGTCTGCTCGAATTCTATATGGGCAAGAACACGATGGACCGCCAGAATTTTATCATTGACAACCTTGTTGTCGAAGATGACTCGCAGATATAATGAAAGCTTTTTTCCCGGGGAGCTTCAATCCCTTCACAATAGGACATCTGGATATCCTTGCCCGCGCACTCGCCGCTTTCGGCAATGTGGTGGTGGCAATCGGATATAATGAAAATAAAAAGGACGCTTCGATTGATGCGAATGCAGCCATATTGCGACGTCTGCTCGAGGGTTGTCCCGGAGTGACCGTCATGACATATTCCGGACTGACTGTCGATGCCGCCCGACGTGAAGGCGCCGGTGTCATCGTCAGAGGCTTCCGCAATGCGATCGATGCCGAATATGAGCGACAGCTCGCCGACACCAACCGAATGATCTCGCGCGATGAAAGCCTCTCCCCGATCGAAATCGAGACATGGCTGATTCCGGCTCGACCGGAGTTGGGGTGCGTGTCGTCGTCGATGGTGCGCGAGCTCTCACACAACGGCCATCCGATCGACCGATATCTTCCCGGCATCGCCCTGTGTCAGCGACTCTGCGCCGAAGCCATCGCAACCTATCGGGGGTGACGGCCGACCCCATTCCACTCCGTCTGCGAAGATTTTAACATTTTTTATGACTCCCGGACTTGAAAATCCGGAATGCCGAATGTCTATAATTAATGATGCCGCCTCTTGTTTCCGATCAGGAAGCAACGATGCTGTCGGCCGCAAATCTCAACGAATCCCCCATAGAAGTTATGAAACATAAAACTCCGAGAACACTCCTCCTCCCACTCTTCGCCATGGCGGCGATCACAATCCTTGCGTTCGACCCACAGTCGGTGCTCAACATGCGCCAGGCCACTCCCCCCGCATATCAGAAACTTGTCACAGCCGAACGCGCTATCTCCGAGCTTTATGTGGATTCGGTGGATGAAGATAAACTCGTCGAGGATGCAATCAGGGGCATGCTCGAAAAGCTTGACCCACATTCCACCTATTCCTCGCCCGAAGAGACCAAAGAACTCAACGAGCCCTTGCAGGGCAATTTCTCCGGCATCGGCATCACGTTCAATATGAACAACGACACGCTCTTTGTCATCCAGACTGTCGCCGGCGGCCCGTCGGAACGCGTCGGCATTCTTGCCGGCGACCGCATCATTGCCGTCAACGACACATCCATCGCCGGAGTCAATATGAAAAATTCGGATATCATGAAGCGGCTCCGCGGCCCGAAAGGCACAGATGTCGACGTCCGTGTACTCCGCTATGATCAGGGAGCTGTCGACACAGTCGATTTCCGCATCACCCGCGCCGATATCCCCATCACGTCGATCGACGCAGCCTATATGGTTGATCCTGCCACAGCGTATATCCGCATCAATAAATTCTCGGCCGAAACCGCCAAGGAGATGCGCGAGGCGCTCGCCAAGCTCAAAAAGCAGGGGATGAAGCAGCTCATTCTCGATCTGACCGACAATGGCGGAGGCTATCTCAACGCCGCCACTGAAATACTCGGAGAGTTGCTCCCCTCCGGAGAATTGGCCGTCTATACCGAAGGCCTCAACCAGCCACGCTTCGACGCCTACACCAAATCATCCGGGAAGACCCCCCTCTTTGCCGACGGCCGTCTCGTGGTCATGACCAACCAATATAGCGCTTCGGCATCGGAAATCACGGCCGGAGCCGTGCAAGACCAGGATCGCGGCGTCATCGTCGGCCGCCGTTCGTTTGGCAAAGGACTCGTGCAGCGACCCCTCCCCTTCTCCGACGGATCTATGATCCGGCTGACTGTGGCCCACTATTATACTCCTTCGGGACGCGACATCCAGAAGCCATATCAGAAGGGCGACGAAGACGCTTATCGCCGCGATATCGAAGAGCGCTTCAATCATGGCGAACTCATGCACCGCGACAGCATCCGACTGACTGACTCCACTGAATACCATACGCTGAAAGCCGGCCGCGTCGTATATGCCGGCGGAGGCATCATGCCCGACAGCTTCGTGGGGCTCGACACCACCGCCTTCACCAAATACTATCGCAATGTGCAGGCAAAAGGCCTGATCAATAGATATGTCATCAACTATGTCGATGCAAATCGCGCCGCTCTCAAAAAGAAATACCGCAACGACGAGCAGTTCGTCAAGTCGTTTGAAGTGACCGACGATATGCTCCGGGCTGTCCGCGAGCTCGCCGACAAGGAGGGCATCGAGTTTGATCAAGAGCAGTTTGACCGCTCGCTCCCGCTGTTTAAAATGTCGATCAAGGGACTGATCGGACGCGATGTCTTTGACCAGGCCACATACTTCAAAGTCTACAACGACTACGACCCCATCTTCAAAGAAGCATTACGCATAATCAACTCTCCCGATTACGATGCTATCCTGAAAGGCGAGGAGTGACATGTCAGGGGGGATTCTCCTCCCCCCACTGACCGGATGAATCTACCGCATGAATCGCCGCAGATACATTTTTATTGACCAACTGAGAAATGGCTTTACATCATCGATTTTTTCTGCTTTCACTTCCTCTCTTCCTGACCACCTTTGCCTCTTCCGGCGCCATCTCGCTCAACACCGGATCACTCGACCCTGCGAATGAAGATCCGGAGGAGTGTGTATGCCGGGCTTGTCGGGATTGTGTATGCCACGAACCGCATTATTCAGCCGAAGACCTCTATGAGCTCCGGCTCGCGATCCCCGACGATCCTATGATCTCGGAATATTACTCACGCTTTCCGGTCAGAGTGTTTGAGCCCAGAATTTTCAGCGGCTTCCGCACTCTGCAGCCCCATAAGTTTCAGATCCCGCCTCTCCCTTTCACCATGGACGCGCGCGCCGGCGCCTACGACCGCGACCGATATGCGGGCATCCTGTATGCCACCGACCCTTATGCCGAGGAACTTGAAGAGGGCGATGAAGTGCTGACCTATGCCGATCTTGTCGCCAATGACTCAATATCGCGTCCGGTCAGCGTGCTCCCCGATTCCACTACTGTCGGACTCGCCGAGCCCCTGCGCTTCGAAATCATTCCCGAATGGCTCGCCATCGGACTTAACGCCGAGCGCATTCATCAGGATATGACCTATCGACTTATGGTCGAGCATCCCGCATTGATCAATTATGCTTATTGGGATCTGCCGGTGCCTCCGCGTTTGCCGGAAGACGACCACTCCTTCCGCGCTTTCCTCGAAAGCCTTGACCTGCCGCAGGTCGACACTTCCGCAGCATACATCCCGAAGTTTGAACGCCACCGCATCAACTGGCTGCATTCGGTCGGCGGGGCTTTCCAGCTCTCGCAGGCCTATATCAGCTCCAACTGGTATCAGGGAGGCAACAACTATATCGCATTCCTATTCAATTTCAACTGGAATGTGACCCTCAACACGGTTTATCATCCCAATCTCCTCTTCATCTCCGACCTCAACTATAAGCTGGCTGTCAACTCCAATCCGAAAGGGTCGCTCCACGATTATTCGATCTCGCAAGATCTTTTCCAATATAATCTCCGCACCGGCGTTAAGGCGTTCAGAAAATGGTTTTATTCACTCAACGCCCTTTTCAAGACGCAGTTCTTCACCAACTATCCCGACGATTCGATGACTCCCAACGCGAAAATCCTTTCGCCGATGGAGTTCAACCTCGGTCTCGGTATGACCTACAGCACCACCGGCCGAAAGGGAAATCTGAAGTTTGACGCATCGATCTCGCCGCTTTCCTACAATCTGAAAGCCTGCCCATCGATGAAAATCGACCATTCGCTGTTCAACATAGCTGCCGATCGCCGCACAGCTTCTGAATTCGGTTCGAGCGCGGAGCTGACTCTCAACTGGCAGATCTCTTCCAACATCTCTTGGAAATCGCGCCTCTTCCTCTTCACCGATTATCATTATTTCCAGGGCGACTGGGAAAACACTTTCAACTTCGCCATCAACCGCTTCCTCTCGACGCAGCTCTATCTCCATCCCAGATTCGACTCGTCGACCGACCGCAACGCCACCGACTGGCACTACTGGCAGCTGAAGGAAATCCTCAGCTTCGGACTGAGCTATACATTCACAACCGCTCCATGATCCCGCCTCTATCAATAGCCGCCATCGGAACGCGACGACTCATAATCGCCGCCATGGCGGCTATCGCCCTGACCGCAAGCTCATTCGGCGCCAACCCACACGCCACCGACTTCGAGCAGGCATGCGACCTGATCGACACTCTACCCATCGACCGCGTCGAAGGTCTATGGCGGCACGAGGCCGACGACATGACCCTACTGATCATGCGCGAGCCTCACAGCCGAACCATCTACGGTATCTTTGTCGTGGAATCTCCCGATTGCCGGCTTGAGCCGGGGTGCAGAATCGGCGAGCTGGAAGATATCGGCGATAATCAAAAATTCCGGATGCGTATCATGTCGTCGTGGAAAAAGGGAATGCTTGGAAGCCCGATTGTATGCGCCGCAACCCTCGACGGCGGCTCCGACCGACTGAGCATCGAAAGCCGGAGTCTGAAAGTTTCGCTCTCGCCTTCAATCGTGTTGCCACGACTCCTCGACATGCTGCGCCTCGGCGTCAGAATCAAAATCAATGATCCTGCCGAAAAGCTCCACGACGGATGGCGCAAAATTTATCCCGTCGCTCCCGACGGCGCATCAGTCAACGCTCCTCGAACCATCTACCTATGAGAATGTCACGCATGGCTTTAGCCTGCGCCATGGGCGCAATATTCGGCCTCGCGATGTCGCCGACCGACATCGCAGGCTTCCACGCGGAATGCATGGCTAAAAAGCAAAGTCTGAAGCTAAAAAATCCGGGAGCTGCAAAACGCGAGATCCATCCCAATCTCCAACCGCTCGAGATTGATTCGACAGCCATCGCCGCGATCGCCGACAGCATAGTATTCGCCGGATTCGATCATCCCGCGACATCGCGCAAGGAGACATTCCTTGTCACCAACAACTCCCCGCTCACTCTGATCAATCCAAAAGTCAGAATCACCTACACCGACCTCGACGACCGCATGCTCCATGCCCGCGAAGAAGAGCTCAAGCTTGAGATCCCGCCGGGCGAG
Organism: uncultured Porphyromonadaceae bacterium; assembly: GCA_947175695.1. Taxonomy (GTDB): domain Bacteria; phylum Bacteroidota; class Bacteroidia; order Bacteroidales; family Muribaculaceae; genus Lepagella. The sequence continues at coordinate 7,800 of CAMWNT010000096.1, forward strand.
ACTCGCCAGGCCGTCATCACTGCCTTCGACCCTCAATCGACCCTATATTACTATAAAAGTAAAGCCCCCCGAAACGGAGGGCAGCCTTTTAAAGTCAGTATAATTCTTCTCAGCGCCTCTACCCGGCGCCGTTGAGCCGACACTGTGATCAATTATCAGATATCAGATATTTGATATTCGATGATATTTGATATTTGATATCAGCACATGTTGACATATCTATATGCCCGATATGAGAAACGACGTTGCATCAGTTTGCGGGTCTCATAACGCCGGATCGAGCGGAAGATCCATTTGCGAAGCAAAGCATCTATCGAATAGCGCCCCGGGCCTGAGAATGCCAGGCCGACCGACATCACGGCAATAAGCAACTCAGTCTGCGGGAAGACACCCGCCTCGATCGACATCCCCGATAGGATTGCGAAGCAAAGCGCAGAGGCTGTCATCACCGATCGCGTCGCCAGCCCCAACAACAGAAGTCCGGCGGCCGCCATTGAAAACACAGCCAGTATGACCTGACT
>CAMWNT010000097.1 GCA_947175695.1 uncultured Porphyromonadaceae bacterium
TAGAGCATCTGACTACGGATCAGAAGGTTGCAGGTTTGAATCCTGCACGAATCACAAGAAAGCTTGCTCCGTGTGGAGCGGGCTTTTTTGCTTTTCAGCGCTTGCGGCTCGCCGGTGATTTGTCAGTGCATGGCCACAGGTGGCCATGCCGGGCGGTGCAAGGGGGGAGCCGTGAGAGGATGAACGATATTTGCGCATCTTGCGTTATATTGCAAAAGACGATTTCTACTATGAATCCTCATTTTACATTTAGATCATCCTCAGCGGCTGTTGCTACGGCCGCTCCCGAACCGTTTCATTCCGAAGCGTTCGAAGCTGCTGCTGTCAAAGAGCTCGCTCGCCGATTGAAATTCACGACAATCGGCCATTCCGATATGCCTGCGATCTGGGAAATCCTCCGGCATGCTCCCGGTCGCACCACCGACTTTTCATATGCCGGACTCCTGATGTGGGTCGATTATTTCCATTACGAATATGCAATAGTGGCCGACACTCTCTTCATCAAAGGGCGTGTGGAAAGCGATATCTCAAAGGTGGCATTCTCACTCCCCATCGGGCGTCTGCCACTCTCCACAAGCATCGAGATCCTTCGCCAATACTGCGAATCACAAGGCTTGGAGCTTGAACTCTCGGCTGTGCCGGAATGTGTCCTGCCGCAATTCCAACCGCTTCGTCCCCGCTCCGTAGAGCCGCTCGACGACTGGAGCGATTATCTCTACGATGCCGAATCGCTTGCCACGCTCAAGGGTAAGAAATATGGCAAGAAGCGCAATCACGTCAATCAATTCTTAGCCGCATATCCCGGTTATTCCTTTGTGGAGCTAAAGCCGGAGATGGCAGGCGAGGTCATGCGCTTTATGGATGTCATCGATGCAGAGGGTGATTCTACCCCCATGGCTGTCGCCGAGCGTCGCCTCAATCGTCGTGTGCTCGAAATGATAGCTGAAGGTGATGATATCATGCATGGAGGCGTGTTGCGAGATGCCGACGGCCGTATTCTCGGCTTCACAATCGGTGATGTCAAAGGCGACACACTCTTTGTGCACATAGAAAAAGCCTCCCGCGCGGTTGCCGGAGGCTTTGAGATGCTTAACAAAAGTTTTGCCGAGTATATGTGTAATCGTTATCCCGAAATCCGCTACATCAACCGCGAGGATGACGCCGGCGATCCCGGCTTGCGCCACGCCAAAGAATCCTACCATCCCGTTGAGTTGCTGCGCAAGCTCAACATTATCCTTTGACTGACTTTACTGGAGTTTGCCGACCATCGAGCGCATGCGGAGCTTGACGACGCCGAAGACGGCTTCGCCGAAGATGCCCGAATTCATTTTGCTTGTGCCGAGCTGGCGATTGACGAAGATGATCGGATACTCCACGATCTTGAAACCAAGGCGATGGGCCTTGAACTTCATTTCGATCTGGAAGGCATAGCCCTTGAACTCGATTTTGTCGAGATTGATAGTTTCGAGCACCTTCCGGCGATAGCAGACGAAGCCCGCGGTGCTGTCGCGCAACTCCATCCGCGTCACAGTGCGCACATAAGCCGATGCGAAATATGACATCAACACTCGTCCCATCGGCCAATTGACCACATTCACCCCCGATATATACCGCGAACCGATGCAGACATCGGCTCCCTTATCTTTGCAAGTGTGGTAGAGGTGGGTAAGATCCGCCGGATTATGCGAGAAATCGGCGTCCATTTCGATGACATACTGATAGTCGCGTTTCAGAGCCCAGCGGAACCCATGAATATAGGCGGTGCCAAGCCCCAGCTTACCTTTTCGAGTCTCGAGATGTACGCGCTCCGGATAGACCTCCATTTTGCGTCTTACGGCATCGGCTGTGCCATCGGGCGAGCCGTCGTCGATCACAAGCAGATCGAAGCCATCGGGGAGACCCATGACGGTGTCGATCATGTTTTCGATATTCTCGATTTCGTTATATGTGGGTATAATTACCAGTACGTCGCTCATAATCAGATGATTTTTGGGTCTTGGGCTTTTAGGCTTTAGGCTTTTTTTGAAGCTTTAGGCCTTAGGCTTTATCAAGATTAATCAGGAATAATCAAGATTAATCGGGAATGGAGTGGGGTAGGGTCTTTAAGGACTTTAAGGCCGTTAGGGACTTTAGGGTCTTTAAGGAGGCTAACGCCTAAAACCTAAAACCTAAAACCTAAAACCTACCCCCTCGAATGACAGACTGTCACTCCGGCGCTTCCCGTGATTCCGGGAATCGGGGGAGTTAGTTTGCGCACTTCGACCTTAGCCGACTCCGCTTCCGGCCAGCCATTGAGAATGCGGCAGGCGATGCGTCGGGCCACAGTCTCCAGGAGATTGCGGGGGGTAGCCATTTCTTCCCGGCAGATCTCGTAGATATCCGCGTAGCTGATCATCCCCGACGGCGAGTCAGGGATGTCATCGCAATCGGCAGGGAGGGGAGTGTCGGCCACGCCGACGCTCACTGCTACGGCAAACTCATTGCCCGCCTCCCGCTCATGCTTCAGCAAACCATGCCGACCGAAAAAGCGGCAATCGTGTAATTCTACGAGAGTCATGATCGAAGGTTGTTTACTTCACAGGGATCTTATCAACGCGCTTCTGATGGCGGCCACCCTCAAACCGGGCGTCGAGATAAGCATCGACGATGGCTTTTGCTTCGTCGACGCTGATGAAACGAGCCGGAAGCACAAGGATATTGGCGTCGTTATGCTGACGCGCGAGAGCCGCGAGTTCCGGCTTCCAGCAGAGCGCAGCGCGGATTCCCTGATGCTTATTGAGAGTCATCTGAATGCCGTTGCCGCTGCCGCACATAGCAACGCCGAAATTAGCTTCGCCCGACTCTACTGCTTCGGCGCAGGGATGTGCGAAATCCGGATAATCGCATGACGCTTCCGAGTTTGTGCCGCAATCAAGAATTGCGTACCCCTTCTCGGCGAGATAATCCTTAAGGATCGTTTTCAGTTCGTAACCGGCATGATCAGATGCCATTGCAATGATTTCCATGGGAATATTATTGGATTAAAGTTAGTTCATTTTTGTCGGGGTGGAATAAGACCCATAAGCTTAAGATCCAAAGCCTAAGATCTAAGATCTAAAACCTAAAACCTAATCAACCCTAACCTCGCGATTAATCGATTCGATGAAGTCGAGGATATCTTCGCGGCCACGGGGGCGTTCGCTCGAAGTCACAAACACCGGGGGCAACTCCTCCCACTGCTTACGCAATTCGCGGCAATAGTCGTCGACCATCCGGCGTCCCGCATCCGGGCCAAGCTTATCGGCCTTGGTGAAGACAATTGCGAAAGGCACCTCATTCTCACCCAGCCATTCGATAAACTCCAGGTCGATCTTCTGCGGCTTATGGCGGATATCGATCAAAACGAAAAGCTCCACCATCTGCGGCCGACCGAGGATATACTCCTCTATGATGCGCCGGATCTCATCACGCTGACTCTTGCCGCGCGCCGCATAGCCATAGCCCGGCAGATCGACAAGATACCAGCTGCCGTTGTTGATGTTGAAATGATTAATCAGCAGAGTCTTGCCCGGCGTCTGCGATGTCTTTGCAAGGCGCGAGCGCGTCAGCATATTGATAAGCGACGACTTGCCGACATTCGACCTTCCAATAAAGGCATACTCCGGCACGTTAGTGTCAGGGCATTTTCTGACATCGGCATTGCTGATTTCAAATTTCGCATTCTTGATTTCCATAGCTATGCGTTTTAGAGACGGGTTAAATTTTACCGGATCGACCGCTCAGTCGAACATCGCGGATCGACCGCTCAGTCGAACATCGCGGATCGACCGCTCACTCGAATACTGCGAATCGACCGCTCACTCGAATACTGCGAATCGACCGCTCACTCGAAGAGGCGCTTATGGAGCAGGGTCAGCGCATGGTTGACCTCCTCCTCGCGGATGACGAAACTTAGGCAACTGTTGGAAGCCTTGTCGGTCATTGCGAAAATCTCGATTCCCTCGCTTTCGAGAGCCGCTCCGAGACGGCCGCTCATTGCCGGCGAGCGCTTGATATTGTCGCCGACGGCGGCGAGCGTGGCCAGTCCGCAGATCATTTCGATCACTTCGAGTGAACTGTCGACAAGCTCAGGCGCGAACTCCTCCTTCAGCATTCGGATAGCCTGCGCCACTTCCGAGGTGGCAATGGCAAAGGAGAAGCTGTTGAGCGACTCCGACTGCGCCACGAGGTGGGGAGTCAGACCCTTGCGCGACAGCGCGTTAAACGCGCGTCCCGACACGGCTTTGCCGTCGGAAGCGTAATGGCCGCGCAGAGTGATTAGCGACTCATTCTTCAGAGCCGACACGCCGACCACAGTGCTCTCCGGATCCGGCGTGCGGTCGGAGATCAGAGTGCCCGGGGCCTGCGGGCGGTGGGTATTGAGTATCCGGATCGGAATGTTCTTGTGAAACACCGGATAGATTGTCGGCGGATAAATCACCTTCGCGCCGAATGTGCAGAGATCCATGCTCTCTACAAACGACATCTCATCGATCACCTTCGCAGCCGGCACAACACGTGGATCTGCCGTCAGGAAGCCGTCGACGTCGGTCCATATCTGGAGCACATCCGCATCCAGGGCCGCCGCGACGAGAGCTGCCGTATAATCCGAGCCGCCGCGGCCGAGGTTGGTGATCTCGCCCGAATCCTTATCGGCCGAGATGAAGCCCCCCATCACAATCGGATAGGGACCCTTCGAAAGCTCCTCGCGCAGCAACTGCTCGGTCAGACGGGTTGACGCGATATTTTTGTCAAACCACTTCTCGGTCTTCACCAATTTCAGTGAATCCGCGTGGCGCGCGGCCGGGATCATATCGGCCACGATGACCGACGACATCCGCTCGCCGAGGCTCACGATCTGAGCCAGCGTGCGCTCCGGGAGGTCGGCGATCAGATTCACGCCGTCATATAGTCGGCGCAATTCATCGAGGAGAGGGGATATCTTATCTTTAGTGGAGGGAGCCAGCTCCTTCTCCACGACATTATCGATAATATTGTAATGGCGCTCGGCCATTTGGCGAAAATCCTCGGTATACGAGCCATCGCCTGACGCCGCCTTATTGGCGGTGGAAATAAGGCGGTCGGTCAGTCCGCCTAAAGCAGACACCACCACCACTGCGTTATCGTCGAGACCCTCGACAATCTTCTTTACGTTGGCCAGGCTTTCCGCAGTCCCCACGGAAGTGCCACCAAATTTCAGTACGATCATTCTTTACTTTGTAGAACTTACTAATTGATTAGTGTGACGCTCTCCGGCTTCAATCGGCTGATTGATGAGAGAAACGTCATATATCGCACACGGGCAATTGAACTACAAAGTTACGAAAAATTAATTAAATAAGTAAGTGTTCGAATTTAATTTATACAATATGCGAGCTTATTTTTTAGGCGATTCCGGTGCGAAGCGAAGGAGAATATAAAAATATTCGACTGAGCGACAAGCCGGAAGCGGCAAAAAAGAAGCCGCAGATTGTATAAAAGATTTTCTCTCACTTACTTCACTTATATCGTTTAAATTTGAACACTTACTTAATGTGGATATTGCAGTGAAATGTTGATTTCCGGGTGAATTCAATTCTGATTCCACGGCATATCATCGCATTTCAGAGCGTCTCGGCCACACATCAGTTGAGATGAGGGTCGGCCGGGAAGAGCCCCCAGTGGCGGCGGTCGTCGTCGAGTCGGAGGCAAAGCTGATGCCACATTTCGTCGCCCTCGAGCTCGAGCAGCAGGTGAGGTTCGAGGATATTGGGGATGACGCTCCAGGCTGTCGACTGAATCTCATTCTCGAGCTGTCCGGCCGACCATCCGCTATATCCGAGATAAAACTTGATGCGGTCGGAGATATCCTCGTCGGAAGTGAAGAGAGCGATCAGCGAGTCGTAGTCGCCGCCGACGAAGAGGCCCGGCAGGATCTCCACCGATCCCGGCAGCCGTTCGCCGAGGGTATGGAGCCAGAATAGTCGCTGCAGATCAACCGGTCCGCCGTTGTTGACCGGCATATTGTCGGCGCATCCCGGCATCTGGCAGACATCGGCCAGCGTCAGCTCCATCGGCCGATTGAGTATCAATCCGATATGGCCGCCGCTCTCATCGCGGTCGAGCACGAGGATCGCCGTTCGTGAGAAATTGGGATCCTTCAGCATGGGCGACGACACGAGTATCGCGCCGCGCCGGAGATCCGTTTGCAGGTCGGTGTGGCTATCGGCTGCTTCCGGCTGTAAGTTGTTCTTTATATCGTCAATCATAAGATACTTCATTTTTTAATATACAAATATAACGATTCTCGCCGACACTTCGCAATCATCGAAGTGTTAAAGTATGAAAGACGGGGGAAATATGAAAGAGGGCCCGGGAAAGAACCCGAGCCCTCTTGGGGAATATGAAAAAATTCAATTGATTGAATTCGATTGGGAATTCGATTGAAGATTGGTGTTGGAATTTACTTCACAACTACTTTCGAAGCAACGCCATTGACAACCTTCACGTAAACGCCCTTAACGGGGTTGGCAACCTTCACACCCTCGAGAGTGTAGTAAGCTGCGTCAGCCTCAGCTGCGTCGATGCCTTCAACGCCAAGGGTAACGTCTTTCTTGACATTCACCTGAAGAGCATAGTTGGTCGACATGAGCACCTGATCGTCAAGACCGAGATAAACCTGGAAGTGGTAATCCTCGCCGTCGGAGGGGATAGTCACGCGGTCGGTCTGCTTGAAGCCGGGCATCGAAGCGATATATTCTGCGGGCGCCCATTCGTGGTCAGCCTTGGCGCGGAGCATAAGGGGCTCGATTTCAGAGTCGCCGCCTGTCATGAACAGTTCGCCTGCCATGTGGGGAGTCCATACATCGGGGAGATTGAGAGAAACCTCAACTGATTCCACAGTATTTTCAACTGCGACTGTGAGGATAGTTGTGGCAACGCCCTGAGCCTCCGGGTCGTTGACAGAATATTTCACAATCTTAGCGATGTGAGCGCCGCCATTAACTTCATAAAGCACTTCGAGATGCTCGGGAAGTTCCGGCATGTCGGAGATCTTGGATGCGTTCAGAGTGACGAGGTATCTGTCGGTGGCGTTGACCTTACCGTTGGATACGAGATAGAACTGCATTTCAACGTCGTAGCCGTCGGCGGGTATAGTCACGCTGTTGCCGCTGACATAGCCGTAGGATTTGAACTCTTCGACGCTGATCCATTCAGTTGCGTCTGCAGATTCGGCATCTATGCGGCGAGTCGGCGATATGCCGCTGTCGTCGCCTTCCGTCGGATTGTGCATGAAGCCGTCCCATCCTTCGGGCACGTCGATAGTGACAGTCACACAGTCTTTGGTTGTCTTGAACTTGCCGTCGAGAGTAGCCATGCCCCACATGCTTTCGGTCTTGCTCTTGAATACGAAATCGCTTTCATCGGCGTCGGAAGAAGCTGTCAGGGTAGCGGGAAGCTCGGGAGCGTCAGGATTTTCAACGAGCTTGGTGGCGGTCAGCTTAAGGAGATACATATCGGATGTGTCAACCATACCATCCTTCACAAGATAGAGCTGAACTTCAACGGGGGAGCCATCGGAGTCTACAGTCACGGTGTTGCCGCTTACATAGCCGTAGGATTCGAAATCCTTGACGCTGATCCATTCGGTTGCGTCTTCAGATTCTTCAGCTGTGCGACGTGCGGGAGCGACGCCATTGTCGCCAACGGGGCTGTGCATAAAGCCATCCCAACCTTCCGGCACTTCGAGAGTAACGGTCACATTGTCGTTGGCTGTCTTAAGTTCGCCTTCAAGCATAGGAATGCCGGATTGGCTGAACTCCTTGGCCCAGAAGAAGAACGATTCCTGATCGGCGTCGGAAGAAGCCTTGAGGGAAGAGGGAAGCTCGGGAGTTTCGATCACTGCGCTGCTTTCAACATCTGAATAGCGGATGGGGTAGAACTGGAGCTGATCGTTGTAGCGGGATACGGCGCCATATACAGTGCAAGTGCAGGGGCCTACAGACTCCTCGACTTCCCAAGCAGTGCGGAAAGTCACTTCAGAGCCATCGGCGAGAGTGCCAACGAAATTCTGACCCTTCGCAGTCGGAGTAGCCTCGGCGAAAGTCACCTTCTGGAGATACAGCACCTTATTCAC
>CAMWNT010000098.1 GCA_947175695.1 uncultured Porphyromonadaceae bacterium
GTGTTTTTTCATCTAAACATTCACATAAAATTTTGGTTTCTATCGCTTTGTTTTTAATTTTATCATATATTAAAAATGGCGGGGCGGGGTAACAAACTTCCGCTCCCGGCGACTATACTATTCTTCGTTTTTGATTTTCAATTCCTTGCCGGCGAGCCTGCCGTCGGGGGCATTCTTCGGCGCCGACTTGGCTTCCTGACTGCGGAACTTGACATAAGCGTTGGCCATCTTGGTGTGATATCCACGGCGGGCATAGCCGGGGCCATTGTATTTTCTGGCAAAGGCGGCCCAGTTTTTGCTGCGCAGATCCTTGACATAGCCGGTGTTTTCAAGAAAAGCGGCAAAGAGCTCAAGCTGTTCAAGCTCGGAATACGACATTTTTCTGACGAACTCATCGACCGAGCCGCATCCACACTGCTTATAGCAGAAGCCTCCGATCTGAAACATTCCCCAGAATGTGCCCAGATTCGCTCCCTGCGCGTTTTTCTTGCGGGCGTTGATCAGCTGGGTCCATTCGCTGCGGGCATATCCCGTCAGTCCGGCGGGCACAGTCTCATCCTTGGCTCCCGAGCGGTCGGCGGCTTTAGCGGCATATCGTCGATACATCGTCGGATCGAAATTGATCACGGGCACACCCGGCGCCCAGAATCCTTTCATTGCCGCGCCGGCCTCGATTGAGACAACCGCCTTGATGGCAGCCGTCTCGACCCCGAGCTGCTCGGCGACACGCCGGAAATCCGCATCCGTCAACCTTGCATATCGGTCGGGCTCGGGATCGGCCACAGGCGTCGTGTCGCGTCGGGCGGCATATTCGGCGTGGGCCTTGGCTGTCGCATTAGTCTTATGCTTTGTCTGAGCGCAGCCCATGGCCGCCGCGATCAGAATCGTTCCGAGGGCGATGGCCACAACCCGCTTCATAATCCGGCCACTTTCTCCAATACCCGACAAAGATGTTGCCAGAATTTATCTACGGTCGGAATCAGAAGTTGCTCATCGGGAGAGTGAACACCGGTCATCGTCGGGCCGAAGCTGACCATATCGAGATTGGGATATTTCGACAAGAAAAGGCCGCATTCCAATCCGGCATGAATAGCCTTGATGGCCGGACGCACTCCGAACAGCTCCTCATAGGCGTCGGCCGAGATCTTCATGATCGGCGACTGCATGTTGGGAGCCCATCCGGGATAGCCGTCGGAATGGCTCACTTCCGCGCCCGCGAGCTGGAAATGGGCCTCGACCTGACCGGCGATATCAGCCTTGCGCGATTCGACGCTCGAACGCTGCGAGGTGGTCACTTTGATGCGATTGTCGCCCTCCATCTTGACGGCCGCGAGATTGGTCGAAGTCTCTACGAGCCCTTCGAGATCGGCCGACATTGAATATACGCCGTGGGGAGCGGAATAGAGAGCGCGCACAAGGCGCAGCGATGTGTCGGAATCGATGCAATATTCCGGCTTGGCGGCATGCTCGACCTCGATCTTGATCGAGGGCTCCACGGCCTTATACTCATTGACGATCTCTTCCGAATATTTATGGAGATGGCGCACTACCTCGCGCTCGTGGTCGCTATGGACGCCAAACACTGCGTAGGCCTCACGCGGAATCGCGTTGCGCAGATTGCCGCCGTCGAACTCGGCCACTTCGATATCCCAGCGCTGCGAGCATTCCCAGATGAAGCGGGCGATGACCTTATTGGCATTGGCGCGTCCGGCGTTGATGTCGCTGCCGGAATGGCCACCCAGCAGACCGCTGACCTTCACCTTCATAAAGATGAAATTCTCGGGGGCGAGAGAGCGATTGTAGGTGAATATGGCTGTCGTGTCGATGCCGCCTGCGCAGCCGACGAAGATCTCGCCGTCGTCTTCCGAGTCGAGATTGAGAAGCATTGTGCCGCGGAGCATCCCTTCGCCCAGATTCTGAGCGCCTTCGAGGCCGATCTCTTCATTGATTGTGAAAAGAGCCTCTACCGGGCCGTGGCGCAGCGAATCGTCGATCATCACGGCGAGCGACGCCGCCATGCCGATGCCATTGTCGGCGCCCAGGGTCGTACCCTTGGCCTTGACCCAGTCGCCATCGATATATGTGGCAATAGGATCGTTCATGAAATCATGCTCGACATCGCTGTTTTTCTCACACACCATATCCATGTGCGACTGCAGAACGACTGTCGGGGCTCCCTCGCAGCCGGGAGTGGCCGGCTTGCGCATGACGACGTTGCCGCATTCATCTGTGGCAACTTCGATGCCATGTTTGGCAGCGAAATCGAGGAGGAACTTGCGGATCTGCTCCTCATGGCATGAGGGGCGGGGCACTTTTGTAATTTCATCGAAACACTGCCAGATCAGGGCCGGCTTCAAATCTTTAATCTCCATTGCGATTCTATTAGATTTAAGTTATTTGATTTTAGTTTTTTTGTTGCGAATTATCTTTTTCCCCATCCTAATTATCCAGGCTATCCGGGCGAAAACCCGCCTCTTCAGGATGCCACTTCGATCGGCCGCGGCCCGGGGCGCCACCTTCGAATTACGCGCCACCCCCGATAAAAACAACGGCTTTTCGCGTTAAATTTCCTTAGACTCCCCAAAGATAGTCATTTTTTCCACATCATCATGCGTATCATTAGTTTTTTTTCATTAATTTTGTGGTCGCATAGGGATTTCAACGTATTATTGCCGGATTTCCCCTGACTCAAGAACTCAAGAACACTTACATAATCATGAAGAAAAATCTTCTCACAGTTTTCAGTCTCGCCTTCCTGCTGATCGCCGGTGCGGCCTGCTCTGAATCCAAAAACGAATCCAAGGCCACAGCCAACACCACGGCGGCAAAAACCGCCAAAAGCGAACTTCCCAACTATCGCTATGTCGATATCGACACAGTGCTCGCAAAATACAATCTCGCAAAAGACTATAGTGAAGAGATGCTCCGGCTGCAGACCAACATGGAATCAGAGGCAAAACGCCACGAATCCAGCATAAAATCGTTTGCAAATTCGATGCAGAGCAAATACCAGAACAACCAATACACCGAAGCCACCTACAATCAAGACCAACAGAAACTCCAGCAGATGCAGACCAACGCCGCCTCCTCGCTCGACAAGCTCCAGCGTTCGGCTGCCGACGCCGCTATGGCAGGTGAAAAAGTTGTGCAGGACTCGATCAAGAATTTCATCAAGACATATAACGACGCCCATCACTACGAGGCGATCTTCCTCAAAGCCGCGACTCTCTATATCGATCCGGCCCTTGACATCACAGATGAAGTTGTGGAAGGTCTCAACGCCCGTTATAATAAGGTGAAGAAGTAATCAGGGATATTCTCTTCCGCGCCGCAATCCGGCCGAACGGAACTCCCCCTCTTTACACTCCGTGAAATTCATGCAGCAGTCGGTCGACACACCCTCTGCTGCATTTTTTTTCAACGCCCCTTCCACTCTCCACACACGCGCCCCCTCAGAACGATTTGGCAATCCTCATTGTTTGAAATTATAATATCCCCTTCAGCCGCCGGCAATCCCCGGCCGAAAGAACCAATAACCCGAACCTCTTATGCTCGACGACAATATCATACAGAACGAAGCCAACGAACGCACAGTGCTCGTCGGCCTCATCACCCGCGACCAATCCGAAGCCAAGGTCAACGAATATCTCGATGAGCTCGACTTCCTCGCCCACACCGCCGGCGCCGAACCGATAGCCCGCTTTATCCAGAAACTCGACTACCCCAATCCCCGCACTTATGTAGGCACGGGAAAACTTCAGGAAATCGCCGACTATGTTGAGCGCAACGACATCGGACTGGTCATCATCGACGACGACCTCTCGCCCAAGCAAGTGGCCAACATCGAAAAGGAACTCAAGGTCAAGATCCTCGACCGCACATCCCTCATCCTCGACATATTCGCAAAACGCGCACAGACCGCCACAGCCCGAACTCAAGTGGAACTCGCGCAATATCAATATCTTCTTCCGCGACTCACCCGAATGTGGACCCACCTCGAACGCCAGCGCGGCGGCATCGGCATGCGCGGACCGGGCGAAACTCAGATCGAGACCGACCGCCGAATCATCCTCGATAAAATCTCACGCCTCAAGGCCGAACTCCGCGACATCGACCGTCAGAAAAACATCCAGCGCAAAAACCGCGGCAAACTGACCCGAGTCGCCCTCGTCGGCTACACCAACGTCGGTAAATCGACGCTCATGAATCTGCTCAGCAAGAGCGACGTGTTTGCCGAAAACAAACTCTTCGCCACGCTCGACACAACTGTGCGCAAAGTGACGATCGAAAACCTCCCCTTCCTCCTGACCGACACTGTCGGCTTTATCCGCAAGCTCCCGACCCATCTCGTCGACTCTTTCAAATCGACACTCGATGAGGTGCGCGATGCCGATCTGCTTGTGCATGTCGTCGATGTCTCTCATCCGAATTTCGAAGAACAGATCGCAGTGGTTGAGAAGACCCTCGCCGACGTATGCGGTGCGGGAGAGAAGCCTGTCATTCTCGTATTCAACAAGATCGACGCCTTCACCTACACCCCCAAAGATCCCGACGATCTGACCCCGGCCACCCGCGAAAACATCTCGCTCGACGAATTCAAACGCACATGGATGGCGCGGATGAACAACAACTGCGTCTTCATCTCCGCCAAAGAACGCATCAACATCCAGGAGCTCAAGGATATGCTTTATGAGAAAGCCCGCGAAATCCACACGCGCCGTTTCCCATACAACGACTTCCTTTATGCCACTTACGACGAAAACGACAATCCCGACGCCTGACCGTCGACGATTACAATTCACGCCCATGAACACAATTCATCACTCTCAGCCACTCTCGCCCGAGGCCATAGCGACGCTCCGCGCCGCCGGGTGCTCGGCCACTGACTGGAGCCGGGTACGAATGCATCCCGATTGCGACCTATCACTCATCTCCGGAGTTGAATTCGAAGGCAATGTGGAAATCGGCCTGATCTCTCGCTCAGCCAATCCACGCAGTTGCCTGCGCAATGCGCTGATCTCGGATTCCACAATCGGCGACGGCGCCCGAATCCGCTATGTCGCCGAAGGAATCTTCAACACTCGCGTCGGCTCCGACGCCATCATCGAAAACTGCGGTCGGATCGAATTCGACCGACAGCCACCATGCGCCATGGGGCTGCGTGTCGGCGTGCTCGACGAATCGGGAGCGCGTGAAGTGGCCATCTATCCGGGCCTTTCGGCCCAGACGGCAATGCTGATGGCCCGCGGACGCCACAGCGTGCAGGAGCGCCTGCTGGCATTGGTCGACGATATGATTGATTCGGGTCAAATGCAGGTGAAGGCCGAGATAGGCCCCGGCGCCCGAATCAGCGGCTGCGGCCGACTGACAAATGTCGCCGTCGGCCACGACGTTGCCGTCGAAGGCGCCCGCTCGCTTCGCAACGGCATGATTGTCAACAACGCCCCCGGCGGCCAATCGGCATGCTATGTAGGCAGCGGAGTCGATGCCGACGGTTTTATCATCGAAGATGCCACGGTAGATTCCGGAGTGCTTCTCCGCAATTGCTATGTAGGCCAGGGAGTGCGACTTGAAAAGGGATTTACAGCCCACGATTCGCTTTTCTTCGCAAATTGCTCGATGGAAAACGGCGAGGCATGCGCCCTTTTTGCCGGCCCCTACAGTGTATCGATGCATAAAGGGACGCTCCTTATCGGCTGTCAGACTTCGTTTATGAACGCCGGAAGCTCGACCAATCAGAGCAACCATATGTATAAGCTCGGGCCGATCCATTGGGGTGTGCTCGAGCGCGGAGTGAAGACTTCCTCGGGATCATATCTCATGCTCGGGGCAAATATCGGCGCCTTCTCACTCCTGATGGGGCAACACAAAACCCATCCCGACAGTCGTGAATTTCCGTTTTCGTATCTCTTCGGCGACTCGCAAGGGGCGACGGTTGTCGTGCCCGGCGTCATGCTCCGCAGCTGCGGCTTGCTTCGCGACGAGCAGAAATGGCCCGCACGCGACCGCCGCGCCGCAATCCCGGGTCTACCGTTCAACGACCGCGTCGTATGCGACGTATTGAACCCCGTCACAGTCGACGCGATGATCGAAGCGATCGAAATCATCAGGCCGATGTTGAATCGTCCGGCCGACGATGATCGTTTCCACCGCTACAAAGGCATGAAGCTCTCGAGAGCCTCTCTCGAACGCGCCATCAAGCTCTATAGCCTCGGCATCATGAAATATCTCTCACGATTTATCGACCCCGACGGCACACCCCTATTCCCGGCCGACGGAGTCGCGCCCGATGATATCGACTCGGAATCTGAAGCTTCGGAATGGGTAGATCTTTCCGGACAGCTGATTACCCGCACCCGACTCGAAGAGGCACTTGAGACTGCCGACTCCATCGATGCGCTTGAGCGTTCGCTCAGCGATGCCTTCGCTCACTATCAAGCCGACCAACGCGACTGGATCGCGCGACGTTTCCCGCGCCATCTCCGCGTCGACAATGCCGAGATCATGCGTGGCGCCGGCGAATTCGATCGCCTCGTAGAGCTCGACCGCGACACATATCGCGCTGCGCTGAGCGCCGAAGCAGCCATGCTGCGCCTCTGATGTCGCCCAAAGCCAACCCACGACAAGAAATATATGAAACGAGGCCATTCCCGCAAATCAACGGGAATGGCCTCGTTTTAATGTCGATTAGAAGACGTCAAGGTTATTTTTTAGTGAGAACCTGCGTATCGTCGCCTTCGATGTAAAGATAAAGCTTTTTGCCATCAACCTTATAGCGGGTAGATTCCGTCTCTCCAAGAGCGTCTGCATCAGGATCGGAGCTTTCCAACATCGTAACGGTCAGAACGTTGTCCTTGGTCGACCAAAGGCCGGAAGCAGTCCATACTTCGGACTCATTTCCGAAGACAAGTTCAGCCTTTTCAGAATATGTGCCATCAGTATTGAAAGTGATGGAGATCTCATCTGTCCAACTGACTCCGGAGTTTGTGCCGGAATCTTTGGTCACCCATGTTCCGACCAGATTGCGATCGTGATTGTCGGGATCATCGGGTTCGTTGTCATCGCTGCATGCCGAGAGGCTGGCGGAAAAGAGGATGGCCATGATTGCCATCCCGATCAGTCTGAAAGTTTTCTTCATCGTGATAAAAATGATTAGGTTACAAAAAAATGTTGAATGCCGCAAAATATATTATTATTGCAACTAAGGATAAAGACGACGTATCAAACCGGAATCTACCACCTCGCCGAAAAAAATTCTTTCAAACCATCCGCCGGGGCAGAGAAACAGAGCCCCAGCCAAGCAACCGTGAGCATCAACATTGCAACTTCAATTATGGCTACGACGATGGCATCGACGCGGCATTGAAAGCGGGATCCGGCAATCCGGATCAAAAAAAAGCCATTCCCTCGAATCGGCGATACAACCGTCGATCAGAGAGAATGGCCCCGTTTTATTGACAAGCCGGAGACAACTGACTCTACTTTTTAGTAAGCACTGACGGTTCGCCGCCATCGTAGAGATACAGTTTATTGCCCTCTACTTTATAACGCACCGACTCAGACTCACCGAGATCGTCTTCATCGTCGGGATCCGAGCTTTCCAGCATACAGATTGTCAGAATGCCGTTATTTGTCGACCATGTGCCTGAAGCGGTCCAACTCTCAGAATTGTTGCCGGCGCTATATTCGATAACGTCAGTATAAGTTCCGTCGGTTTTAAAAGTTACGCTGGCTGTTTCCGTCCAATAGTTGCCGGACTCCGTATGAGTCCAAGTCCCGATCAGATCGCGATCGTGGTTGGTAGGATCATCAGGATCGTCGTCATGTCCACAAGCTGTGAGGCTGACGGAAAAGAGGACGGCCATAATTGCCATCCCGATCAGTCTGAATGTTTTCTTCATCGTGATAAAAAAGTTTAGGTTAAGTACATGACAAAAATTTGAAAACATCGAATTTTGGGGTATAAGTCGGACG
>CAMWNT010000099.1 GCA_947175695.1 uncultured Porphyromonadaceae bacterium
TCCGCCGCTCGGCCAATCCCTATTTCGGCATGGAGATCAATCTGACACTTTGATTAAATTTTGCATTATGAAGTATCTTTCATTCCTTCTCATAATCCTGACAGCCGCAATCGCCACAGGTTGCGACGACAGCTTCGACAATACGCTCTCCACCGCGGAGGTGATCGTCGATATCGAGTTCAATTCGGCCGATGAGATCGACTCATCGCGCATCTATGGCGGCAAACTGACTTTCCGCAATATCTCCAACGGAGTGGCGTCGGTGTTCACCCCCGATGAGGAGATCTCTCTCCTTCCGGGACTATACGATCTCGATTATTCGGCCGACTATCTTCTGCCCAACGGCGCGATGGCGCAATTGCGCGCCCGGAAGCAGTCGATCACGATCGCCACGGGCCGCAACAACATCTCGCTCACGCCATATCGCAACATCACCTCCGACGATCTCGTCATCTCCGAGATCTTCTTCACCGGCACTCTCCGGACGAGCGGCAACCAGTATTACGGCGATCAATATATCAAGCTCTACAACAACACCGACCACGTGGTCTATGCCGACGGACTGACCCTTTTCGAGTCGAAGTTCCTGACCACGCAGAAGCTCGTGTTCTCCCCCGACATCATGTCGGAGGCAATGACCGTCGACGCACTCTATACGATTCCCGGCAGCGGCAATGAGCATCCCGTCAATCCCGGCGAGTATCTGATCCTGGCCGACACGGGAATCGACCATCGCGCGATCAACCCCAATTCCTTCGACCTCTCGCACGCCGATTTCGAATGGTATGACGTCAGCTCCGTGCCTTCGACAATGGATATCGATTCGCCGCTTGTGGAGAATCTCGACAAGTGGTATTGCTACACCAATTCGGTATTCCTTCTCCACAATCGCGGCTTCAAGGCATATGGCATCGCCCGCATACCGGTAGACAAGGATGAATATCTCCGCGATTTCTATTATACGTATGATTATGAGCTTGTGACGGCGGCGGGATCGTTTCCGATGAGCCAGAGCGCCTATCGCCTGCCGAATGATTGGATTGTGGATGTGGTCAATTGCTCGGTGCAGTCGGATTATCAGTGGACTCTCTGCACCCCCGCGCTCGACATGGGCTGGACCCACTGCGGCACTATCGACGGCGACAAGACGCGTTATTTCCATGCAGTGCGTCGCAAGATGATCGGCCTCACGGCCGACGGCAATCCGATTCTGCAGGACACCAACAACTCCACGCTCGATTTCAATCCGATGACAATCCCCTCGGAGATCGAAAGCCAGCAGTCGGCGGTGGATGCCGACGGCCGACCCGCCTCGACACTGACCTGGGACGGCGTCACCTCAAAGTAAAAACTTATCACTCTCTGACGTGAAGAATCTTTCATTAATCATATGCGCGCTATTGTTGACATCGACGCTCGCCGCTTCGGGAGCCGCCTTGGCCGGTGCTTCTGGAGCGGCGGAGGATAGCGTGGAGAATAGCCGGGTCGACGCCCGGTCGGACCGCGACATCATCGCGCGGTGGATCGCTGAGACTCATCTTGCGATGAAATCCGACGCGCAGGCTTTTGCCAACCCGGCATTGATGCCGCTGCGCCGCGACTACAGTCTGGCGCAGATAGCGGCCGGCTGGCGCAGCAGGCGGGAGTCGGAGCCGTTTGTCGTCGAGGCCGGTGACGGCAGTCGCGACGGCTTTTTCGAAGCCGAGGCATATTTCCATAACGGCGCGTCGACTCTTTGGGGCGACGCGGCTTATTCCAACGGTCGCAATCTCAATCAGCGTTGGAATGAATCGGGCGATTTCGACCGGCTTTATCCCTATCTGACCGCCGACAGCGTCGGGGGCGACCTCAATCGCGAACGCTACAGCTTCGCGGGGGGATATGCCCGGACCGGCCGCCACATCGTGTGGGGCGTCGAGGGTAGCTACACCGCCGTGCTCGCCTATCGGAAGGTCGACCCGCGACCGCGCGACATCACCGGCGATCTGCGTCTGAAGGTGGGCGTCGGCTATCGCTTCCCGTTTGGCTACACGGCGGCCGTTGGCGTCGGTTTCGATAAGTTTCGCCAGACATCGTCGATCTCGTTCATGAGCGAACTCGGAGTGTCGAAGATATATCACCTGACCGGGCTCGGCAGCCACTATTATCGCTTCGCCGGAACAGGATATTCCACATATAACGACTGCTATGAATACAGCCTCTCGGCCAACATCATCCCGCAGTCCGCCACCGGCGGCTTCCTGAACGCCGAATTCTCGCTGACAACCCAACGCCACGTGATCGACGATCTCAACCGACTACCGATGGCATCGCTGACACATCGCGAGATGAATCTCTCGGGAGGCTGGAATTTCCGTTTCGGATCACATCGTCTGAGTGCGGAAGCCGCTTTCGACATGTGGCGACGCCATGGCCGGGAGAATATTTTCGGCGATTCGCAGTCGGGAACTTTCCCCCAGATCGGTAGTCTGGACATGTTTGCCGACAATTATCATTGCGAGTCGTTGCGCATCGTATATGAGGCGGAAGTGGGCTCGACGACAATCGGGATCGCTCCTTACGGGAATCTGACCCATCGGCGCACGGTCTACATAACTCCGCGCCGCGACCGATTGATGGATATGGCCAGTGCGGGACTAAGTGCCCGGGCCACCCGACGGTTTTCGACCCGATTGGCGGGTAGCCTGTCGGCCGACTATTCACGGCGGTTTCATCGCAATTCACTGCTGACGCTCCCCGCATCGACCGATCCGCAGACCGCCGATCTCGACCGCGCCGTCACCGTCGACTACGAAAACGCCACCTGCGGCGCCGACGCGATCCAGGGCAGCATAAATCTCGCATACGCCATTTCAAGCCGATATGCGCTCGCCCTCAGCGGCAACATAGGCTATGTCCGCCTTGCCGCCGGACCGCACTCGCTCGCGTGGAGCGCATCGCTCGCCTTCAATTTCTAACGCCGGCCCTGCGCCCCCGCGCCCTTAAAGCCTAAAGAGCCTTAATGACCTAAAGTCCTTAATGACCCTAAAGTCCTTAAGACCCTTCCATCCCCGATTAATCCTGATTATTCCTGATTAATCATGATTAATCTCTAAAACCTAAAACCCAAAACCTCCTATCCCCCAAGCCAAAAACCAACCCAACAATATGATTACCAACTCAATCAAACTGATCCTTGCGGCTTCGGCGCTGATCCCCTTCGGGATGCAAGCCGCCGCTCCGGAAGTGACTTCCGGCACATTACCCAACGGACTGAGATACTACATCCGTCACAATCAGTCACCCGCCGGCAGAGCCGATTTCTTCGTATCGCGCGGCTTCGGCTCGCTCGTTGAAAACGACGACGAACAGGGCATGGCCCATTTCCTAGAGCATATGTGCTTCAACGGCACAGAGCATTTCCCGGGCAATTCGATGATCGACTGGCTCGCTACGCTCGGGGTGAAGTTCGGCGCCGATCTCAACGCCTACACTTCGATGGAGGAAACCGTCTACAATATTTCGAAAGTGCCCGTCGCTCGTGAATCGGCTGTCGATTCCTGTCTGCTCGTGCTCCGCGACTGGAGCACCGCCCTCACCCTCGCCGACGCCGACATCTACGCCGAGCGAGGAGTAGTGAAGGGGGAATGGCGTCAGCGCACCGGCGCAGCCTCGCGCATGCTGGAGAAGGCCGCTCCGCAGCTCTACCCCGGCAGCCCCTACGGCAATCGCATGCCGATCGGCAAGATGGAGGTGGTGGAGAATTTCCCGCCGCAGAAATTGCGCGCTTTCTATCGCAAATGGCATCGTCCCGACACTGAGGCGATCATCGTCGTCGGCGACATCGATCCGGTCGCTGTCGAACAAAAGATCATCGCCACGTTCTCCGAAATCCCCCTGCAGAGCGGTAGCCCCGCACTCCCCCGGTTCACTGTCGCGCCCAATGAGAATCTGATCAGTATAGTGGAATCCGATCCCGAGCAGGCCTACTCGGCAGTGACGCTTTATTATAAGCATCTCGATCCCGACGCACTCTCCGACCGCGAGCGTGTGCGCCGCAAATTGCTTGGCGATATATGTCTTGATCTGCTTGTAGAGCGTATCGACGACGCCGAATTGCGTCCCGACGCACCCTATTCGAAGACAGGCATCGGCAATTCCCGCTTCCTGCTCGCTTCGACCATGGACGCGCTCATGCTGCGCACAATCGCCAAGAGCGGTCGTGAAGCCGAGAGTGTCAAGTCGCTCCATTCGGAGATCGAACGCGCCCGCACACTCGGTTTTACAGCCGATGAGTTCACCGATGCGGTCGACAAGGCTCGCGGCAAGGCCGCATCCGATCGCGACAAAGCCGCAACCCGCAGCAACACCGACCTCGCACGCGAACTCTCGCGCCATTATCTGCAAGGCACACCCGTCAGCGATCCGGATCGCGATTACGAACTCGTAATGGAGATCCTCCCGACGCTGACTCCGGAGGATGCCCGCGATTATCTCGCCGATATCACGGCGCTCCCCGCCGAAGGTCGAAGCGGCCAAGGTCATGTAGCCCTTCTCTACGTCCCCTCCAATCGTCCCACTCCCCCGCCGACTCCGCAGGATATCACTGCGGCCTATGAATCGGTGGATCCCGCTACGCTCACCCCCTTTGAATATCTCTCAACCGACGGCACCCTCCTCGCCGAGGAGCCGGCGCGCGGATTGGTAGTCGGCAGCGAGCCGGGGGAGGTTGACGGCACTGTCGTATATACGCTTTCCAACGGCATTCGCGCCGTGGCCCGCAAGTCGGCTGAAAAGCCTGGACAGGTGCTTGTGCGTGGTATCGGCCCGGGCGGTTTTTCGCAGAATTACAATCCGGCGGATGCGGCGTCGATCAAACTTTTTGAGGACGCGATGGCACTCGCCGGCGCCGGCGAGCATTCGCAATCCGATCTGCGTCGACTGCTCAAAGGTCGCGATATCAAGACAAGCGTCAGCGTCAGCAACACCGACGAGACTCTTGAACTGGCCACCACCGCTGCCGACCTTGAAGACGGGTTCCGCCTGCTCTGGCTCAAAGCCACTGCCCTGCGCCCCGACTCGGCGGCTTTCGCAAGCCGCATCGCTTCGCGCGTCACTCAGATGGAGGGTCGCCAACATTCGGCGATCCACGTCATGGGTGATTCGATCACACGCAATGTCTACGACCATCACCCCCTCGGCGGTCACCCCGACCTGCAGGCTGTGCGCAACGCCGATTACTCGCGCATTCTCGACATTCATGCCGATAGATTCAGCGATTTCTCCGACTTCACCTTCTATATCGTCGGCGATTTCGACGAGGAGCAGCTCCGCGATCTCCTTGCCCGTTATGTAGCTTCGCTACCGGCCGCCGGAAGAGTCGAAAAGCCGAAGGATATCTGTTATCATTTCTCACCGACATCTGTGCGCCACCGCTTCTCCGAACCGATGGAGAATCCGCAGGCCATCGTCTATCAGTTCCGTCACGCGGACTGCCCCTATTCGCGCCGCAATCTGATGCTGACGCAGATGACGTGGGATGTGCTCCGCTCGCGCCTCCTCGCCGACATTCGCGAAGATAAAGGCTGGGTCTATTCAATCAAAGGCCACACTTCGCTCATCGCCGGCATAAACGGCGACGACCCCTCGCAGTTTATGATGCCGACCTACATCAAGACCTCTGTCGAGCATGCCGATGAGGTGGCCGCAGCCGTCGGCAACACCATCGCCGCCATGGCCAAGGAGATCACACCGGCTGAGTTAGACAAGGTGAAGGAGAGTATGCTGCGCGACGCTGCCGACAATCGCTCCGACAACGCCTATTGGCTCAGCGTCATGAAAGGCTACGACCGCTACGGCATCGACTACGACCGCGACTATGAGACCGAGCTCTCTACGCTGACGCCGGTCGATCTCAGCAAATTCGTCGGCACCTACGTCGTCCCCGCCATCACGGTCGACCTGCTGATGACCCCAGCCGAATAATCCCCTCCCTTCGATTCTACCAAAGGCCATCCGTCGCGCGTTGCCGCGGCGAATGGCCTTTGCCTTGTTTCCGCCTCTACGCGAGTCTCGCGCCACGGGTACGCGGGCCGGATGGCCTTGCCATCGGGACACATTGAATCGTCGAGCGAAGTCCAACCGGTCGAGAATCAGCGGAATAGACCGTCTGCCACAATTTTTCTTGAAAAAAGTTGCCCGAAAATTTGGTCATTTCAAGAAAAAGTACTAATTTTGCAGTGTCAAAAGGGACAACGCCCGCAAAGCTTGGCAAACAGCAATCCAATATTTCGATTTGCAAGCAAAAAGCCATACGGCAAATCTCCCCTTGTGACAACCGACAATGCCTTGTGGTGTAATGGTAGCACGCAGGTTTCTGGCACCTTTAGTGAGGGTTCGAGTCCTTCCAAGGCAACACTCAAAGCGCTAAGTTTCTCAAACTTAGCGCTTTTATTTGTTCGCCCGACATGGGCATAATCTAACGGGTGCAAGTCCCGAGCGCACCCCGATAGCGGGAAGCGCATAGTCCGAGGCAACGGTGTCTGCCGCGAGGAGAATCGGAAGGAAGCTAAGGACAAAAGTCTGGCTCCACGCACAGAAACTTGATACAAGGCTCGAAATCAGGGGTAAGGTTGCAAAACAAACCAAAGCCCGATAGCTATCCGGACTGACGAGAGTAAATCAAGGGAGTATAAGACTGAAAGATTATGTTCTTAATCGGGGAGGTCTGTGGGGCGAGCCGAAAGGTAAGCAGTAACAACGAACCCACAGAAGTCAGCAGATGCCATAGTAGTGGTTGCCTTAAAGCTCGTGGGCGAAGATGAAGGGCAAAACTTAACCACACGAGCAAAACTTTATTTTACCCGATGAAAGGAGAAAAGCCGAAAACATCAGAAAGCTGCCCTCGGAAGAATAGCGCGGAACGCGAAAGGTATGAGGGAGCGCCTACTTTGATTGGGATAGTTGGAGACGAACTCGTAGAAGTGCAACTATCGTCAGACAGGATGTTAGAGTACATCCTAACTCCCGACAACCTTAACAGAGCGTACAGACAAGTCAAGGCCAACAAGGGGAGCGGAGGAATCGACGGAATGGAAGTAGAGCAACTGCTTCCGTATCTGCGTGAACACAAGGATGAAATAACAGAAAGTCTGCTTGGCGGAAGATACCGCCCTAATCCCGTAAGGAGGGTAGAGATACCCAAAGAGGGAGGAAAGACGCGCCAACTCGGCATACCCACCGTGGTTGACCGTGTCATCCAGCAATCCATAGCCCAGGTACTGAGCCTGGTGTACGAACCGAAGTTTTCGGAGACAAGCTACGGCTTCCGTCCGAGAAGGAGCGCACACCAAGCCTTGCAAAAGGCGCAGGAAATCATCAATGACGGCTATAAGTACTGCGTAGACCTTGACCTTGAAAAATTCTTCGACACCGTTAATCACAGCAAGCTGATACAACTGCTTGGCGAGACAATCAAAGACGGTAGGGTCATATCGCTGATACACAAGTATCTCAACGCAGGAGTAATAGTCAGCCACAAGTATGAGGACACAACGGAGGGCGTGCCACAAGGCGGTCCGCTCAGCCCCATACTGAGCAACATAATGCTGACAGAACTTGACCGCGAGCTTGAAAGGCGCGGGCTTCCGTTTGTGCGTTATGCCGATGACTGCGTCATCTTCTGCAAAAGTCCGAGAGCCGCCGAAAGGGTGAGCGAAAGCATCACGAAGTTCATAGAGGGGAAACTCTTCCTCAAAGTGAATCGCGAGAAGACCCACGTCGGCAGTGTCCACGGACAGAAGTTCCTCGGCTACTCATTCAACATGTGAAGAGGAAAGGCTCGCTTGTGTGTTCATCCGAAAACCAAAGTAAAACTCTGCACCAAACTCAAAGAGCTGACAAAGCGGAGTAACGGCTGGGGGTACGAGAAGCGCAAGGAGAAACTGA
>CAMWNT010000100.1 GCA_947175695.1 uncultured Porphyromonadaceae bacterium
GAGTCTTTAGCCCTACAGGTTTACCCTCCAGAAGCGACTCTTCAAGGTTAAACCATCCAAGATAGTTGACATCATGATTGAAATCGATGTTGACTCTCGTGGCGGGGTCATTTATTAGGAACCATCCTGTCTTTGAGATGGTGAATTTGTCGGTTTTGGTGTCGACCAGCAGGATGCCGATGCAAAGCGAGGCTTCCAGCAGACATTTCGCCGCATAATTGGAGATACCGGCCTGCTCGGCCACTTGATCGATAGTCATTCCTCCGTCGCTATCACGGAGCATATCCATGATCCCCAACTTCAGCATGATGCGCGCTGTCTGGAAAATCACGGGGCCGAAGGCAATGAATTCGGCGAGGCGTTGAGCTTCGCGGGCGTTCAGAGTTTCCTTCGTGTATTTCTTTTCGAGTTCGGGAAATAGATTCATCGCTTCGGAAAGTTGTCGGTCAGTATAATGCGTTTTACATTTAGGAGAGATGACAGATTAAAATGTATGATCCGGCATCTGCATGTTGCGGCAGATGCCGGATAATTTTCGTTAAGGAATTGAAAGAGTCTGTCGAAGATTATTTCTTCTTTTTATTTTCTTTTTTCAGGACGTCGCCGAGCTTATTCATCAGCTCGAAATAGCTCATTCCGAGGCGAATTGTCTCTGAAACATGACCGAGTCCCTTGACTTCTGTGAACGGGAGTTGTGCGAGTTCCGCTCCATCGGCACCGGTGATTACAAGTTTGCCGGAGATGATACATCCACCTGCTTTTGCACCGGCGAATGGCACGAATGTAGATCCGCCATTTCCGAAGTCAATATCGGAAAGACATACAGTGGCTAAGATATCATATTTCCCCATATCCTCCGATATCAGAGCCTGCGCTCCCTTTTTGTTCTTTTGATTGAAGCGAACAGGCAGATAGGAATAGGCTTTTTCCTCATCCTTCTTCCAGTCGGCGACGAAGTCCGGACCTCTGTGTTCCAGATAGCCTTCCAGTGTGTACTCGTTGCCGTCGTTGTGAACAACAGCGTTAGAGTAATCGACTTTGAACAGTACTGACTTCGAAGAGTCGGCAAGATCTGCGAGAGATCCCGACTCAAGAGTCATGGGATCTTTTGCCTGAGCGCTGATCACTCCGATAAGCGCCATGACGATGAATAAAAGTTTTTTCATTGCTGTTATGTTGTTGTGTGATTTAGAAATGCACCCCGATTCTGAACGTTATGCAGTTGATTGAACCTGCACTATCATTATAGTAAGATCCTTCATCCTGTCCCTCTCCGGTGTAAAGACTATAACCGATGCTGGCATCCAAACCGAATTTTTCCGTCAGATTAAATGTGCAGCCAATGGCCGGGGAGAAGTAGAAACTACCCACTTCATCGTAGCCGTTATATCCTCCGCCGAGTCTTAATCCGACAAAAGGAGAAATTCGTTTGGACGGCAGAATGTTGTATCTGCTCTCAGCGAAGATAGCGAACAAACCGCTATAATCGGAGTCATCGTAACGTGAGTAGGGATCTGCTTCAGAGTAGAATGAGAGTGCGGCATCGAGACCAAGTCCGACGAATAAGCCTTCACTAAGAGTGACTCCGTGAGATGTGCTCACGCCAAATACACCGCCGCCATTGTAATAGTCGCCGGCCGGGATGGAGTATCCGGTGTAAAGTTCTCCATAACCCTTATAGCTCGGAGAAATGGCTGATGCTGACGCAACACATGCCAGCATGACCACAAGCATAGATAAAAGTTTTTTCATTGCGGTTACGTTGTTTTTATAGAACTAAGTTAGTTGTGTTTCTTGATTACAAGGGCGCTGTTGGTGCCACCGAAGCCGAAGGAGTTGGAGAGGATTGTGTTGAGTGGAGTTTCGATGGTCTTGCGGGCAATGTTGAGTCCGCGGGCATATTCGCTCGGTTCGTCAAGGTTGATGTTGGGTGCCACGAAGTCGTTGAGCATCATCAGCACGCTGTAGACGGCTTCGCTCGCGCCGGCCATCCAGCATTCGTGGCCGGTCATCGATTTAGTAGAAGAGATAAGGGCTTTCTTGCCGCCAAACAGTCGGCTGAGTGCAATCGCTTCATAATCATCGCCCTGCGGAGTGGATGTGGCGTGGGCGTTGATGTAGTCGATATCGTCGGCTGTCACTCCCGCATCGGCCATCGCACGCTCCATAGCCTTGACCGAGCCGTCGTCGCTCGGCTGGGAAATGCCACCGCCGTTGGAGGAAAATCCATAGCCTACGACTTCCGCAAGAATTGTAGCTCCACGTGCCACGGCGTGATCATAATCTTCAAGCACGAGAGCGGCCGCTCCCCCGCTCGGAATCAATCCGTCGCGATCCTTGTCGAATGGTCGTGATGCCTTTGTCGGCTCATCCATGCGGATAGAGAATGCGCTGAGTGCGTCGAATGTGGCCATCGAATAATAGTTCGTCTCCTGTGCGCCCCCGGCGAGCACCATATCCTGCAGCCCCTGCTTGATAAGCATATAGGCGATGCCGATCGAATGCGATCCGCTTGCGCAGGCCGAACTGATTGTGAAATTCACACCCTTCAGATGGAAGATCGTGCTGAGATTCATATTGACGGTCGAATTCATCGACTGAAAGATCAGTCCGGATCCGAGCAGAGCCGAATCATGCTTCTCGGCCATGATATTGGCGGCTTCGATCACCGGCTTTGCCGACGAATCATTGCCGAATATGATGCCAACCTCGTTATCCTTCAGATAATCATCTGACACATTGGCCTCCTCGAAGGCCTCCTTGGCCGCCATATAGGCGTATTCGGCTTCTTCCGAAAGTCCGACGCGCAGACGGCGATCGATGACTCCCTTGAGTTTCGGTCGCTCTACAATTCCTGTCAGTCCGGAGCGATAGCCATATTCCAAACGTTCTTTCTCAATGCCGATACCTGACTTGCCGGCACGGAGTGATTCAAGCACTTCTCGCTTATTCTTACCGATACACGACCAGATGCCCATGCCGGTGATTACTACTCTTCTACCCATCAGTAAAGTCCTCCGTTGATTGAGATTGTTTCACCGGTGATATATCCGGAAGCATCCGACGCAAGGAAGCCTACAAGAGCGGCCACCTCCTCGGCTTCACCGAAGCGGCCGAGCGGCACGAGTTTTTTGAGGCTCTCTTCGTCAAGATCCTTTGTCATATCTGATTTGATAAAGCCGGGAGCGATGGCGTTGACCGTCACCTTGCGAGCCGCAACCTCTTGAGCGAGAGCTTTTGTCGCACCGATCAGCGCAGCCTTGGCCGCCGAGTAATTGGCCTGACCGGGGAGCCCCTTAAGTCCGGAGAGCGACGCGATGTTGATGATGCGCCCGAAGCGCTTGGTCAACATTCCTTTAAGCACGCGGCGCGTCACATAGAAGAATCCGTCGAGAGTCGTATTGATCACATTATGCCATTGGCTGCTCTGCATAAAGATCAGCAGATTGTCTTCACGGATGCCTGCGTTGTTGACCAGCACAGTGATGCGATCGTCGGGATGACCATCCTCCCAATTTTCGAGAGCGGCGTCTACCGACTCCTCCGAGCTGACGTCAAAGGGGAGCAGCTCAGCGCAGCCGCCGTTGGCGGCGATATCATCCGCTACGGCTTTAGCAGCCGATTCGTTGGAGCGGTAGTTGATGATTATGCCGAGTCCCTGCTCTGAGAGCTTCCGGCATATCGCGGCGCCGAGGCCGCGCGAACCGCCTGTCACTAAAGCGTAGTTCATGAGTTTAAGTATTCGATGATGTTGGATTTTAGATATTTTTCAGTCTCTGCGATTTCATTGTAGAAGGGTGTGTCGTCTACAAATTTCGGGCATATGGCCCGAATCGCGTCATACTGTCGTTTTGTGTACGATGCGAGTCGATCGGCGAGGTTGAGGCAGTCGGAGGCCTGTGCCAGCGCGATATAGAGTATCGCCACAACTTGATAAGCGTTGTCGATCACGCGTCGGCAAAGCAGCGCGCTGTTTGTGCCCATGCTGACAATATCCTGATTGTCGTTGTTGTTGGGGATGCTGTGCACATAATTCGGCATGGCCAATGTCTGGCATTCAGCCGTGGTGGAAGTGGCGGTGAATTGACATGCCTGCATGCCATAATTCAGGCCGAGTACACCCATATTGAGGAAGGGAGGGAGAATGTCGTTGATGCGGTCGTGGAAGAGATAGTTGAGCTGGCGCTCGGCGGTCATTGCCAGGCGCACCATCGCGATCTTCACCTTGTCGGCTTCAAGCGAAATGTAGTCGCCGTGGAAATTGCCGCCGTGATAAATATTGCGACTTGTATAGTCGACTATCGGATTGTCGCATGCGGAGTTTACTTCGTTCTGCATCACTTCGCCGGCGTTGGCCAGGGTGTCGAAGATCGGACCGTAGATCTGCGGGATACACCGTAGCGAGTAATAGGCCTGCACCTTATGTTCGAAATAACTGTCGCGGTTTTTCGCAGGATCATATAGCTCATGCTCGCGCTTCTGAAGATGTCGGCTGTCGTGACTCACTTCGCGCAGCCAGCGGGCTATCACCTGCTGCCCCGGCTGTCGACGACATTCGTTCTCTTCGATCGACATGTAATCGTCGAAAGAGTCGGCTATCTCATTTATCCAGGCTGCGGCGATGGTGGCATATTTCAGAAGGTTGACCGCATAGTATTGATTGACGATCGATATGCCGGTCATGACCGATGTTCCGTTTGTGACCGACAATCCTTCGCGGATATGGATGCGCATCGGCTTCAAGCCGTACTTGTCAAACACTTCGACTGTCGGAATCCATTCGCCATGGAGATGCACTTTCCCCTCGCCTATCAGACATAGGGCGATATGGGCGAGTTGCACAAGGTCGCCGCTAGCGCCGACGCTACCATGGCAGGGTATAAATGGGTATATTTCGCGATTGACAAACTCTTGCAACAGTGCGATCACTTCGGGATGTATTCCCGAGCGAGCCTGGAGGAATGTGCCGATTCTTGCGATCATGGCCGCTCTGACGTCGAGGTCCGAGAGCGGCTCGCCGGCGCCTGTGGCGTGGCTGCGTATGATGTTGTATTGAAGTTCGGTCAGATGATCGTCGCCGACACGCCATTGAGCCATCGGGCCGAAGCCGGTGTTGATTCCGTAGATCACCTTATCGGTGGCGAAATCGCGGAGGAAGTCATAACACTCCTCCACGCGGTTGATCTCGTCGGATGGGATCGTCAGCGAATGTCCGTTGAAAAGTATGTCGTAGATGTCGGTCAGTTTCATATCTGATTGATAGCTCGTTAGCCGTGAGTTTTTCGGAATGGAGTATTATGGTCCGTTAGGTATCTCTTAGTAAGAGATTTGGATCTGATGAAACCTCGGGTTAATCAACGAGTTATGAAACCTATATTATCGGTTTTGCTAAACAATGGCGCGAATTCACAAAATTTACACTGAATTTTGTGAATAAAATCACCACAATCTTTTGATATTGCAAGATTTTTATTAATTTTGCGAAGGATTAAGTATCTCTTACTAAGAGATTTGGATACAAATAAAAAGGTCGGATTTCATAGCTCCGACTTCTTGTCATAAGTCAGTTGTCTTTCTTTTGGGTGAAGAGCCATGGCAGGAAGCCGGGATAGTTGAATGCCTCGGTCCAGCATTCGTGGCCGATGCCGCTGAATTCGATATAATCGACTTCGGCGCCGACGGCTTTCAATGCTTTGTAGGCCTCGCGGCTACATATAGAGGGCACTTCTTCGTCGCTATCACCATGAAAAATCATGAATTTGACGTCACGGGCTTCCGCGAGCCGGTCGGGATTGACGGCCCCGCAGATCGGCACAGCCGCCGCGAATAGCTCCGGATAGCGGCATGCAAGGTCGTAAGTGGCGATTCCTCCCATCGACAGACCGACAATATATATGCGTGAGCGGTCGACCGGGAATCTGCATAGAATATCCTCAATCATTGATATGAGAGTGACTTCAGTCGACGATTCTTCGGGGTCGGGCGATCCGGGCATAAATGAGCGCGGGTCGGTATCGGCGGTCCATGAACGGGCGCTACATTGTGGAAACACTACAAATGCCGGGTATTTGTCGGCGTTGGCAGGGTTGGTGAAGATAGAACCGCCGTGCAAAAGCTGCTTTTCGTTGTCGTTGCCACGCTCGCCCGATCCGTGTAGAAACACGACGAGCGGGTATGAGCTTACGCTATCCACTGTGGCGGGGGTAAGCATGCGATAGGCCATGCGGTGTCCGCAGGAGTCGGTGAATACGCATTTCCGATATTCGCTGTTTATGTCGGGAGTGTGGGCGTCAATCGAGAAATTCGTCAATGTCAATATCAAAACAGATAAAATGAGGGGCAAGTATTTGGAGCGTGTAATCATAGCAATTGTCTAAAAGTAGCGGATATGAGCGGAATCAGGTAGCCAATTGAATTTTTTCGGCTCACCTGTGTATAATGTTAACAATCCGGCTATCCCGCGGGTTTTGGGGATGGCCGGATTGTTTTAGGTTTTAGGTTTTGGACTAATTAGGCTGATTGGGCTTGGGGGTTAGTCTTGGGGGGTGAAGAGGCGCGGGGTGAAGATGACGAGGTAGTCGCGCCAGTTGCTCCAGATGTGGCCGCCGTCGCTTTCGTGGTATTCGTAGGGGATCTGCATGCCGTCGAGGATGTCGCGGTAGGCGGTGTTGAAGTCGTAGAGGAAGTCGTCTTTGCCGATGGCGATCCAGTAGAGGCGCGGGGCGTTCTCAAATTGGCGAGTGAGAGCGGCTGTCAGCTCCTTGTCGTCGGCTTTCATTTCCTTGCCGTGCCAGCGGGCGGCGCCGGAGAAGATGCCGACATAGTCGAATGTGTCGGGCATTTCGAGCGAAGTGCGCAGTGCGTGGCCGCCACCCATGGAGAGGCCTGCGATTGCGCGGTGGGCTTTGTCGGGGATTGTGCGATAGTGGGAATCTACGTATGCGATGATGTCTTTGAATGATTTCTCAAATTTCCCCTCTTCCGACCATGAGTGCTCCCCTTTTGGCTCATACATTCCGGCGGCGGTCTCGCCTGGAGCGGCCTGGAGGTCGGCATTGCCGTTGGGCATGACGAGGATCATGGGCTGCGCTTTTCCTGTAGCAATCAGATTGTCGAGGATCTGAATGGCACGTCCGAGTTGGCTCCAGGCCTCTTCATCACCACCCGAACCGTGAAGAAGATAGAACACGGGATAGTTTTTATCCGGTGATTCGTCATAGCCGGCGGGAGTGTAGACAGTCATTCGGCGCTTCATGCCGAGCGAGGGGGAGTCATACCATATTTTGGCGACATTGCCGTGGGCCACTTCCTGCACTGCGTAGAGATCGGCGTTGCCTCCGGGCACGATAACTTCGCTGAAGAGGGCATTGATGTCGCGGGCAATATATGCGTTGGCGGGGTCGATGGTGCGCACGCCGTCGATGTCGAATGTGTAGGTGTATAGGTCGGGGCGCATTTTGGGGGTCACGGCAGTCCATTGGCCGTCGGAGCCTTTAGTCATGGGTATGGGATCGCCGAAGCCGTTGACTTTAACCTCGGTTGCTGAGGGCGCTATGAGGGAAAGGGTGACAGTAGAGTCGGGGTTGACCTTTGGTCCGCTCCCTTCGGGGGTGAAGCGGAGAGCTTCTTGTGCATTGCCATGGGCGCAGAATGCGAGGAGTGCGGCGGGGAAGATGAGTTTAAGATATTTCATGATTTCAAGTTTTGGGTATATATTCACGAATTTACGAATTTTTTCGGAAAGATCATTGTTGATGACGATAAAATTTGACCAGTCGCTTTCATAATAGAAAGGATTTGAGTATATTTGCATATCTATCGAATTGGCGATTCCCTTAATAAACCTATTTATACAACCTTGGCATCCTGTCGAACCCCTTAATATAA
>CAMWNT010000101.1 GCA_947175695.1 uncultured Porphyromonadaceae bacterium
AGCCACTCTTTCCCGCGCCTGCCCGGAGCGGCATTCATCCTTATGTATATCGCCTATTTCGTCTATGTCATCCTGACGGCTTAACCATATTTCCATCATCTGACTGCAAAAATATCGGTAAAAATTTTGTCGGTTGAAGGCTTATAGCTAAATTTGGATATAAATAAGCCGATTGTCCGGCGATCGGCGGCGGCTGAAACATTGCAGTGCTCCGGTCGACTTCGGCCGCATTCGGATTGAAACATTGCAGTTTTTTATTTTCGCTCCTTATATAGACTAACTTTGCATCAAAACAATCACAAAAACCACATATAACAACCATTATGAGAAGATTACCCGTATATCTCCTGCTCGACTGCTCCGGATCGATGTATGGCGAGCCGATCGAAGCCGTCAAGAACGGCGTCCAGGTGCTGGTCTCGACTCTCCGTCAGGATCCCTACGCGCTTGAGACAGCCTATCTCAGCATCATCACGTTCGACAGCAGCGCGCAGCAGGTGGCTCCGCTGACCGAACTCGCAGCCTTTCAGCAGCCCAACATCCAGGCAAGCGGATGCACGGCCCTCGGCGAAGCCCTCTCTCTCCTGGCGCAGAAAGCCGATCAGGAAGTGACAAAGACCACCCCCGAGAAGAAAGGCGACTGGAAGCCGCTCGTGTTTATCATGACCGACGGCGAGCCGACCGACGACCTCAACCGCGGACTCGCTGAGTTCAAGAAGCGCAAATGGGGTATGGTCGTGGCTTGCGCCGCCGGCGCGGGCGCGAATACCGAGACTCTGAAGAAAATCACGGAGTGTGTCGTATCGCTCGACACTGCCGACAGCGCCACCATCAAGGCTTTCTTCAAGTGGGTGTCGGCTTCTGTCAGCTCGGGCAGCATGAAGGTCGAAGAGACCGGCGCCGAGGCCACTACCCTCAGCGAGCTCCCGCCCCCGCCGCCGGAAGTCAACATCGTAGTCTGATCGCGACTCTCCGTCGCGCACGCACACACTCTCTCTTTCGATCCTATCATTCTCAATGCCGGCGGCCGGAGCCGCCGGCATTGAAGAGAGAGAGCCCGCAAGGCGCCCCACCCCGCTATTACGTTTCGCTCTCTCCTACCATACACACCTCCACCCTTCAACACCATATTAAAAATGCGACGTCTCCCCGTATATCTTCTGATCGACACATCCGGCTCTATGCGCGGCGAGCCGATCGAATCCGTCAAGGTCGGACTCGAGGCAATGGTCTCCAGCCTGCGCCAGGATCCTTTCGCGCTGGAATCTGTCAACATCAGCATCATCACCTACGATCGCGAAGTGAAGCAGATCCTACCGCTCACCCCCCTCGACGAGCTCCAGCTCCCGGAAATAACAACGCCCGAAAGCGGCCCGACCCACACCGGACGGGCTCTACAACTGCTCTGCGAACGTGTCGATGAGGAGGTGCGTCTGAGCACCCAACAGCAAAAAGGCGACTGGATGCCTCTGCTGTTTCTCATGACCGACGGCAAACCCTCCGACAGCAAGCTCTATAAGGATATGATCCCGGAGGTCAAGAAACGCCATTTCGCAAGCATCATCGCCTGCGCCGCGGGCATGAAAGCCAAGACGGAGCCTCTGAAGGAGCTGACCGATGAAGTCTATTCGCTCGACACGGTCGACAGCACGGCTTTCAAGAAGTTCTTCAAGTGGGTGTCGGATTCAATCGGTGTCGGCAACCGCAGCATCGGAGCCACCGATCAACTGGAGCTTCCCCCGCCGCCGGACGAAATCAATGTGATCATATGACGGCAATCCCCTCCCAATTCACTTATCATTCAAAAAAATCATGAACTGCAAACTTATAGGTCAATTTGTGCAACATCTTGAAGTGACGCTCGAGCCGGGTGAGGATTTCTATGCCGAGAAGGGTTCGGTGATCTATTATGAGGCGGGCATCGAGAAGGAGCTCAGCTTCAACGGCTCCGGACTCGGCCGCATCCTTGGCGCCAAACTGTCGGGTGAGTCGCTCTTTATCCTCCGTCTTTTCAATGTCTCGAATATAGCTCGCAAGGTAGCCATCGGCAGCCGTTTCGGTCTGCTCCCCGTCAAGCTCAACGGCGAGTCGATGATTTGCCATCGCGGTGTGTATGTCGGCTCAAACAATCGCATCGACGTGACGACAAAGCTATCGATCTCGGGCCTCGTCGGCGGCATGGGCCTCTTCTTGCAGAAAATCCAAGGCAATTCCACTGTGTTTCTCGATACAAAAGGAACTCCGATCACAATCGCTCTGCGTCCGGGCGAGAGCATCGAAGTCGATGAAAACCATATCATCGCTTTGCAGGGCATCTCGGAAGGACAGATGCAATCCAATTGGTCGCTCGGCAATCTGTTCGGCGGCGAAGGAC
Organism: uncultured Porphyromonadaceae bacterium; assembly: GCA_947175695.1. Lineage (GTDB taxonomy): Bacteria > Bacteroidota > Bacteroidia > Bacteroidales > Muribaculaceae > Lepagella. The sequence goes on from CAMWNT010000101.1 coordinate 2,375, forward strand.
TCAGCATGATGCGCGTCCACGGCCCGGGCACCGTCTATCTTTCGCCAAGCAAATTTATGGATCTCGTTCAACAACAATAGTCCGACATCAATAAGAGTATGCCCGCGCCGACGTGTGGCTTTACATCATTAGGCAGGTATTCCTTCCCCCCATCACTCCGAAATAAATCATTACTATGCGTAGACTCCCCGTATATTTCCTTGTAGACATCTCCGAATCAATGGTCGGCGACCCCATCAGTCAGGTGCAGGACGGCATGCGCTCGATCATCCAGAATCTGCGAGTCGATCCTTATGCCCTCGAGACGGTGTTTGTGTCGATCATCGCTTTCGCCGGTAAAGCCACCACCCTGTCTCCGCTGACCGAACTCTATAAATTCTATCCGCCGACTTTCCCCGTCGGAGGCGGGACATCGCTCGGCGCCGGACTCGAAGCTTTGATGCGCGACATCGACCTCAATGTCCAAAAGACCACCGCCGAACAAAAAGGCGACTGGAAGCCGATCATCTTCCTCTTCACCGACGGCAACCCGACCGATGACTATTCGGCCGCATTCCAACGCTGGAACGATCGCTATCGCGGCCATTGCAATCTCGTCGCAATCTCGATCGGCGATAATGTCAATGTCTTGACTCTCGCACAATTGACCGACGATATACTGCTACTTAAAGACACCGACCCGCAGTCGTTCAAAGATTTCTTCAAATGGGTGACGGCTTCGATCCGGACAAGCAGCATGTCGGTCACTGAGACGTATGACGACGGTCTAAAACTCGCGCCGACGTCGGGCATCAACCTCGAAAAGGTCGATCCCAAAGCCGAAGCCGAGCGGCATCCGTCGTCGGTCGACGAGAATTTCGTCGTGCTCCACGCCCGATGTCAGTCTACCAAGGGGGATTATCTCATAAAATACGCACGCAAAGCAGATCGGCAGGAATATGGCGGTCCCGATTTCAAACTCGTGGGCGCTTATCCGATCGATAGTCTCACCTACGCCGGCCTCTCGTCGGGCAAGCCGGCACGCATCAACACTACGGCTCTGATCGGAGTGCCGGCTTGCCCGTGCTGCGGCAATCAGATAGGCGCCGTCGTTTGCGACTGCGGAAATCTTTTCTGTGTCGGCGAAAACGCTACCAACGAATGCCCGTGGTGCGGACTAAAAGGGACTCTCGGCGAAGGCGGAGCCTCCGGAATTGACATCACCCGCGGATTAGGATAATCCCCTCCCCACCCTACCATCAACACATCATGGACAGAAAACACCGTATAGCCATGCGCCGCAATATCCCCGTATGCCGGCTCAACGAATCGGCTCGCACTCTCGACCGCATCCTGACCCAAGCCGGAGTGGCGGCGGCCGATAGGGAGAAGTTCCTCTCCTGGGCAATCGCCTAACTTGGGACCACTTACAACGAATAACGTATGAATCAACGCATAATGATCGAAAACGAAGTTCGCGCACTCGGGCTCCGCTTTCCCAACGGCACTGTGAAGAAGGAGTATTACGCCTCTTTCAAATTGCCGATCGATAAAATCTCGGCCATCGAAATCGTCGGCGCCGAGGAACTCGGCCTGCGTCTGGCCATCGGCGACGATGGCGAGTTTCAACTCTGCGGCAAGCCGTGCCGCGCGGGTGATTTCGTATTGAAACTCCGATATCTGACTGTCGCCGGCGAGCCCGCTTCCGAACTGTCGATCCCGATCGCTTTCAATCCCAATCCGCGCGATCTCTGGAAAAATATCCCGACTGATAAGGATATCCAATATTATAAGGAGGATAGCGAAAATGCTTATCTCAAAGTGGAGGCCGGAGCGGATGGCGAGCCTAAGAAAGATGTCGTTGCAGCAAGTCAGCGCGGTCGAAGCCATGCCCAGGAGGGGAAGGCTCGCGATGATCATTTCAGCCTTTATCATTGCGATGAATCCGATTGGTATATAATCGCGGTGGCAGACGGCGCCGGATCTGCCAAATATTCGCGCAAGGGTTCGGAAGTCGCTTGCAAAACAGTGATCAACCATTGCAAGGAGCTCCTCCTTGACAATCCCGACTTTGAAGAAGCGATCCGCAATTTCAATGCCGCCCCGACCGACACCGGCAAACGCTCGATTCTTACCACCATGGTGCATGAGATTGTTCTCAAGGGAGCCAAGAAAGCTCATGATCGAATCAATGAAGTCGCTAATCGCGAGGAGGGAGTGAAGCCTAAGGATTTCGCCACGACCCTGATGTTCGCTATTTGCAAGAAATACGATTTCGGATGGTTTATCGCCTCTTTCTGGGTGGGCGATGGCGCTATGTGCCTCTTCGATGCCGAAAACAAAACGGCTAAACTGCTCGGCACTCCGGATGAAGGCGAGTTCTCGGGCCAGACTCGCTTCTTGACAATGCCCGATATTTTCCGCACGGCGGATGTCTATAATCGCCTTCGCATGTCGATTGTGCCCGATTTCACGGCCCTTTTCCTCATGAGCGACGGCGTGTCTGATCCGATGTTCGAGACCGATCGCAACCTCAACGATTATTCCAAATGGGAGGAGTTCTATAATACTCTGAAAGGCGGTTTCCCCGACGACGGAATCGGCGGCGTCGACCTCTCCGACGACAATGAAGAGTCGAAAGATCAATTGCTGCGCTGGCTCGATTTCTGGAGCCCGGGCAACCATGACGACCGCACAATCGCAATCCTCTATTGATCACTATCAGCTTATGGCAAACACTATAAAACTGACTGCGCTCGACGGTTCGCCCGTCGAGTTTGTAGATGAAGTCATCGGCAGCGGCGCGATGAAGGATGTCTATTTCAGCCCCGACAAAAGCTATGTCGTCGGCTTCTTCCGCACCCCGCAGGATGCCAATGCGAAAGATCGTCTGCAGAATATCGTCGGGACTTATCGGAATAAGATCTTCGGCCAGATCGGCGGCGATTATTGGGAGAATCTATTCTGCTGGCCTACTAAGCTTGTGGAGTGGAATGGGAAGCTGGGCATCGTCTGCCCGGCATATCAGAAGCATTTCTTCTTCAAAGAGGGTATGTTCAAGGGGAAGGAGAAGGAGGGAAAGTGGTTTGCTTCGGCCAAACTCCGCAATAAATTCCTCAAGCCGGAGCAAAAGGGCACATGGCTGACCCATTATCATATGTGTCTGCAGATCGCCCGCGCCGTGCGGCGTCTCCATGCCGCCGGACTCGCCCACTCCGACCTCTCTTATAAGAATGTGCTCGTAGATCCTGAAAGCGGTCGGGCGGCTGTGATCGATTGCGACGGTCTCGTCGTCCCCGGAAAGTATCCCCCGGATGTTGTCGGCACCCCCGATTTCATCGCGCCGGAAGTCCTCCAGACACGCAGCTTGAAAATCGGCGATCCCGCTAAGAAGCTGCCGAGCATTCAGACCGACCGTCATGCGCTTGCTGTCTTGATCTACATGTATCTACTCAACCGTCATCCGCTGCGCGGCGGTAAGGTCAATGATCTCGACGCGGCTCGCGATGAAGAATTGTCGATGGGTGAAAAGGCGCTTTTCATCGAGCATCCCACCGACAAGAGCAACCGCCCGAAGATTCAAAACATGGCCCCCTCGGAGTTGCCGCAAGGCGATGTCGAGAAGCGCCCGTACACAATCTGCGGCCCCTATCTGAAGGAACTCTTCGACCGCGCATTTATCGACGGTCTCCACGATCCCTCAAAACGCCCTACGGCCGATGAATGGGAAAACGCATTGGTCAAGACCACCGATCTCATGCAGCCCTGCCAGAACCCCGACTGCGAGGCGCATTGGTTTGTGTTCGACAATTCCACCAAGCCTAAGTGCCCGTTCTGCGGCAGGGAGTATCATGGCCAGCTGCCTGTGCTCAACCTCTACTACTCCCCCGCCAAAGGGAAGTTCCTTCCCGAAAACTATCGGTTGATGGTCTACGATAAGCAGTCGCTCTATATGTGGCATGTCAATCGCTTCATTACCCCCAACGAGCGCACCAAGCCCGAAGATAAGAAGCCTGTCGGCGATTTCCACTTCCACAACGGCAAATGGATCCTCATCAACCGCCACCTGCCCGACATGTGGGACGTCACCGAGCAACCCAAGCGTCAGATCAAAGTGGGCGAATTCGTCGAACTGACCGAAGGCCGCAAGATCCTCCTCTCCGGCGAAGACGGCGGCCGCCTGATCGTCGTCCAGCTCGTCAACAACTAAAGTCTTTAAGGTCATTAAAGCCCTTAAAGACCCTAAAGCCGTTAAAGACCTCCTTTCATGATTAATCATGATTATTCCCGATTAATCATGATTAATCATGACAACCCCCTAAGACCTAAAACCTAAGACCTAAAACCTAAACCAAATGACCAACGATACTTTCCCCCAATGGGCATTCGGAATGGACTGCGCCGTCACGGTTGTAGACACCGATTGCCGGATCATCTACATGAATGAACGCTCCCGACTGACTTTCGCCAAACGCGGAGGCGCCGATCTAATCGGCCATAACATCATGGATTATCACAACGATCGCTCGCGCGCTATCATCCGTCGGCTGCTCGACGAAGGTGGCTCCAACGCCTACACGATCGAAAAGGAGGGCCTGCGCAAAATGATATATCAGACCGTTTGGCACAAAGCCGACGGCTCGGTCGGCGGACTCGTCGAACTCTCGATGATCATCCCCGACGAAATGCCCCACTACGTCCGTAGCTAAGAAGCGGTTGAAAATCGATAACTATAGGTACGGATTCGTGGGAGAAAGGTATCTGTCTCTGCGATGCCGCATTCAAGTTGGGGGTGAAGAATATGGCTTTAAGCTGTCAAGCGATCAAAGAGCCTTGAGGAGGAGTCGGCGGAGGAGTGTCAGGAGCGGCGTGCGGAAGATCCATGCCGCGCAGAGCGCGACGATGGCGGCCAGCCAGCCCCAGGTTGCGAGACGCATTTTTTCCCACCATGTAGGTTGGCGCTCCACTTCTATCGGAACTTCGACGGCTACAGGCTTTTCGATGATTTTATCGACAAGGATTGTGTCGGAAGTGTTAGTGACGGCCACGGGGAGGGGAGCGGGAAGGTTGTGGAGGGTGTGCGTCAGCGTGCCGTCGGCGTTGATGCACGCGTAGCTTTCGGCATAGTCGGTAGAGAGCCGCGATGACTTATCGGTGGTGGTGCGCTCGGCAGTTTGTGCCGGGACTGTTACGAGCACTGTGTCGATGCGTTGCGTGTGGATTGTCGAGGTTACAGTGTTGGTCGAGATCGGCATGACGGGGATCTGCGACTGCGACGCTTTTGTCGACTTGCAACCTGCGACGATTGTGGCCGCACCGGCGATACAAAGGAATGGGATAGTCTTCATATTTTTCATAATTTTGCGTGGGTTGACGATGAATGCAAAATTAATCCGGAGTGACGCACTCTTTATAATTGATCTTGACTCACGTTTTGCAAGGCCATGCGGC
>CAMWNT010000102.1 GCA_947175695.1 uncultured Porphyromonadaceae bacterium
GGAAAGAAAACATTAATATCGAAATGAAGAAGATCTCAATAATGTTGCTGATAATATCGGCATTGACATCAAATCAAATTATGGCACAGCAGAAAACCGATCAACCTTCAGCTCGCGGCTCGAAGGTGACGCAGACAGCAGGCCGCGACCAACTCGGGGAGTTCGCACCGGAATTCGCCCGACTTAACGACGACATCCTTTTTGGCGAGGTGTGGAGCCGCAATGACCTTCTTTCGTTGCGCGACCGCAGCCTTGTCACTATAACATCGCTTGTCTCGCAGGGAATCACCGGCAGTTCGCTGACCTATCATCTTCAGGAGGCGAAAAAGAATGGCATAACCCGCACCGAAATTGCCGAAATACTGACCCACATATCTTTCTATGCCGGCTGGCCGAAGGCGTGGGCCGCTTTCCGACTCGCAAAGGATGTATGGGCCGACGATATCAAGGGGGAGGATGCGAAGGCTGAGTTCGCTCGGGAGATGATATTCCCGATAGGCGAACCCAACACGGCATATGCGCAGTATTTCATCGGCAATAGCTATCTCGCACAGATTTCCGACTCACAGATTCCGTTTGCCAATGTTACGTTCGAGCCGGGTTGCCGCAACAATTGGCATATCCATAAGGCCGACAACGGAGGCGGACAGATGCTGGTCGGCGTAGCCGGACGCGGATGGTATCAGGAAGAGGGCAAGCCGGCTGTCGAGATTCTCCCCGGGACTGTGATTCATATCCCGGCCAACACAAAACACTGGCATGGAGCGGCAAAAGACAGTTGGTTTGCACATCTGGCATTCAGTGTGCCGGGCGAAAACACCGAAAACATCTGGCTTGAACCCGTCGCCGATGAGGAGTACGAAACCCTTGAATAAGAAGTCAATCTTAGAGATTGTTTGGATTTAACTTCCATTCACTCAAAGTGGATGAAAAGATCCTCTCTCAAGAACGGCTTCCATATAATCGTGTTAAATTCAGACACTCTCTAAGAAACGGTCTTGCAGTGGCAGGAGTTGAGGTGGTCGTCGATGAAGCCGGCGGCTTGGAGGAAGGCGTAGCAGATTGTTGTGCCGAAGAATTTGAAGCCTCGGCGCTTCATGTCTTTACTGATGGCATCCGATATGGGGGATGAAACGGGAATGCAGTCGATCGTCGGAATGTCGTTGACGATTCTTTTGCCGCCGGGAAGGAAGCTGATGATGTAGTTGTAGAATGAGCCGAATTCATCTACAATGTTGCCGAATAGCCGAGCGTTGGTGATCGCACGATGGATTTTCAGGCGGTTTTTGACTATGCCGTCGAATTGATAAAGTCGGGCTTCGTCGTCGGCGGTCATGTCGGCAACACGTTTAAAGTCGAAGTTGCAGAATGCTTGACGGTAGCCTTCGCGTTTCCGGAGGATGGTGATCCAAGCGAGTCCCGCTTGCGCGCTTTCGAGAGTCAGGAGCTCGAAAAGAGCGCGATCGTCGGTAATGGGACGCCCCCATTCCTCATCATGATATTTGACATACAGTGGATCGGCGCCACACCATGGGCAACGGGTTAAGTCTAATTCGTTGTTCATAAATCGTTTGATTTGAATAGTAAAACCGGCTAATCATCTTGGTAAGGTGTTAATCTCAGAGCGAGCATATAGCCGAAGCCACGCTGATTGATGATGGAGATTGAGGAATCGTGGCGCAAGATGCGGCGTAGCTTGTGGATGTAGCCATGAAGGGAGTTGCGGTTGCTCGGCTCGTCGCGTTGCCATACGGCAATCATCAGCTCCGAAGCATCGACTGTCTTGCCGATATTGACGGCCAGACGTTCAAGTATCTTGGCTTCAAAGTGGGATAATTCCGTCACTTTGTCGCCAAACGACAATGTCTGGGTCGTGACGTTAAAAATATATGCACCGATAGCAAATCGTATATCCTCGGTGCGGTTGTCGCCATATCTACGCAACAGGGCCTTAATCCTCACAATCAGCTCGCGGAGCTCGAAGGGCTTTTTCAGATAGTCGTTGGCTCCGATTTCAAATCCATGCTCGACGTCGTCAATCGTGCTTTTTGCGGTGAGGAATAGCAATGGCACTGTCGGCGACAACTTTCTTATCTCCTTCGCCATGTCGAACCCATCCATTTTAGGCATCATCACATCAGCCACGACTATATCGGCAGCTTCGGCCTTGAACTTCTCAAGACCTTGAATGCCATCTGCGGCCGTGATTACTTCATATCCTTGCCCGCGTAGAGTGTCGGCGACAATCAGCGCCAAGTCTTCCTCATCTTCTACAAACAGAATCTTATTACTCATCTTCGCTGAATTTAATTGTGAACACCGAGCCCTCACCTTCCTTGCTGACAACATTGATCGTCCAACCCATTTTGTCGAGAATGCTTTTGACATAGTACAGCCCTATGCCATATCCACGCACATCCTGGAGGTTGCCACGCGGAACACGGTAGAACTTATTGAATAGATATGGGATCGCCTTTGACGGGATGCCGATGCCGTCGTCGCTTACCGACAGGACGTTGCCATCGCCCGTTATGGTTATCTTTACGCTATCGCCGGAGTATTTGATAGCATTGTCAATGAGATTGTTGAGCACATTGGCCAAATGCGCCCTGTCAGCCTCGATGATGGTGCGCTCAGCGATATCGACATTGATTGTGATATCCTTATCGGCTCTCATTCGATGGGCAGCGGCGATTTCCTCGGCAAACTCGGATAATCGAATCTCTTCCGGCTTGAGTTTCATCGTCTTCCGACGCTCCATACTCATTGCAAGGATGTTTTCCACAAGTTCGCCAAGTCGTTTGAGCTGCTTGTTTGCAATCGTCAGATACTTTGTCTTTTTGTCGGGGTCGTTGGTTGTGTCATAATTGAGCAGAGCGTCATTGGCTGAATATGCTATGGCAATAGGCGTTTTCAATTCATGGGTCATATTGCTGACAAAATCATCTTTCATCTCCTCGATGGTGCGCAGCCGCGACACAGTGTGAAACAGATACCAAAACGCCATAGCGAAGGCAAGCATCAGAAGGGATACCGTAATAATGATTCCTATCATCTGCGAAAGTATATGGCGCGTCAGTGGTGTCATATAAATCCGATATGAATAACCTGAATTATTATTGAAGCAATATGAAAATTCATCCAGACGAGCATTGATGTTTTTGGAGTTTGCCGTTATGATTCTTCCGGTAGAATCAACAACCTCTGACTTTATAATCTTCGGATAAATATATCTGTCATTTAGACGCTTGGCCAAAACGCTATCCATCACCGACACGTCAGCGGCCACATAGGGATCCATAATTCCATGAAACTGTTGACAGACTGCATTAATAAATCTATTAGTGAACGACGATTGTCCGCTGACCATATAACCTTGCGTTTCTACAGTTCCATCAAGATGTCGGGTAGTGGCCACCATATTGCCATTCGAGTCTTGCGCCACAGAGGTTTCGCCATGATATTCTTCGCTGCTACTTCCAAATTTTTTTTCAAGATCTTCACGCGTCCCGGCCTTTACCCTCTCTGCTCTAATCCACAGTTCATCAAGATCTGCATCGGCAATCGCGGTCATCACCTCGCGTTCGACATCGGCCCTGATAGAATTGTAAAGGGATACAAGATAATATACATTGCAGGCAAAAATAGCCAGAATGACAACAATAAATGCTGTTGATATGGTCTTGAAACGTTTCATAATGCGAATTTAGTAATAATCCGCCACACAATTGTTTCGCTCCGCTTTAATTTAAGACTAAATAAGGGTGCATTTAAGACTAAATAAGGGTGAAAACGATCTACCTAAGAGCATTTGCACGTAATTTTGCATCAAACAAAAACGAAACCGCTATGAAGAATGTCATACTATTCGCTTCGTTCATTTCATCCATATCGGCCTTGGCTCAGACCGAAACGACCGATACAATTTCCCTCCGTGAACTGGATGAAGTTGTTGTCAAAGGTGAGACGCCGCAAGTGAGGGGCAACGACGGCATTATGGTCGTTGATCTGCCGGGTATTGTCAAGGATAAGCCTGTGACCAACATTCTCGAAGCCCTTGGCTACATGCCCGGGGTGATGAACAACAACGGCATGATAGGGCTTACAGGTGCCTCGAATGTCACCATTATTATTAATGGCGAGCTGACCAATATGCCCCTCGAGAATCTTTATCAGCTTCTCTACACTATGCCGATTGAAAGGCTGAAAAATGTAGAAATCATGTATTCGGCACCCGCGAAGTATCATGTCAACGGTGCTGTGATCAATGTCGTTTTGAAAACGCCGACCCCTCTCGACGGCTTGCAGGGGCAGATTCGCGCCGGATATTATCAGGCTCACTACGGATCGTATGGCGGCGGGCTTGCCGCAACATACGCCATTAAAGACTGGACATTTGACATCAACTACGGACTCTCGCGTACAAAATCTTGGAATCGCGAGGAAACATCGTCGAATCATCTTTATAATGGCAAGCGCACTATGATCGACGACGATATGCGGCGCATCGGCCGGAATTGGAGCAATACAATTTTTGCCTCAGCCGCCTGGAAAACGATCAAACTTACTTACAATGGTCAGATAATCTCCGATTCAAAGGGTTGGAGACTCTCTTCGGGGACGTTGGGCGATTATACGAACGTCTACAAGATGCTGTCGCCCGTAGGGTATCATAATCTCGCCTTGCGCTACACCGCGCCGTTCGGCATGTCGATCGGCGGCGACTATACCCGCTATTCCGAGAATCGGCAGCAGTCTTTGTTCAAGGGCGCCGACTATCTGCTTGGCTCCGACAGCCGTCAGGACATCAACCGTTGGCATGTCTATGTCGATCAACAGCATCGGCCGGGGAAGTGGCAACTGAACTATGGCGCGGAGTATCAGCACTCGAACGACCACAGCTCGCAACACTATGCCTCATATGGCGACAATCCCGATTTCGACGACACTCTCAGCGAGGACGTCGCAAGTTTTTATGTCGGTACGCAACGGTCGTTCGATTGGGGCCTCTCGTTCAACCTTTCGGCGAAGGGTGAGTATTATCACAATAAATATCAGCACAACTGGAATTTTATTCCGCAGTTCGGAGCGACTTATTATAAGACGCCTAAAAGCATCTTCCAGCTCAACTTCAACTCCCAACGCATCTATCCTTCATATTGGGAACTGCATGGCGGCACGAGCCACATCAACGACTACTCGACTGTGATCGGCAATCCGGCCTTACAGCCGTATATTCAATATGACGCGCAGTTTAACTATATTCTCAGGCAGAAATTCGTCGCGACGCTCTATTTCCAATATGGAGATAAGACTACCGTGCAACTCCCCTATCAATCGCCCGACGCATTGACTCTGATATATCAGACTATCAACATCAACTATGAGCGAGTCGTCGGGCTGAATCTCTACGCTCCCTTCGGCATCGGTTATATCTGGAATGCCACTGCCACTGCAAACGTGATGAACAGGCGGGCGAAGGCCGATCACTTTCACGACATCAGCTTCGACAACAGCAAATGGATCTTCTATGGCTCGGTTGGCAACTCTTTCAAGTTCAGTCAGAATTGTCCGGTGTCAGTATCTGTCGATTTCAGCTACATCTCACCCTCATTGCAGGGGATAGCGGATCTGTCGGGGATATGGAAAGTGGATGCCGGAGTGAAATGGCAATTCGGAAAGAAAAGCTGTTGCGAACTTAATCTGAAAGCCGACGACATATTCAACACATGGTCGCCGACCATGACCATCAACCATGCCGGCCAAGACTATCGAATGAAAGTGCGCGACATGACCCGCAATCTCAAGCTGACATTCATATGGCATTTCAACGGCTTCAAGCCAAAAGCAACCGACATTGACACCTCCCGCTTCGGCACAGGGAAATAGGCCGTCACTGACAGCGCATGACAGCGCGACGCCCGACAGGTGGCATCCCGCATGGCTTCGATGCTTGGCCAACACGCGGGTGATACCGACACTCTTCTTGCGACGGCATCGGAATGCCTCCCCCTTTATATCGCGGAGGGTGTGGACCGGAGAAGCCGAGAGTCGAGTCGGGCTTGCTCGCGAGGTGGATGGACACCCTATTTATATTCGGGGAGCTCGTCGGGATGGAACACTATGGAGTCGGCGACGGGCGATGTGGCGATGAAATAGCCCAGACAGACATCGCCAGAGAACATGGCAGGGCCGTTGCTGTCGTTCTGCAACGCTTCGAGATAATCATGCATCGGACGCGAAATGGGCGATATCGTGCAGGTCATTACATCTCCGTCATAAAGCACGTCGGCATCATCCTCTTCATCTGTATCCTTGCGGGTGGTCATGGTGAAGAACGTGCAGACACCGTCAACGGCGCCGCGATCGTCGATCTCGCTCCATTGATAAATCTCGCCGTTGCGATAGAGTTTTACCCAGTAACAGTCGCCGTTCGAGGTCGCGTTGTCGTAGAATCGCCCCTCAAACACAGCCACATAGTCATAAGGCATCTTGATCCATTTGAATTCAAGACTTTCAATCTCCACGGGCGGATACATCGTCGCATCGGCTTCGTAACGACACCCGTCTCTCTCCACAACAAGCCGATAGTCATGACCTGCAATGCCCGGAGTCGCGTCGACGAAGAAGCCTGTCGCATCAGGTTGTAGATTATAGACTGTTCCGTCGGTCAGGTCGGTCAGTGTCACCATCGCATCCGTCAGTCGGGTGCGGTCAATCGGCTCATCCATAGGAGTCGTATATGTAATGCCGACCTTCACACCGTCGGGCGTAAGCTCAGCCTCAATGACAGTCAGCGGATCGATATCATGATACTCAAAATCGAGCTCTTTCTCACATGATGCCGACATCAGCATGACACACGTCATGAATAGCGCGGTATATAGTTTCATGAATCACTCTCTAATAAACGTTAAAATTTAAGTGTATAGGCTATTGAGGGGACGATGCCGTACATCGCCCGGAGCACTGCACGTGTGCCCGAAGGCTTGGACGAATCATCCTCGAAGTAGACCACATACGGATTATAGCGGCAATACGTGTTGTAGACACCGAATGCCCATTCATAAGTCAGTTTTTTCCCGACATGAGTATATTTGGCCGACAGATCAAGACGATGGGTCGGAGGCGTCATATAGGAGTTTCTTTTCGAGTAATAATAGCAGGTCGCGCCCCCTATTTCATATTTGACGTCGGGAGCCGTCAGCGGCTGTCCCGACAAGAAAATCCATGAGCCGGAGAGATTCCAGCTGTCGCTCAGTTGATATATAGCTGTGACGGAAAAGTCATGACGACGGTCGTTGGTGGCGTTATACCATCGGCCGTCGTTGATGCCGGGGATCTTGGTCTCGGTTCGTGAAATCGTATATGCCACCCAGCCTGTCAATCGTCCCGTGTTCTTGCGAAGCATGAACTCCGCTCCGTAGCTGCGGCCGCGTCCGCCGAGGATGATGCTTTCTATTGCGATGTCGGAAAATGTGGTACGGCCATCCATGAAGTCATAGACATTGTTCATGCTGCGGAAATACCCTTCGGCCGACCAGTCAAACGCGCCGCTCTCAGTCATGCCGCTGTAGCCGATGCCGTATTGAAGCGAGCGCTCCGGCTTTACGACTGCCGAGGTCAGTGCATAACGGTCGAAGGGAAACGACGTAGTGCTTGAGCGTATCGCGTGAAGACACT
>CAMWNT010000103.1 GCA_947175695.1 uncultured Porphyromonadaceae bacterium
GATATAGCCACTCAGCCATTTGGCAATTGAATATCAGCCGATTATAACATTTTCAAAAAGATTCTGCCACAGGCAAGGAGTGTTTTTTGACCATGTTTTTACGGTTTCGAGCCACTAAATTAACAAATTAAAGCAAGATTTTGTTATATTTGTGGAAATTTTTTTCCGATTTCTTCAACTTTTTATTCATGGCAAAGAAAAAGAAAGCTGCTTCGGCGATTGAAAATATCGCTCCCGTCAAGGGGAGGGTTGTCAAAAATCTTGGCAGCCGGTATCTTGTGAGAATCGACGATTCGGGCGAGATGCTCGAATGCCGGGCAAAGGGTTCGTTCAGAATCAAAGGGATTCGCACCACCAACCCCGTGGCCGTCGGCGATATCGTTGAAATCTCGCAACGCGATGCAGATTCAAGCTATATCACATCCATCCTCCCTCGAAAAAACTATATTATCCGGAGAGCTTCAAATCTATCGAAGGAAAGCCATATCCTCGCCTCCAACCTCGATCAGGCCATCATAGTGGTGTCGATCGTCGATCCGGCCACTCCCACCACATTCATCGACCGCTTTCTGGCCACTGCCGAAGCCTACAACGTGCCGGCGGCCATCGTCATCAACAAAGCCGACCTCTGGGATGACGCCGACCGCGAATATGCCGACGCTGTCGCAAATCTATATCGTTCGCTCGGCTATCCGACCCTCATCGTCTCGGCTCACGACGGAGCCGGAATCTACAAGCTCCGCGACATGACCCGCGACCGCATCTCGCTGATGGCCGGAAATTCCGGGGTCGGTAAATCTTCTCTCATCAACGTCCTCGCACCGGAAGCCGGCCTGCGCACAGGTGAAGTGTCGCAACAACACCGCACCGGCATGCACACCACCACCTTCTCCGAGATGGTCGACCTCCCCTATGGCGGCGAACTAATCGATGTGCCCGGAGTCAAGGGGTTCGGAGTGATCGATTTCGAGCCTGAGGAAGTGTCGCATTTCTTCCCCGAGATCTTCCGCTTCGGTCGCGACTGCAAATATGGCGACTGCAAACACACCGGCGAACCCGGATGCGCCGTCAGCGACGCCCTGCAGAGCCACCTCATCGCCGAAAGCCGTTACGCCTCCTATCTCTCCATTCTCGAAGAAACGCTCGAAAGCGACGGCGCCGACAAATACCGCAAACCTTTCTGAGCCCCCCGCGCGCAACGTCAATCCTTCAGTTCGCTCAGCATATGCTCCAGGTCAAGACCCGACACCTTGATCGAGAACTCCCCGTCCTTAGCCACTGATATATTGCCAGTCTCCTCGCTGACGATGACACACACGGCGTCAGTCACCTGACTCATGCCCAGAGCCGCACGGTGGCGCAGACCGAGATTCTTCGGAATATTCATGTCGTGGCTGACCGGAAGAATACATCCGACCGACTTAATGCGGCCGTCGGCCACAATCATAGCGCCGTCATGCAGCGGCGAATTCTTGAAGAAGATATTCTCTATCAGCCGGGTATTGATATCGGCGTCGATCACATCGCCCGTCTTCTCATAATCCGAAAGCGGCATCTTCCGCTGAAACACGATCAACGCGCCCGTCTTCGACTTCGACATCGACATGCAGGCATACACCACCGACATTATATCCGAATGACGGCGCGTGTCGTCGTCGGCCGCCGCCCCATGGCGGAATAGGCGGCTCAGCTTATACCATTTCCTTTGGCTTCCAAGATCGATCAGAAAGCGCTTGATCTGATCCTGAAAGAGGATGACAAGGATTATGAGGCCGATACTCATGAATTTGTCGAGTATCGTGCCTGTCAGACGCATTCCGAGAATCTCCGAAGCAATGACCCATACGATCGTGAAAAACAACACGCCGTAAAAAAGACTCAACGAGCCCGAACGCCGCATCAGGCGATAGACGTAGTAGAGAAGCGTCGCGACAAGCAATATGTCGATTATATCTTTTATTCCGAAATTAAGCACTTTTGAAAAGTTTCTTTGTTATATACGTTTTTCACTCAAGTTCTGCAACTTCAACATGTCGGACGGTTCACACGCCGACCCCGCACATCAATTTGTAGAGTTCGACTGTCTGCACGGCCTCCTTGACGTCGTGCACTCTCAGAATCGACGCCCCTTTCATCAGAGCGGCCATGTTGAGAGCGGTCGTGCCGGCAAGGCTCTCGTCGGGAGTAATGCCCAGCGGGCGCCAGATCATGCTTTTGCGCGACAGTCCGGCAAGAATCGGACACTCCAGATTCCGGAACTCTTCGAGCCGGTCGAGCAGCTGATAGTTTTGCTCCGTGGTCTTGGCGAAGCCGAATCCGGGATCGACTATCACGTCGGCCACCCCGGCGGCGCGCAATTCCGCCAGTCGGAAGGCCAACGCGCCGACCACCTCCGACGTCACATCGTCATAATCGGTCAGCGAAGTCATCGTCTGCGGAGTGCCGCGCATATGCATCAGCACATACGCCGCCCCCGATTCGGCCACGGCCCGGATCATCTCCGGATCGGCCATTCCGCCGGAGATATCGTTGATTATGTCGACACCCCAGCGCTCTACACATTTCAATGCGACATCGGCCCGAAACGTATCGACCGAAATGGCTACGTCATTCCCCGCGACATCGCGGATCTCCGACAAAGCCATGTCAAGCCGTCGCCATTCCTCCGAAGCCGGGATATCGTCGCATCCCGGACGCGACGAATACCCCCCCACGTCAAGACACGCCGCCCCCTCGGCGAGCAGTCGCGACGCACGCGCCCTGACGCCCTCGCGCCCCGGAGTGCGGCTCCCGCTGTAAAATGAATCGGGGGTGGCGTTGATGATCCCCATCACCATAGGCTCTTTCAGATCTATCAATGAGCCGTTGCGCATTCGTATTGTATAGTCCATGTCGCTTAATTATTACTCTCCGCCGACCGCAGAGAACGGGATTTTTTCACAGCCGCCCTTCGCGACTTTTTCATCCCTTCACGCGAAGTTACTTAAAATTTACTTAATAGCTTCCCTATTTCTCCGGATTTTTTGTGCAACTCTATTATTTTGCCTATATTTGCAAGGCCGACGTCGCCGGCCTCAGAGCAATCGCCGCATCAACAGAAGCCCGACAACGCTCAATTGGGAATATGCAGCTCATTTTTTGCAGCCCGGCATACGTCACGATTCCGAAATTATATACTTACCATATTTACTTGATTATGAAACGACTTTTACCATCCCTGACCCTCGCGGCATTGTCATTGGCGCTCCCGGCCTCGGCCGATGTGGCCTCGCCGACTGTGCGTCAGGGCGATTTCTATTGCTTCCGGGGCATGCCGGCTTCGCAGATCAACATGCTCCCCCCGGCGCCGACGCCCAAGCAGATGCGCGTCCAGAAACTCGGAAATTCCAAATTCGACAACACCGACGGCCACGACCTGCGTGAAATCAATGTCGAAGGCGACTATCGCGTGCTCGTCATCCTCGTCGAGTTTCAAGACCAGCGTTTCCAGCTGACTTGGGGCGACCCGACCGAGACTGTCGACGCAATGCTCAACTCCGACAATTATGATTTCCAGAAAGCCACAGGCTCGGCGAAAGATTATTTCAATCGTATCTCCAACGGCCAGTTCAACCCGACCTTCGAGATCCACGGCCCCGTCACTGTCTCGAAAAAGGAAATCGAATACGTCACCTCCGACCCCAACGACAATTATATCGATCCCGCCACAGGCAAGACCGTCACTTGCTACCCCGCCTCGAGAATGGTGGAGGAAGCTATCAAAGGTCTGGATGATGAAATCGACTTCTCGCAGTTCGACAGCGATGGCGACGGATATTGCGATTTCGTCTATCTATTCTTCGCGGGTCAAGGCGCAACCACCGGCGGAAGCATCTACACGACTGTCTGGCCCCACGCCTTCACTCTCGAATCGGGCATCGGACAGGCCATCGAGCTCGACGGTGTCAAAATCAACCGCTACTGCACTTCCTCCGAACTCGGCACCGACCGCAAACTCTCCGGTATCGGCACTTTCTGCCATGAATTCTCCCATGTACTCGGCCTCCCCGACCTCTACGATACAGCCAACAACACCGGCGTAGTGTCGAAATGCTTCACGCCCGGCCCCTTCTCCTGTATGGATTCAGGCAACTATAACAACAGCGAGAAGACTCCCCCGATGTATTCCGCCTATGAGCAGTATTCGATGGAATGGATGAAGCCGGCCCACCTCTCGGGCACCGGCAGCTATACGCTCCTGCCGCTCGAAGCACGCCAGTTTGCATATCAGCTCCAATCGGTCAACAATCCTCAGGAATACTACATTCTCGAAGCCCGAGCAAATTCCTATCTCGACCAATACATGCCCGGCCACGGCCTGCTCGCATGGCATATCGACTTCCTCCTCGACGCATGGACCGCGAATATCCTCAACAACGTAGCCAATCATATGCGCATCGACCTCGTTGAGGCCGACGGCAGCGCTTCCGATTCCACCCGCGACGGCGACCCCTTCCCCGGATCGGCCGGCATCTGTGAGTTCACCAAAAACATATCTCCCGCTTTCAAGGCCTGGGACGGCACCGATTTAGGTTATGACCTCCGACAAATCCGCTCCAACTTCGACGGCACCGTCAGCTTCCAGGCCACAGGCCAGACCGATATCGACCCTGCCGCTGTGATCGGCATTCCCGAACCTCGCATTGTCTCCGCTTCGGCCAACGAGGCGATTCTGGAATGGGAACACGTCGAAAATGCCAACGGCTATTATGTATCTGTGTTCGACATGGACGCATTCGACGGAACACCGCTCGAATATTCCGACTTCGTCGAGGGATATTACTTCCGCAAAATCGATCTCTCCGTCGCTGAAGACAACAGCTTCAAATTCAGATATATGCTGAGCGACCTCCCCGCCAACAAGCGCCTCGGAGTAATGGTCTACGCCGTCAACGATCTCAACGCGTCGGCAATGCAGCTCCCGATCGTGTTCAACACTGTCGACGGCAACGATTTCGAAGCGGCATCCACAAATATCGTCCTCGGGGACTCCCCCTATGGTGTGATCGCAGAATGGGACGCTGTCGAAAACGCCGATTCCTATGAACTCGCAATCGTCACCCGCGCTCCGGGAGAAGTGACTTCAGAAGAAACTTTCGACTTCACCGGCAGCCGCCTCCCCCAAGGCTGGGTCGGCACAGGCAAATACGACACCCGCAAATTCGGCGTGGCCGCCCCCTCTTATGCCCTTTCGGTTCCCGGCGCCGCTCTGACCTCCTCACTCTTCGACACCCCGATCAGAACCCTCTCCTTCTGGGCATGCAAAAGATATGACGACGAAGCCTGCGATCTTCACATCTACTCTCTCGATGCCAACGGCACCCCAACTCTTGCCCACCACATCACCGACTTCGAAAAGACCGGCTCTACATTCGACCTCGATATGCCCGCCGACACATACGGCGTGAAATTCGTCTATCGCTATCATGTCACCGACCTCTATCTCTATGTCGACGACATCAAGCTCTCCTTCCATGACGGACACATCGACACTCCCGCCGCTGAAGCGATTGTCGAATATGCCGAGACTTCGGCTCAGATCAAGGGACTCGACAACGACACCGAATATATCGCCTATGTCACTCCGGTCAAAGCCGACGGTTCGCATGGCCGCCGTTCGGCTGAAGTGGCATTCCGTGTGGCCGACCTCGGCCTGTCGGGTGTCAGCGACATCGCAGCCGATGCAGCCGCTGTCGGCTTCCGCACTGTCGGCATGTCGATCATCCCCTCCGACGAGAACGCCCGCTTCGACGTCTTCTCGGCCGACGGCGCAGTCATCGCCCGCGGCCATCGCGGCGCCCTCAGCGTCGGCTCGCGCGGCCTCTACATCGTAAGATGCGCCGACCGCAGCGTCCGCGTCATCCTCTGACGCTCCCCCTCCTTCCGAATTTATCGGAAATAGCATAAAAATGCCGTCCCCAATTGCATTACGATTGAGGACGGCATTTCTTTTTATATCCTTATATTATGTTTTTCAGCAGTTTTTTTGTTAACTTTGCACAATATTTCAGAAATCACCTCCGGGCCGCGACGGCCGACTGATTACGCCATCGGCTCCCCCGCCGTGATTATCGATCTTCTTACGTATGCAAGACATTAGAAACATCGCCATCATCGCCCACGTCGACCATGGCAAGACAACACTCGTCGACAAGATGCTCCTCGCCGGACACCTCTTTCGCGAAAACCAGAATGCCGGCGAACTTATTCTCGACAACAACGATCTCGAGCGTGAGCGCGGGATCACAATCCTGTCGAAAAACGTATCCATCAATTATAAAGGCACTAAGATCAACATCATCGACACTCCCGGACACGCCGATTTCGGCGGCGAAGTGGAGCGTGTGCTCAATATGGCCGACGGCTGCCTCCTGCTCGTCGACGCCTTCGAAGGACCTATGCCCCAGACCCGCTTCGTGCTCCAGAAGGCCATTCAGATGGGACTCAAGCCTGTCGTTGTCGTCAATAAAGTCGACAAGCCCAACTGCCGCCCCGACGAAGTCAATGAGATGGTGTTCGACCTGATGTTCAATCTCAACGCCACCGAAGACCAGCTCGATTTCCCGACTATCTACGGCTCGGCTAAACAGAACTGGATGTCGACCGATTGGCATAATCCTACCGACAACATCACTCCCGTCCTCGACGCCATCATCGAGCATATCCCGGCCCCGAAGCAACTTGAAGGGGATCCGCAGATGCTGATCACGAGCCTCGACTTCAGCAATTATGTAGGTCGTATCGCCGTCGGTCGCGTACACCGCGGCACCCTCCGCGAGGGTATGGACGTATCGCTCTGCAAGAAGGATGGCAGCATCACCCGCCAGCGCATCAAAGAGCTCCACACTTTCGAGGGCATGGGCCGCAAGAAGGTGCAGGAAGTTTCGTCGGGCGATATCTGCGCGATCGTCGGCCTCGACAATTTCGAAATCGGCGACACTGTCTCCACCGTCGAAAACCCCGAGCCGCTCCCCCGCATCGCCATCGACGAGCCCACAATGTCGATGACTTTCACCATCAACGACTCACCTTTCTTCGGCAAGGATGGCAAGTTTGTCACTTCGCGTCATATCGCCGAGCGTCTTGAGAAGGAGCTCGACCGCAACCTCGCGCTTCGCGTGGAGCGCGGCGCAAACGACGATTGCTGGATCGTCTTTGGTCGCGGCGTACTGCATCTCTCGATTCTGATCGAGACAATGCGTCGCGAGGGTTATGAATTGCAGGTCGGACAGCCGCAGGTGATCGTCAAGGAGATCGACGGCGTGAAGTGTGAGCCGGTAGAGGCACTGACTGTCAATGTGCCCGAAGAGTTCAGCTCGCGTGTGATCGACCTCGTCACCCGCCGCAAGGGCGACATCATCAGCATGGAGACCCAGAACGACCGCATCAACATCGAATTCACCATCCCCTCACGCGGCATCATCGGATTGCGCAACAATGTGCTGACCGCGACAGCCGGCGAAGCTATCATGGCTCATCGCTTCCTTGAATATCAGCCTTGGAAGGGTGATATCGAGCGTCGCACCAACGGTAGCCTTATCGCCATGGAGGCCGGAACGGCCTATGCCTACGCCATCGACAAGCTTCAGGACCGCGGCCGCTTCTT
>CAMWNT010000104.1 GCA_947175695.1 uncultured Porphyromonadaceae bacterium
AAAAATACACGGATTAATTGTTAAATTTGTGGTATTAATTAGTTCCCTTCACCGGGTTTTTCGTGTAAATGAGCATTTTATTTGATATAGGGCGTCTTATGAGCCCGCTCCGCGTAGTGGCGGAGATATGGAAGAAGGTTTTCAGAATGGTCTATTCGGGCTATCGGGGCGCTCGGTTTTGTCGCTTCCCTTCGTCGGCGCGCATTGAGCCGAAGGGAAAGCTGATTGTCGGCGAGAAGTATATTTCTGTCGGGGAGCGCACATATCTGGGGCGCGATATCGAGCTGACGGCCTGGGATCAGTTAGGCGAGCGCCGGTATAGTCCCGTGATCGAGTTCGGCGATGATTGTCAGATCAACGACAGTGCCCACATCACGGCCATAGATTCCATCCGGATCGGCAATAATGTGTTGACCGGAAAGAATGTGCTGATCACCGACAATTCCCATGGCGCGATCGACCTCGAGTCGCTGAAGTTGCCGCCGGTGAAGCGGGAGGTAGTCAGCAAGGGGCCGGTCGTGATCGGCGATAATGTATGGATCGGCGATAAGGCGTCGGTGCTTCCGGGCGTGACGATCGGCGAGGGGTCGATTGTGGCGGCTAATGCCGTTGTGACGCGCGACGTGCCCCCATATAGCGTTGTGGCCGGCATACCGGCGCGCATCGTAAAGACAGTTTCCAAATAGCGATTGATCGACATGAAGATATTATATGTATTGAGCGGGACTCCGGCCTCGGGAGGAGCTACGAAGTCGTTTCTGCTGATGGCGGATGCCGTCGCCGCCGCCGGACATGAAGTGGCGGTGGTTGTGCCCGACGAGGAGGGAGTGACCCCCGAGTTGCGGCGCCGGGGCTGGACTGTTGTCAGTGTGCCTTATACTTTTTGTGCGCTTCCGACCCTCAGCCTGAAGCCTCGCGATCTGCTGATGTTTTTCCCGAGAATGGCGAAGTCGGTGGTGCTGAATCTTCGTGCGCGCCGCAAGGTCAATCGGTTTGCCCGCGAATGGGGCGCCGATATCGTCCACGACAATACGTCGGTGACAGATCTTGGTCACTATGCCGCCAAGGCGGCGGGTTGCAGTCATGTGATCCATGTGCGCGAATATGGGTGGAAGGATTTCCGGCTCGTGCTCCCCGGGCTATCCAAGCGAATGAAATGGCCCGATGCGTGGGGAGTGTCAATCACAGAGGATATTGCCTCGCTTCGCGGGCCGCTGATGAATCCGGGCCGCATGAGGGTGGTCTATAACGGTATTGTCGACTCCGACGGCATATCCTACAATTCGAAAAAAAGCCCCTGCTTCCTTTATGGCGGCCGCATTGAAGAGGCCAAGGGAACAGGGGATCTTATAGATGCGTATATAGAATATTGCAGCCGGCTGCGTGCGGCCGACCCCGAAGCCGAGCCGTTGAGGCTGCGGCTCGCCGGGGGTGCTCCGTATCCCGACTATCTCGAAGCGCTCAAAGCGCGAGTCGAGGGGGCCGGACTGACGCAGGAGGTGGATTGGCTCGGCGAGATCAGGAATCTGCCGGAAGAGGCCGCGCGTGCGGCGGCGACTGTGATTCCCTCGCGTTTTGAGGGATTCGGTCGGGTCATGCCGGAGGTGATGGCCGCCGGATCGCTCTGCATCGCGCGCAACACGGGCGGCTCGGCCGAGCAGATGTCCAACGGACGCCGATTGACTGGACAAGACATTGCATTGCCGTTCATGACAGTCGGCGAACTGACCGATCGACTTATGGAGGTCGACCGCGCTTTCCGCGGGGGCAACGCTTTCCTTCCCGGTGGGGGAATGGCAGAGATGATCGCCCGCGGTCAGTCGACTGTCGGCCGACTCTATTCGCGTCGCGCTTATGGCGAGTCGATCGTGAAATTATATTCCGAGATCGAGGCTGCCAGTCGCCGATAGTCGTGTTCGAGTCGCAGTCGGTCGAGCAGTCGCGAATAGAGCGACTCGGTCTGTGAGAAGTATTCAGTCAATGTGATCGATCCCAATCGCAGCGCTTCGGCGCAGAGTCGGATCGACTCCTCGGCTGTGGCCACATCGCAGGCGGCCATGGCGCGTCGTAGTGTGGCCAGATTTCTCAGTGCTCCCTCGGCCTCGAATTCTTTCTGCAGGCGGGCGTCGTCGGCGGCCAGCGATGCGGCCGCCTCTCTTGCGCGCGCCCCTTTCCCTTTTTTCCCGATCGAGTATAGCGGGAGCGAGATGCCGACAAGAAAGCCGTCGGCACTCTCCTGCAATTCCGTGTTGCGGCGATAGCCGATGCTGAACGACGGGAGCCACGATGATGCGGCGACGCGACGTTCGGCCGCGGCCACTTCAACTTCACGTTGTGCCGTCGCCACCGCCGGGCTCTCGGCGGCGAACTCCCCGCCGCTCGCGGGGAGCGCGATGTCGTCGACCTCCGAGTCATACTCCAGATTATCAAGGTCGAGATCGGCACCGCATGCGAGCCGGCGCAGCGATGATTCGGCGTCGGAATATTCCAGTCCGGCTTCGATCAGCTCGCGTTCGGCGTCGCCGCGGGCGAGGATCGCACGGTTCAGGTCGAGGGCTGTGGCGGCCTTATGGTCGATAAGCCGGCGTGTCAGCGCCACTACCGAATCGGCGTCGCTCAGCCGACGCTGCAACACCTCCATCTTCCGGCGGCCATACACCAGCGTTATGCCGAGCTGCGACGCCTCCACATAGAGATCCCGACGCAGCGAAGCCATCGACGCGGCCGAGCGGTCGCGCATCTTGTTAGTCACATCCGATTGCATCGCATAGCGCGTAGGGAAATCGAACCCCTGGCTGACGACCAACTCCGACGAGGCGAGTCCGGTCGCTCCACTTCTGAAAAACGGAGAATACTCCACTTCCAGCGGCGGAAGGGTATTGTCGGCCTTGCGGTCGAGCAGATCGGCCTCAAGCGCGGCCTCCTGACTGCGGATCCCGAGATTGCTCTCCACGATCCGCAGGGCAGTGGCGTGGACGCCGGCGGCATTCGCGGGGCGGAAGGCGCTCGCCGCCATTGCAGCGGCGAGCGTCAGATATATTATAAGATTTGTCTTCATTGAATTTTCAGCAGATGTTTTCAGCGGAGTGATTTCCGACCGTCGTTGTTGCGTCGTTCGATTTTCAGGAAAATGATCGGTATAAGATAGGCGTTGAGGATGGTCGACGAGATCAGTCCGCCGAGGATTACGCATGCCATCGGGCTTTGGATCTCGTTGCCGGGAAGATCTCCGCGCATCGCCAGCGGTATGAGAGCGAGTGCAGAGGTCAGGGCGGTCATCAGAATCGGGTTCATGCGATCGAGCGATCCATTGACTACACTCTCCCGCAGCGACAAGCCCGACTCGCGCAGCAGATTGTAGCGGGCCACGAGCAGACACCCGTTGCGTGTCGCGATGCCGAAGAGCGATATAAAACCGATGATGGCCGGAATCGACACGACGCCGTCGGTGAAGCGGAGCACGAAGATTCCCCCGATCAACGCGAAAGGCAGATTGAGCAGGATCAGCAGACTTTGTCGCACATCGCGGAATTGCAACCAAAGCAGCAGCCAGATAGCCAGAATGCTCAGCAGCGACGTCAGCGCGAGAGTGCGGCTCGCGGTTTTCTCGCTTTCAAACTGTCCGCCGAATTCGATGCGATATCCTTCGGGGAGCGCAACCTTGCGCGAGATGGCCCGCTTCATATCGTCGACTATCGAGCCGACATCGCGCCCCGAGGCGTTGGCCGAGACGATTATGCGGCGTCCGACATTTTCGCGCCCGATAGTGTAGGGGCCGGCGTCGGAGCGGATAACCGCCACGTCGGAGAGTAGCACGATTGTGGAATCGCCGGCGATCGGCAGATCGCGGAGCGCTTCGATCGATCCACGCGCATCGGCCGAGCCCCGCACAATCAGATCGACGCTACGCTCCCCTTCATAGACTTCGCCTACCTTCTCGCCCCCGATCATCATCGCGATATAATCGTTGAACTCCGGAAGCGACACACCGGCTTTGCCGAGCAGCAGCGGGCGCGGAGTGATCTGCACTTCGGGCCGCTCGATCTGTTGCTCGACGCTGAGATCGGCCACCCCTTCGATATCGGCGATAGCATCGCTCACCTGATTGGCTGTCAGGAAAAGAGTGTTGAGGTCGTCGCCGAAAATCTTGATCGCGATCGAGGCGCGGGTGCCGCTCAGCATGGCGTCGATGCGGTGGCTGATCGGTTGGCCGATCTCGATATTGGCTCCTGCGATCGCCGACAGACGGTGTCGGATATCGTCGGCCAATTCGGCGTGTGAGCGGTCGGAGAGTCGGAACGGCGCTTCGATTTCCGACACATTCACTCCCAGCGCGTGCTCGTCGAGCTCGGCGCGACCGGTCTTGCGGCCGGTGGTGATTATCTCCGGAATGCCGAGCAGAATCTGCTCCGCGCGCCGGCCGATGCTGTCGGACTCCTCAAGCGAAATTCCGGGCAGAGAGGAAATGTTGATGGTGAACGACCCCTCGTTGAAGGGGGGGAGGAAGCTGCGCCCCAGGGTGAAGAATGTGGCTATCGCGGCGACAAGCAGCACTGCCCCTCCCGCGACAACGGCATTGCCATGGCCGATGGCCCGCAGAAGAGTGAAGCGATACGCCCGTTTCAGAATCGATGTCAGTCGCGACTCCCGCTCCATCGAGTGCTCGAGGGCGGGGGAGGCCAGCATATAGGAACACATCACCGGCGTCAGCGTCAGTGCCACAAGAGTCGATGCCATCAGCGCGGTGATGAACGCCACACCGAGCGGCACGAGCATCCGGCCCTCCATTCCGTTGAGGAAAAAGAGCGGAAGGAAGCTGACGATGATAATGAGTGTGGAATTCAATATCGGCATTCTGACTTCGCGCGATGCCTCGAACACGATATCCGTGATCGGTCGGCGACTGCCGTCGTGATTGCGGCGGTTGTCGCGCAGATGTCGCCACACATTCTCCACATCGACGATCGCGTCGTCGACAAGCGAGCCGATCGCTATCGCCAGGCCGCCAAGACTCATCGTGTTGAGAGTCTCGCCCATGGCGCGGAGGGTCAGGATCGCCGTCAGCAACGCCAGCGGTATGGTGACGAGCGAGATCAGAGTAGTGCGGACATTCCCTAAAAACAGGAAAAGAATCACCACGACAAACGCCGCCCCTTCGAGCAGGGATGTGCGCACATTTCCGATCGAGGCGTCGATAAAATCCGACTGCCGGAAAATATCGGCCGACACGTTGACGCCGGCCGGGAGCGACGGAGCGAGCGATGAGAGTGCGTCGTCGAGGCGCTCGGTCAGTCCGACTGTGCCTTCGCGCGGCTGCTTGGTGACTGTGATGATTACTCCATCGGTTCCTTTGACCGATGCCGCACCGATGCGCGGCTCGGCCGAAGCCTCCCGGATATCCGCAATGTCGGAAAGTCTGACCGGCATTCCCCCGGCTCCCATCTTGACGAGCGCCTCGTCGAGGCTGCCGACGACATCGCCCGAAGTGATTCCGCGCACAAGATATTCATTGCCAAACTCCGAGATCGCACCGCCCGCCACATTGCGCCATATGCCGGATGTGGCCTCTCTGACATCCGCGAGCGTCACTCCGTAGTGAAGCATCCGCGCGGGGTCGAGTTCGATGCGGTATTCTTTCATGGCGCCGCCGATCACACTGACCTGCGCAACGCCCTTGACGGCCAGCAGTCGCGGCTTGACCGTCCATTCGGCAATCGAGCGCAGATCGGCTGTGGAAAGGCTGTCGGCCGTCAATCCGATGATCATCACCTCGCCGAGGATCGACGACTGCGGCCCCATCATCGGAGTGCCGACTCCGGGAGGCATCGACGAGGCAAGGGGAGTGATGCGTTCGGCGACAGTCTGTCGGGCCACGAGCGGATCGACATCCCAGTCGAACTCCACCCACACGACCGAAAATCCGGATGTCGACGACGAGCGCACGCGGCGCACGCCCGACGCGCCGTTGAGAGCCGTCTCGACGGGATATGTCACAAGTCGTTCCACCTCTCCGGCGGCCATGCCCGGCGCTTCGGTCATCACGGCCACAGTCGGAGCGTTGAGATCGGGAAAGACGTCAACCTCCGCTTCCTTGACGGCATACACTCCGCAGCCGATCAGCAGAAGCGCGATGATCACTACGGGCAATCTATAGTTGAGCGAAAATCTGATTATTCTGTCAAGCATATGCGATCAGTGTTCATGAGTGTGACCCGGGATTGAGCCCGACATTGATGCGAGTCTGACGGCTGTCGCGCCGCCGACAACTATCTCTTCTCCTCCGGAGAGCCCCGACGTTATCTCCACACGCCGGCCGTCGGACGCGCCGATCTCCACACGACGCTTCCGATAGTGATTGTCGTCGATGCGCAGATAGACGTAGTGCTCGCCAAGCTGTTCGGTCAGTGATTCGGCGGCCACGGCGACTACTCCTTCCCGGCGGCCGCAAATCAGATAGACCTCCGCGAAGCTTCCGGCGACTATCCCCGGAGCGTTGTTGAATTCAAATGTCAGCGGCAGATAAGGTGAATCGGCCGGGGCGATTTTCGAATCGGCTACAATCCGCCCCGCGAGTTCATCAAGGTCGTAGATATACTCGGAGCGGGAGAGCGAGAATCGCGCCGACCGGATATCGGCGATCCTGTCGGCATATCTCATCGGCAGGTCGGCTGTCAGTTGCAGTCGTCCCAAAGAGCTTATGGCCATTAGCGGGGTCCCGACCTCCACGTAATCGCCATCAGCCACGAAGCATGAGAGAATATAGCCGTTTTTCGGCGAAGAGATCGCTACCGACTCGCCGCCGGTTGATTCCATTTCGATTCTGGCGGCTTCGAAAGCCGCCTTTGCGGCCTCATACTCCGCCGCGCCGGCGAGTTGCGCGTCGTAAAGACTCTTGACGCGAGTGAATCCCTCGCGTGCCTGCTCATAAGCGATGCGTGCTTTCGCGGCGAGATTGCCTTGAGGAAGCCCGGCGTCGGAGATGCGGAAAAGTGTCTCTCCGCGACCGACGGCCGCACCGGCCGCGATCGGGCGCGTCAGCCTGACGATGCCGCTGCGTGTGGCCGAGAGCGTCGCGCGGTCGGATAGGGTAGTGGCGACTCTCCCGGCCACGCGTATCACATCCGAGAATTCCCCGCGCTCGACGCGTTCGGTGGTCACACCCGCTTCGCGTGCCTGCTCGGGCGTCATTTCGATCAGGGGCGACGAATCGTCGGCCGTCGGGCCGTTGTCGTGGTTGTGATCGTGGTCGTGGGATGCGTCCTCCTGCTCGTGGCTGTGGTCTTCGGCGGCGTGATCGTGGCCGTCGTGCCGGCTGCATGCGGCGAAAGGCAAAGCGGCGATTGCGAATAGTAACAGGTGTAGGAAAAAACGACTCCGGAACGGTCGCAAGGATCCCCGAAGCGGGCGGAATGTAGAATAGCTAAAACTGATTTTAGTCGCGGCCGGAGGGGGCTCGGCGACATTGAAGTTACGTGTCATAAAATGCAAGGACTGGTTGATATGCCGCAAAGTTAGGAAAAACGGAATGCAACCGCGTTGCAAATAGAGGCTGCGAAAT
>CAMWNT010000105.1 GCA_947175695.1 uncultured Porphyromonadaceae bacterium
GGGTGCGCTCGGGACTTGCACCCGTTAGATTATGCCCATGTCGGGCGAACAAAAATAAAGGCGCACCGGATAGATCCGATGCGCCTTATAGGGGTTGTTTGTCGGGAAAATATCACCCGCAAAACAGAGAGTCAGATTGATCGTATTTGAATTTAAACCACGATCAAGGGATGGTTCAGTCGTCCTGATGAGTGGCGGCGTATTCTTTGAGAAGTTTTTCCTGCACATCGCCCGGCACGAGTTCATACTGGCTGAACTGCATTGTGAATGATGAGCGGCCGCCTGTGATCGAGCTGAGCGACGTGCTGTAGGACGCCATCTCTTTCAGGGGCACTTTGGCCGAGATCTTTTCAATTCCGTTTTCGGAATCCATGCCCATGATGATGGCGCGACGTCCCTGGAGATCGCTCATGATATCACCCATGCTGTCGGCCGGAGTGAGCACCTCAACGTCGTAGACGGGTTCGAGAATCTTCGGATTGGCATTGCGGAAGGCCTCGGAGAAGGCGTTGCGGCCGGCCAGACGGAAGGAGATCTCATTGGAGTCGACGGGATGCATCTTGCCGTCGTAGATCATGACGCGGACATCGCGTGCGTAGCTGCCGGTCAACGGGCCCTGCTCCATGCGGTCCATGAGGCCTTTGACGATTGCCGGGATGAAGCGTGCGTCGATCGCACCGCCCACGATGCAGTTGTAGACGATCAGTTTTCCACCCCATTCGAGCGGAATTTCCTGCTTGTCGCGTACATTGAGCTTGAACTCCTGATTGCCGAATTTGTAGGTGTCGGGCTCAGGCATACCTTCAGTGTAGGGTTCCACAATGAGATGCACCTCGCCAAACTGACCCGATCCGCCCGACTGCTTCTTATGGCGATAGTCGGCGCGAGACGCTTTTGTGATGGTCTCGCGATAGGGGATCTTGCATTCGATGAACTCGACGGGGAGCTTCTCGTTGTTTTCAATGCGCCATTTGAGAGTGCGGAGGTGGAATTCACCCTGGCCTTTGACGATTGTCTGCTTGAGTTCCTTGCTCTGCTCGATGATCCAGGTCGGATCTTCTTCATGCATACGGGTCAGGATGCCCGAGAGTTTTTCGGCGTCGGCCTCGTTTTTGGGTTTGATCGCACGCTGATATTTGGGCTGAGGATATTTGATGAAGTCAAACTGCCAGTCGCATCCCTTTTCGTCGAGCGTATTGCCGGTGCGCACATCCTTGAGCTTGACGGCGGCTCCGATGTCGCCCGCCTTGAGAGTGTCGACGGCATTACGGATATTGCCACAGACGGTATAGATCTGGGCGAGACGCTCCTTGCTGCCTCGAGTGACGTTTTCAAGATCGGCTCCGGCCTTGAGTGTGCCGCTCATCACCTTGAAATAGCTGACCTCACCGATGTGGGGCTCAACGCTCGTCTTGAAGAAGAACACCGACAGAGGCCCCTCGGAATTAGGATGCACCTCTTCGCCGGAAATTGTAGTCGGAGCAGGCATTTCATCCACAAAGGGGCAGACGTTGCCGAGGAACTCCATCAATCGGCGCACACCCATATCCTTGGCCGCCGACAGCACGACAACAGGAAGAATACTGCGGTCGACAAGGCCCTTGCGGATGCCTTCGCGCATTTCATCTTCGGTCAGCACGCCCTGATCGAAGAATTTCTCCATGAGAGTCTCGTCGTTTTCGGCAGCAGCCTCGATGAGGACCTTGTTCATCTCGGCGGCACGTTCTTTCTGATCGTCGGGGATTTCCGAGATTGTCGGAGCTCCGCCTTCAGCCTTCCATTCAAGCTTCTTCATGATGAGCACGTCGATGATGCTTCTGAAGCCGGGGCCACACTCCAGCGGATACTGGATGGGCACAACCTTCTTGCCGAAGTGTTCATACATCTGCTCCATGACGTTGTCGTAGTCGGCTTTTTCGCCATCCATCTGATTTAGGGCGAAAACTACCGGCTTGTTGAGCTTCGCCGTAGTGCGGAAGATATTCTCTGTGCCGACTTCGACGCCATATTCCGAGTCAATGAGGATTAATCCGAGGTCAGTCACTCCGAGAGCCGTATAGGCATTGCCTATGAAATCGTCGGCTCCGGGGCAATCGATGATGTTGAGCTTCTTATTGTTGAATTCCGCGTTGAACACTGTAGAGAAGACGGAATAGCCATATTCCTTCTCTACCGGGAAATAGTCGGAGACGGTGTTGCCGGCATCGACTGTTCCACGACGTTTGATTACCCCACACTCGTAGATCATGGCCTCCGCGAGTGTGGTTTTTCCAGAGCCTTTCGAACCGAGGAGTGCGATGTTTTTGATTTCGTTGCTGTTATAAATCCTCATTGTCTTAGATTTTAAGGCCCCCGCACGGTCATTGCAGGGAGCGGTGTAGCGCTGCGCCTGACATCCCTTTTGCGGCCGGGGCAAGGTTAACTTTTCAAATTCGGTCGCAATTTAGAAAAAATATCTTTATCTACAATTAAAAAAATCATGTTACACAACATATTTATAGATTTTTTTAATTTTTCGATCATAGCTCAAACAATTTGGGTGCATTTTTCATTATAATTAAATATGTGTTTATAAAAATTTTCCTAATTTTGTGAAATATTAATGCTTCCGACGCTTTGACAGCCTCATCTGATCATGTCGGCGAAAGGATGCGTCAAGATTTTAACACCAGCTTATATATTCATATATTATATGAGTGAGACCGCTTACTACGAAATAGAGGACGATGCTCCGGCCAAATCCGGGAAGGCATCTGACGCCAAATATGCTCCCAAAGAAGAATCGCCGGAAGCCGACCGAAAGTCGGCCCCCAATTCCGAGAAAAAGGGGGAGATCATAATCAATTATAAGAATGTCGATATCGAACGCGCCGAGCGGCAAGTGCTGAAAGGAATCGATTTCGAGTTGCATTCCGGCGAGTTCTGTTATCTTGTCGGACGTGTCGGGTCCGGCAAATCGAGCCTTATGAAGACAATGTATGCCGATGTGCCGGTCAATCAGGCGTCGGCCGCCGAAGTGCTCGGAATGGATCTCGTCAAGATGAAGAAAAAAAAGATTCCTTATCTCCGGCGCCAGATCGGGATTGTATTCCAGGATTTCCAGTTGCTTCAAGACAGATCGGTAGCCTCGAATCTGCGTTTTGTGCTTGAAGCTACAGGATGGAAAAAGAAGAGCGAGATCAATCAGAGGATTGAGGAAGTGCTCATCGATGTCGGCATGGCCAACAAAAGCTATAAAATGCCCCATGAGCTAAGCGGCGGAGAGCAGCAACGCATCGTCATCGCCCGCGCACTCCTCAACCGCCCGCGACTGATTCTTGCCGACGAGCCTACCGGCAACCTCGACCCTCAGACCGGACTCCAGATCATACGCCTGCTCCACAAACTCGCCGCCGACGGCCACGCTGTCGTCATGGCCACCCACAACATGCAGCTTGTAGAAGATTTTCCGGCGCGCACAGTCAGATGCATTGACAAATCGCTCAAAAGCCTCGACTGACGACATCGATTATGTTTCGCAACATAATTAAAGAAAAATTTCATTAAAAAATTTTTCGGAATCGTATAAAACTCTTATCTTTGCCGAATAAAGGGGGCGGCATCGCAGTCTTTGACAGCGCCACCGGCTCAACCGACGGCCTCAACCGATTTCGGAATCCCGGAATCCGCCCCGACGGCCTCCGGGAGAGCGGCAATGCTCCGACGCCCCGCATAAAGAGTCTAATACTATAATCATAATACACCCTTACAGCTATACATCATTATGGCAGACAAGAAAGAGAAATTGTTTGACATGTTTCCGCCGATTTCCACCGACGAGTGGATGGCGAAGATCAATGTCGATCTCAAGGGCGCCGATTTCCAAAAGAAATTAGTGTGGCGCACAAACGAGGGCTTCAACGTCATGCCCTTCTATCGCAAAGAAGACCTTGAAGGCCTTCCCACACTCGGCACTCTGCCGGGCGAGTTCCCCTATGTCAGAGGCACACGCGACAACAACGACTGGCTTATCCGCCAGCACATCCAGGGAGCTACAGCTCAGGAAGTGATCGACAACGCCCGCCATGCTATCGACCGCGGCGTGGAATCGGTCGGCATCTGCCTCTGTGGCGAACTCGGAGCTGACGCTCTGCCCGAAATTCTCAAATCGCTCGATCTTAAGAAAATCGAAGTCAACATCAACTGCTGTCCCGGCAAGGCTGTAGAAGTGGCCGAGCTCCTTGTGGCTGCAGTCATCGAGCAGGAAGCCGCCGACGAATTCCGCGGATCAATCGACTTCAACCCCTTCCGCCGCCTCCTTAAGCGCGGTCTTGAATTCCCCGAAGATATCAAGAGCGTAGCTTTGCGCATATACGACATTGTGAAGGACGTCAAGAATCTGCGTTGCTTCGCAGTTGATTCGTATCTGCTCAACAACGCAGGCGCGTTCATCACTCAGGAACTCGGCTATGCCCTCGCATGGGGCGCCGAATGGCTCACTCTTCTGACCGAAGCCGGCCTTACACCCTGCCAGATCGCAGAGCGCGTCAAATTCAACATGGGCATCTCCTCCAACTACTTCATGGAGCTTGCCAAATTCCGCGCGGCCCGCATGCTTTGGGCAGAAATCGTCAAAGCCTACGGCGCAGAGGAAGAGTGCTGCAAAATGCATGTCCATGCCGTCACTTCGCAGTTCAACCAGACTATCTTCGATGCCCACGTCAATCTCCTGCGCTCTATGACCGAAACCATGAGCGCGGCTCTGGCCGGCGTCGACTCGATCGAGACACTCCCCTTCGATCTCCAATATAAGAATCCGGATGAATTCTCCGAGCGTATCGCCCGCAATCAGCAGCTCCTGCTCCGCGAAGAATCCCACCTCAACAAGGTGACCGACCCTGCGGGCGGCTCCTACTATATCGAAGTGCTCACCACATCGATCGCTCGCGAGGCATGGAAAATCTTCAACGAAGTGGAAGATGCCGACGGCTTCCTCGCCATGCTTAAGAAGGGCGAGATCCAGGCAAAAGTCAACGAATCGGGCGTAAAACGCCACGTTGAAGTGGCCCGCCGCAAAGAAATCCTTCTCGGCACCAACCAATATCCCAACTTCAACGAATTCGCACTCGACAAGATTCAGAAGAGCTGCGAATGCGGATGCGGATGCGCCGCTCCGGCTGACGGGGCTGTTGAATATCTCAACTTCGACCGCGCTGCCAGCCAGTTTGAACAGCTTCGTCTCGACACAGAACGCGCCGCCAACCGTCCGAAAGTATTCATGCTGACAATCGGCAACCTCGCGATGCGTCTGGCTCGCGCTCAGTTCTCGGCCAACTTCTTCGGCTGCGCCGGATATGAAATCATCGACAATATCGGCTTCGACAGCGTCAAAGCCGGTGTAGACGCCGCAATCGAAAAGGGAGCCGACGTGGTTGTGCTCTGCTCAAGCGACGATGAATATGCAACATTCGCACCCGAAGCCTACAAAGAGCTTGCTGGCCGTGCCCACTTCGTGGTAGCCGGCGCTCCCGCCTGCATGGACGAACTCAAGGCTCAGGGAATCGAAGACTTTATCCATGTACGCGTCAATGTGCTCGACACATTGATCGGGTTTAACGCCAAACTCCTCAAATAAACGCCATGAGACCGAATTTCAAAGAAATCGATATAAATAAAGTCGTTGCGCCCCACGCGGCAAAAGCCGTAGCCGGCGACGAATGGATGACCGCAGAGCTCATCCCCGTAAAATCCGTTTACACTAAAGAAGACCTCGAAGGCCTCGAGCACCTCGACTATGCGGCCGGCCTTCCCCCCTTCCTGCGCGGCCCCTACAGCGGCATGTATCCCATGCGTCCCTGGACAATCCGCCAGTATGCAGGCTTCTCGACTGCCGCCGAATCCAACGCCTTCTATCGCCGCAACCTCGCGTCAGGCCAGAAGGGTCTTTCTGTGGCATTCGACCTCCCGACCCACCGCGGCTATGACGCCGACCACGAACGCGTCGTAGGCGATGTCGGCAAAGCGGGCGTATCGATCTGCTCGCTCGAAGACATGAAAGTGCTCTTCGACGGCATTCCCTTGAACAAAATGTCGGTGTCGATGACCATGAACGGCGCTGTGCTCCCCGTGCTTGCATTCTATATCAACGCAGGCCTTGAACAGGGTGCCAAGCTTGAAGAAATGGCAGGTACGATTCAGAACGACATCCTGAAGGAATTCATGGTGCGCAACACCTATATCTACCCGCCGGCATTCTCGATGAAAATCATCGCCGACATCTTCGAATACACTTCGAAGAACATGCCCAAATTCAACTCGATCTCAATCTCCGGCTATCACATGCAGGAGGCCGGCGCTACAGCCGACATCGAGCTCGCATACACTCTGGCCGACGGCCTTGAATATCTGCGTGCCGGAGTCAACGCAGGCATGGATATCGACACTTTCGCTCCGCGCCTCTCGTTCTTCTGGGGCATCTCGATGAACTATTTCATGGAGATCGCTAAAATGCGCGCCGCCAGAATGCTCTGGGCCCGCATCGTCAAGCAGTTCAATCCGAAGAACCCCAAGTCGCTTGCACTTCGCACACACAGCCAGACTTCAGGCTGGAGCCTGACCGAACAGGATCCCTTCAACAACGTAGGCCGCACTTGCGTCGAAGCTATGGGCGCTGTGCTCGGCCACACCCAGTCGCTCCACACCAACGCCCTCGACGAAGCCATCGCTCTGCCGACCGACTTCTCGGCGCGTATTGCCCGCAACACCCAGATCTATATCCAGGAAGAGACCTATGTCACCAAGCAGGTTGACCCCTGGGCAGGTTCTTACTATGTGGAGGCTCTGACCGATGAGATCGCCCGCAAGGCATGGGCTCACATCGAAGAGATCGAGAAGCTCGGAGGCATGGCCAAGGCCATCGAGACCGGCCTTCCCAAACTCAAGATCGAAGAAGCAGCGGCTCGCACGCAGGCTCGTATCGACTCCGGAAAGCAGACTATCGTCGGCATCAATAAATATCGCCTTGAGCATGAAGATCCGATCGACATCCTTGAGGTCGACAACACTGAAGTGCGCAAAGAGCAGTGTGCCCGCCTTGAGGATCTGCGCAAAGACCGCGATGAAGAGGCTGTCAAGAAAGCTCTCGAAGCCATCACGGAATGTGTCAAGGATCCCTCGAAGGGCAACCTTCTCGACCTCGCCGTGAAAGCAGCCGGTCTACGCGCGTCGCTCGGCGAGATCTCCGACGCTTGCGAAGCTGTCGTAGGTCGTTACAAAGCTGTCATCAAAACTATCTCAGGAGTGTATTCAAGCGAAGAAAAGGGTGATCCTGAATTCGAGGAAGCCCGCAAGGCTGTGGCTGATTTCGCCAAGCGTGAAGGCCGCCAGCCGCGTATCATGATTGCGAAGATGGGCCAGGATGGCCACGACCGCGGTGCGAAAGTTGTAGCTACCGGCTATGCCGACTGTGGATTCG
>CAMWNT010000106.1 GCA_947175695.1 uncultured Porphyromonadaceae bacterium
CCCCAACAACGGCGGCTACCAGCAGCGCCCCAACAACGGCGGCTATCAGCAGCGCAACGGCTATCAGCAGCGTCCCGGCCAGCGTCCCGGATTCAACCGCAACGGCGGCCAGAACCGTCCGAACGCCGGATTCAACCGCAACCAGCCCAACCGCACGTTCACTCCGCGCCCCAAACAAATCGAATACGAACTCGAAGATATTGATCCCAACACCGAAATCCGCCTCAACAAATTCATGGCCAACGCCGGCATCTGCTCACGCCGCGAAGCCGACGAATTCATCCAGGCCGGAAAAGTCACTGTCAACGGTAAGGTTGTCACTGAACTCGGCGTCAAGATCACAGGCAGCGACATCGTGGAATACGACGGCAAAATCGTCACTCCCGAACGCAAATGCTACGTCCTCCTCAACAAGCCTAAAGACTGCGTGACCACAAGCGACGACCCCAACGGCCGACTCACTGTGCTCGACCTCGTCAAAAACGCTTGTCAGGAACGCATCTACCCCGTAGGTCGACTCGACCGCAACACGACCGGCGTCCTCCTGCTCACCAACGACGGCGACCTCGCCTCAAAACTGACTCACCCCAAATTTGTGAAGAAAAAAATCTATCACGTATGGACCGACAAGGATATCACTGAAGAAGACATGCAGCGCATCGCCGACGGCATCGAACTCGAAGACGGTGAAATCCACGCCGACGCAGTCAGCTACGTATCCGACACCGACCGCAACCAGGCCGGAATCGAAATCCACAGCGGCCGCAACCGCATTGTGCGCCGAATCTTCGAACACCTCGGATATCGCGTCACTCGCCTCGACCGTGTATACTTCGCGGGCCTCACCAAGAAAAACCTCCCCCGCGGACGTTGGCGCTATCTCACTCAGGAAGAAGTCAACTTCCTCAGAATGGGATCGTTCGAATAAGAAGTATTTTCGAAGGGAGCGCGGACCGACCCCCGCGCTCCCCACTCCTCACCTTTATATCAACATCACACGCAACATCATAAAATGGAAGATATCAGACGTTCCACCGTGGCTGCTCTTATGGCCGACCACTCCCAACTCATCGGTCAGAAAGTCGACGTCAAGGGATGGGTCCGCTCTCGCCGCGGCAACAAATATGTGCAGTTCGTCGCCCTTAACGACGGCTCGTCAGTGAAGACACTCCAGATCGTCTTCGACCTTCAGAAATTCACCGACGCCGACCTCAAGGGGATCACCACCGGCAGCTCTATCCATGTGCAGGGCACTCTCGTAGAGTCGCAGGGTAAAGGACAGTCGATCGAAGTGCAGGCTGATGAAGTGGAACTCTACGGCACAGCCGACCCCGAGACATACCCCCTCCAGAAGAAGGGCCACACTCTCGAATTCCTTCGCGAAAAGGCGCATCTGCGCCCTCGCACCAACTCGTTCTCGTGTGTGCTCCGCATTCGTCACGCATTGGCTTTTGCTGTGCATAAATTCTTCAACGACAAGGGATTCTACTATTTCCACACTCCCCTTATCACAGCATCCGACTGCGAAGGCGCCGGCGCTCAGTTCCAGGTGACAACCCTGCCGCTTCAGGATCTTCCCCTCGACAAGGAAGGCAAGGTGGATTATTCACGCGATTTCTTCGGTAAAATGGCCTCGCTGACTGTCAGCGGCCAGCTTGAGGGTGAACTTGGAGCCACAGCTCTTGGTTGTATATATACTTTCGGCCCGACTTTCCGCGCCGAAAACTCCAACACTCCGCGCCATCTCTCCGAATTCTGGATGATCGAGCCGGAAATGGCATTCTATGAGATCCGCGACAATATGGATCTCGCCGAGGAGTTCATCAAATTCTGCATCAACTACGCTCTGGAGCATTGCGCCGACGATATCGCATTCCTCGCCGAGCACTTCGACAAGGAATTGCCCGAACGCCTGAAGTTTGTGGTTGAGAACGACTTTGTGCGTCTCCCCTACACCGAAGGCATCCGCATCCTCGAAGAGAGCGGCAAGAAATTCGAATTCCCCGTCTACTGGGGCGTCGACCTCGCTTCCGAACACGAACGCTATCTCGTCGAAGAGCATTTCAAAAAGCCCGTGATCCTGACCGATTATCCCAAGGAGATCAAGGCTTTCTACATGAAGCTCAACGACGACGGCAAGACTGTACGCGCCATGGATGTGCTCTTCCCCAAGATCGGAGAGATCATCGGCGGCTCGCAGCGTGAGGAAAGCTACGACAAGCTCAAGGCCCGCATCGACGAGATGGGCCTCGACGGCATGGATTGGTATCTCGACACACGCCGCTACGGCAGTGTGCCCCACTCCGGCTTCGGCCTCGGCTTCGAGCGCCTCGTGCTCTTCGTCACCGGCATGCAGAACATCCGCGACGTCATTCCTTTCCCCCGCTATCCCAAGAACTGCGAATATTGAAATCCCGTATTCCCCACATACTGACGCTGATCGTCGCAGTCGTTTTCGCTGCGGCGTTTCAGTCGGCATATGCCCTTCAACCCCGGCTGCAGGCGAGTGTCATCACCTGCAGGCCGGGGCCTGAGGTATATGAACTTGTGGGCCACGAGGCATTGCGTATACGCGGCATCGATGAAAACGGAGCCGCCATCGACACTGTCTGGAACTACGGCGTGTTTGATTTCGCATCGCCCAATTTCCTGATGCGATTCGTCAAGGGGCAGACCGACTATATGCTCTTCCCCTCGCCGACGCAATGGTTTTTAAGTTCTTATCGCGAACGCGGCTCGGGTGTCGTGGAGCAGGACCTGAACCTGACTCCGGAGGAGACCTCGCGCCTCCATCGGCTTCTGCAGATCAACGCCCTCCCGGCCAACCGCACGTATCGCTACAATTATGTGCGCGACAACTGCTCGACGCGTGTGGCCGACATCATCGATTCGGCCACTATGGAGCGCAAGATCCTCTATCCCGACACAACGGTCTATTCGTCGTTTCGCGACGCGATGCGCGATTTCCACCGCGACTATCCGTGGTATCAGTTCGGAATCGACCTTGTGCTTGGCTCGGGCATCGACCATCCTCTGACCCCGCGTCAGGAGCAATTCGCCCCCTCGCGTCTTGAGGCGCAGTTGGCCCAAGCGAAATTCAGCGACGGCACTCCGGCTGTCAAAGCCACACGCGCCCTCTATGCCGGCGATCCTTCCGGCATTCCCTGGCCCGACGGCACATTCGCCAAGACTCTGCCGCCCACTCCATGGTGGATCTCCCCTTTGGCCGTGTCGCTTCTGCTCCTCGCGCTGTCGATTGTGGCCGGTGTCGTGCAATGGCGCAAAGCCCGGATCTACCCGCTGATCTACACCGCATTCTTCGGACTGCTCGGCCTGGCGGGATGCATCGTCTGGTTTTTGGTGTTCTTCTCAAGCCATGACTCCACATCCCCCAATCTGCTCGCGCTCTGGCTCAATCCGCTGCAGCTTGTGATAGCGGTCTTTGTATGGTGGCGCACGACTCGCCCTGTGGCGATGGCAATGGCTACGGTCGACCTGGTCATTCTCGTCATTCTGATCGGCGCATGGCCTCTTCAGCCGCAGCACACCAACCCCGCCGTATTCCCGCTATGGGGCGTGACTCTCGCTCTGGCTCTGAGCTTCGTAGCGACCTACGCGCGCCGCCGCAGCCTCATCAATCACCCCGAGCCGACACCCCGCAAGGCATCCGGCTCCAAATCCCAGAGAGCCTCAAAACCCTCAAAATCCTCGCGATCCTCAAAAACCCCAAGATCCCCGAGAATCTCATGATCCCCGAGATCCCAGAGATTCCCGAATTTAAACTATAATCAAGAAAGGCAGATAATGAAAAGCCGTCTTATCAGTTCGATCATAATGGGCCTGATGACAATCAACGTCGTCGTGGCCGCCGACAATGCCTCGCAGCGACCCAAACTCGTTGTGGGAATCGTCGTCGATCAACTGCGCACCGACTACATCGAATATCTGCAATCCCTCTTCGGCGAAAAAGGCTTCCGCCGACTGATGGAGAAAGGGGTCTTTGTCAGCGACCTCGACTTCAATGCCGATCTCCGCGACGCGGCATCCGCCACGGCGCTGCTCTACACCGGCGCCTTCCCCGCCGTCAACGGCATAGCCGGCCCCGAGACTGTCGCGGCCGACAACGCCACAATCGTGCCTACGCTCATCGACCTCAACTCGATGGGCAATTTCACCCGCGAATCCCTCTCGCCGATCAATCTCCGACTCTCGACGATATCGGATGAAGTCGCAATCGACGGCGACGGACTGACTTCGGTCTACGCCATCGCTCCCGATCCGCAGCAAGCCATCATCATGGCCGGCCACGCCGGCAACTGCGCCCTCTGGATCAACGACGCCGACGGCCAATGGAGCTCAACGGCATGGTATCGCGACTTCCCGCAATTCATCTCGCGCCGCAACCGCACCACTCCCCTCCACAAACAGCTCGACTCCATCCGATGGACCCCGATGCTGCGCCCCGGGCTCTACCCCGGCCTCCCGGCCACCCGAGGCGAATACGGCTTCCGCCACACATTCCTCGACTCCGGACGCGACCTCTACTCCCGATTCAAAAAGTCGGCGCCCGTCAACCGCGAAGTGACCGACGTCGCTATCGACGCGCTACGCGAGCTCTCGCTCGGCAAGCGCCCCGACGGAATCGACATGCTCTCCATCGGCTATACAGCCGCCCCCTGGGCTTATGCCAAAGAGGGCGACGGACGCATGGAGCTGCAAGACACCTACGTGCGCCTCGACTCCCAGCTCGGCCGACTGCTCGACGCCATCGACGCACAGGTAGGACTCGAAAACAGCGTCATATTCCTCTCATCCACAGGCTACTTCAACGACCCCTCGGCGCCCGCCGCCGAATTCCGTATCCCCGGCGGCGACATCTCTCTCAAGCGCGTAGAATCGCTCCTCAACTCCTATCTGACTGCAAAATACGGCAACGCCGACTACGTCAGAAAAGTCTTCGGCAACCAGATATACCTCGACCATAAGGCTCTGGCCGCCAAGACTCCCGACATCAACCCCGCCATTGCCGACGCCCGCGATTTCATCGTCAGAATGAGCGGCATCTCCGATGCGCGCACTCTCGGCGAAATCCTCTCCGACCTCACCGAAGAGGGAGCGCGGATCCGCAACTCCATCGACCCCAAAAACGCCGGGGACATCTTCCTGACCTACACCCCCGGATGGAACGTCGTCGACGACACCCGCTACCCCTCCACCGTCAGCCATCAGCGCTCCGCCACAGCCGCCACCCCCTTCTTCCTCATGGCGCCCGGAATCGCTCCGGCCAAAATCGTCACACCCGTCAGAGCCGTCAACATCGCTCCGACAATCACATCCACTATCCATATCCGGGCGCCCAACGGCGCGACGGGGCGACCCGTAGATTTCTGACGCGACAGCCGACAACTGACATCGACAGTCGCACAAATCGCCCCGATTTCTTGCCAACTTCCACTATATTAGTTATATTTGCAGAATAATTCAATCCATCCCCCACGGCCGGCCTCACATCGGCCCTGACGGAATGGCCACAATATCCATAAATCAATGGGATTCAACTCAATACTTAAAAAAATATTCGGCAATCAGAGCGAACGCGCTGTGCGCCCCCTCTGGAACCGCCTTGAAAAGGAGATCAACCCCATCTCCGAGCAACTCCTCAACGACTCCAACGACGAACTGCGCCACCGCATCGACGTCATCCGCGACGATATCCGCGGCGAAGCGCTCAACTACAAAAATCAGATCGCCGAGATCCGCGCTGAAATCGAAACTCTCGAATACGACAAGCGCGAGCCCCTCTGGAAAAAGATCGACGACCTCCGCGACGACTGCTTCAAAATGTATGCCCGCAAGCTCGACGCCGCTCTCCCGGAAGTGTTTGCTGTGGTCAAAGAGACAGCGCGTCGTTTCGCCAACAATCCCACTATCGAAGTGACAGCCTCCGAAGCCGACCGCGAACTCGCCGCTGCCGGCAAAGACTTCGTCAGCATCGAAGGCGACAAAGCCATCTATAAAAACTCATGGCAGGCAGGCGGCAACCTGATGACATGGGATATGGTGCACTACGACGTGCAGCTGATCGGCGGCATGGTGCTCCACGGCATCCTCAACGGCGACACCACCACCAACAACATCGCCGAGATGGCAACGGGTGAAGGTAAGACCCTTGTCGCGACTCTCCCCGTATTCCTCAACGCGCTGACAGGCGAAGGCGTACACGTGGTCACAGTCAACGACTATCTCGCAAAGCGTGACTCCGAATGGATGGGACCCCTCTATCAATTCCACGGCCTGACCGTCGACTGCATCGACAAGACTCAGCCCAACTCCCCCCAGCGCCGCCGCGCCTATAAGAGCGACATCACATTCGGCACCAACAACGAATTCGGCTTCGACTACCTCCGCGACAACATGGCTGTCATGGAGAGCGACCTCGTGCAGCGCAACGACCACTACTACGCCATCGTCGACGAGGTCGACTCCGTACTCATCGACGACGCCCGCACGCCGCTGATCATCTCCGGACCCGTGCCCAAAGGCGACGACCAGATGTTCAACGAGTTCAAGCCCAATGTGGAGAAAGTGGTCAACGCACAGCGCAAACTCGCGCAGGCCTACCTGCTCGAAGCGAAGGCTATGATCGCGGCCGCCATGAGCGGCGACCCCGAACAGATCGCCAAGTTCGACAAGGCCCGTCAGGAAGACCCCTCCAAAAAGCCGATGACCGCCGACCAGCTTCTCGAAGCCGGCGGACTCTCACTCTTCCGCGCCTACAAAGGCCTACCGAAACACAACCCCCTCATCCGCTATCTCAGTGAAGACGGCATCAAGCAGATTCTGCTCAAGACCGAGGCCAAATACATGCAGGACAACAACCGCGAAATGCCCGTCGCAGTCGAGCCCCTTTACTTCGTCATCGACGAGAAAAACCATTCGATCGAACTGACCGACAAAGGTATCGCGGTGCTGACCGACACGACGCAGGATCCCTCGTTCTTCGTGCTCCCCGACATCGCCACTCAGCTCTCGACGGTCGACACCGAAGACCTCACTGCCGAAGCGCGCCAGGAGAAAAAAGACGCTCTTCTCGCCGACTACGCCACAAAGGCGGAGCGTGTGCACACCGTCAACCAGCTTCTCAAAGCCTACACCCTCTTCGACAAGGATGTGGAATATGTGATCGACGACAACAAGATCAAGATCGTCGACGAGCAGACCGG
>CAMWNT010000107.1 GCA_947175695.1 uncultured Porphyromonadaceae bacterium
CGTCTTGCTGTTTCTCCTCACATCCCATCCCACCCCCCACCCCCCCAGCGCCCAACGGCGCGGAGGGGCGCGGGCGCCCCTCCTCCCAGTTAAGCGCCCCTCACGGTTAGCGCCCTGGCTCGCGGGGTTAGCGCGGCTCGCGGGGTCAGCGCGACGCGCGGCGGCGCCGGCGCGGCGGCGACTGCGTCGCCAGCAGATGGCGCGTCTTGACGCGCAGATACTCCTGCGCGCCGAATGGCGCGTCGCCGAAATGGCGCAACAGCGCCTCCTGCAATCCCATCATCTCGAGCAATTCGT
Organism: uncultured Porphyromonadaceae bacterium; assembly: GCA_947175695.1. Classification (GTDB taxonomy): domain Bacteria; phylum Bacteroidota; class Bacteroidia; order Bacteroidales; family Muribaculaceae; genus Lepagella. The sequence goes on from CAMWNT010000107.1 coordinate 298, forward strand.
CGCGATGCTGCGTCAAGCGCTTGAGCAGTACCTTGTTCTCGATCGCCATCGGTGTCTCTTCGATCACCGATCGCATCCGCCGCAACCGCTCGCTGAACCAGCGAGCGCCCCCGCGCACCTTCCCGTCGATCGCCTCCGCCACCGTCGCGTCACCCCGATGCGGCAACGCCCGCAACAGGTAGGCGTGCAGTCGCGCCGCGACATCCGTCAGCTCGCGCATCGACGGATGCTCGGCGACCGCCGCACGGCGCCCCGCCGTCAACGACACTTCCCCCATCGCACCTCGCATCTCATCCAGCTCACTCATGAACGCCGGAAATTTACGCGGCAACGCCGCCGCTGCCGCCCGATAGTAGCCGTCGAAGAGTGAGTCGAGCTTGCGGAAGGTGAAGAGCTCGAGTAGCATCTCGCAGTAGTAACTGTCGGCAAACCGCTCGATCTGCTCGTTCCCCGCCACCAGACGGGGTTGCTCACTGATAAAGGCGTTGACCGCCGAGTCGGTCATGATCGCCGTGAGCGGTAGCGGTGAGTCGAGCACGAGTCCTTCGAGACTCCGGCAGCGGGACAGCGCGACGTAGCACTGACCCGGTGCGAAACTGCGGGCGGCGTCGATGATGGCGCGGTCGAAGGTCAGTCCCTGACTTTTGTGGATCGTGATCGCCCACGCCGGACGGAGCGGTATCTGTGAGAAGCTCCCCTCGATCTCCTCTTTCACTTCGCCGTCGTCGCCCAGTTCGTAGCGGGTGTTGTCCCAGGAGGCGTATTCCACAGTGATGTCGGCCTGCCGGCGACCCGTGTCGGCGTCGCGGCGCGGGCGCACCGTGACGTTGTCGTCGGTCATCGCGACGACCTCGCCGATCAATCCGTTGTAGTATGCTTTCTCGGGGGAGGCATCGTTTTTGATAAACATCACCTGTGCGCCACGTTTCATAATCAGTGTTTCGTCGGCGGGATAGGATGATTCGGGGAATTTGCCACTGACCTTGGCGCGATATATATGTGGCACACCGCGCAATGCGGCGAGTCGGCTGCCGTTGATCGCGTCGGCGCGGTAGTTGTGGGTCGTCAGTCGGATATAACCGTCGTCGGCGCCGTCGGCGGGCATGAGCCCGGGTGCGGCGCGCCGGTTGAGCGCGGCGAGTGTGGCGGCGTCGGCGGAGTTGTCGCGTATGCGGTTGAGGATCTCTACGAATGTCGGGTCGGTCTGGCGGTAGATATGCGTCAGCTCCACCATCAGGAAGCCGCTCTCTTTGAGTGCGCGGCTTTCGAAGAAGTAGGGGGAGGCGTAGCATGTGGAGAGGAGTCGCCATTCATCGTCTTTGACCACCGGCGGCAGCTGACGCAGATCACCGATCAGCAGCAGCTGCACCCCGCCGAAAGGTCTGACCGACGAGCGCAGTCGGCGCAAAGTGGCGTCGACTGCGTCGAGCACATCGGGGCGCACCATCGACACTTCGTCGATCACGAGCAGGTCGAGTGTGCGTATAAGGTTGATTTTGGATTTGGCGAATCGGTGGGATTTCCTGTCGGCGGGTGTGGGTCGGTCGGGCAGGAACGGTGCGAAGTCGAGTTGGAAGAAGGAATGTATTGTTGAGCCACCGGCATTGATGGCGGCGACGCCGGTCGGTGCGAGCACGACCATTCGTTTCGGGCACTCGGCGACGAGTTGCCGGAGGAATGTAGTTTTGCCCGTACCGGCGCGTCCGGTCAGGAAGAGGTTGACCGATGCTTCATTGAGCACGCGCCTTGCGGCCTCCATCGGCTGGAGCATTTGTTGGTTCACGTCGATCGTTGGTTAGTGGGAGTTCTATCCTGCAAAGATAGCAATCTCAGTTGACATTCGCAAGTGCCTTCCTCGCGCGAAGCCTCAATCGGCCATCCGGCGCCAACTGGGGCTCCCGCAAAGAGGCAAAGGGGCAAAGGACCATCCGGCGCCAACTTGATCCTCCCGCAAAGAGGCAAAGGGGCAAAGACCATCCGGCGCCAACTTGATCATCCCGCAAAGAAGCAAAGAAGCAAAGGGCTGCGCTCGGACAATATAGTTTCGTCCGGATGGTCTTTGCCCCTTTGCCTCTTTGCGGGAGCCCCCTTGCGCGCCGCATGGCCGGTGGCAGCTCGGCGGGAGATCCGCGTGCGCAGTCCTTTGCCCCTTTGCCTCTTTGCGGGAGCCCCAGTTGGCGCCGGATGGCCAGTGTCGACTTCGCGGGAGATGCGGGCCGGATGGCCGGTGTCGGCTTAGCGGGAGATGCGCGGGAGGCAAAATAGAAAAAGGGGGAGCAACCGTAGTTGCTCCCCCTTCTTATGGAGATAGATAATGGTAGTCGGGGTTTACTTCACGATGACCTTAGTAGCCTTGGTGCCGACAACCTTCACGTAGATGCCCTTCGCGAGGTTTGTGCCGTCAACCTTAACGCCATTCAGATCATAGTAAACTGCTTCAACATCCTCAACACCGAGTTCTTCAACGCCGGTGGTGATATTGTCGCTTACATTGACTGTATAGAGCGGCGATGTGATGCCATTCTGCACAATCTGGAAGCGGAAGCCCTTAGCAGCCTTCATGCCGTCGTTGCTCAAAGCATTCTTGTAGCTATAGCGAGCCAGACCGTTTTCGGCGGGAGTGCCGAAGGGGTTCTCGGTTGCTTTCAGACCATTGTAATCTTGGACTACAGAATATGCACTTACAGCACTGTTCTGAGCGGTTGCATCGGTGAGATATGCCCACCAGATCTGGAGAGTCTCGTCAGCAGTCTTACCTTCGACAATGTAATCGGCAAGCGTCGGGAATAAGCCAACGCGCTCGGGACCGTAGCTGTAATCGCCATCTTTAAATTCCTCATCAGAGAGCTCATCGAGTTCGATATCGAAGCTGCCATCGGCGCTTGACGGGATCGGGTGATAGTTGAGGGTCAGACCGGTGGATTCCAGAGTCGGGATCACGCGGACGGGGATATCGGAAGTAGCGGCGGTGATGCCTTCTGCATCATCGTTGGATACAGTCAGAGTGTAGATACCGGCTGTGAAAGCGCGAGCGCCGACAGTGGAGTGAGTCGAATTTGTGCCGGATGAGGGGTCAGCGTTAGTGAGCGTGCCGTCGTAATCCGCGTCGCTTACAACCTTATTGAGTCTGCCCGCCATGAACGCATCGTATTCCGCATTGTGTTTGAACATCACAGAGTGAGAATCCTTGTATGTGTCCGGATCAAACTCAGCGGCGTGCATGATGTGGATCTCATCGAAGGTATCAGCGTTATCAGCTACCGCAAACATCATGTGAGCGATCTGGGAATTCACACCGACATAACCACCGTTGTCGCGGTTCTGACCGAGCTGGAATGCATTGGGCTTAGCCTCTGTGCGGACAGAGACAGACTGGTCGGCCCAGTGGATAGTGATTGTGTATTCACGTGATGTGCCGAACGCGTCGGTGATAGTGTAGCGACCCTGCTCGTTGTAACGGAACCCATAGTTGTTACCGGGGAGCATCTCAGGATTGTTCTTGTTGGAGAAGACATGGTAAACAGTACCCTCATTCGTGTCGTAAGCGCCGAGCATATAGAAATCGGCCTTCTGGGGCACGTTGGGAATCACATATTCGCCATCTACGAGAGTCGAAGTCACATCGTAAGCGACATAATCCGCAACTTTAATCGGCTCGTAAACACCTTCTGCGTTTTCGATTTCACCTTCATTAAGCTGTGCACGCTTAAGTCCGGCGAGGTTGAATGCACCGTTCTGTGCAGCATCTACCACATACATGCGGGTCGGCATTGTCTTCGTGAGGATGTTGTCCTGCTCGGAGCTGCGAGTGAAGAGAGCGCCGTTGGTGAACGTCGCGTTGGTGAAGATCAGCGGGCAGCCGGAGCTCATCGGGCAATCAAGGTGCTTGTTCCCGGAGATAGTGGCGTCACAGACACCATGCTTACAGCCTTGGCCAGACCAGTTGCCGCTGACATCGGGATTAATACCACCGTATTTATTATCAGGATTTTCCCAAACAACGAGTTTTATAGTTGTTCCGTCGGGAATTACGTCCTCAGCGATCGCGACGCGGAGATAATCCTTACCATTGATATTCACGAGCGACAGATAGTGAGTGCCGGAAAGACCGGTAGCAACAAATGTTTGACCATTGAGAGTATACTCAATCTGTACGGATACTCGCTTGCCATCATTGTATGTATCAGTATAGTGATCTACATCGACATAGATGTAGTTGTAGGGAGTCGATACTTCATCGTTCGGGTAGGTGTATACACACTGCTCACCCTCTTCAGCGTCAGCCTTGTACCACTGACGGGGAAGATAGTCGGAAGCCTTGACAGCTATCTGGCCTTCGTTAAGATTAGAGGGAGTACCGTTGGTATAGATACCATCCTTCACGAGATAGAGGTTAGCAGACTGAGCACCGGATGTACCATTGCTAAAGATGATTTTAGGCATTGTGTAGCCATCGGCCTCAAGCTGAGTCTTAGTCAGATCGATCTTGTAGACTCTATAGCCTTGTGCAGAAAGACCCTGAATACCCTTCATCATTTCGGCATAGGCAGGATTCTCTGTGATATCCTCCATCTTCTGACCCGGGAAGATGCCGTTATTATCATTTTTTCCACCGCCGAGGTCGCCTTTATCGGTATAGTTGTAGCAGTGGAGGTTGCCCCAATTCTGACGGTCGATGAAGTAGACAGTAGTTACTTTCGAGGGTTCAACCTGCTCAACATGCTCAACGATTGTGTAAGTCAGATCGTTGAAGTTGAATGTGATGTCGTAATAGACACCTGATGAAGCTCCGTCTACTTTTTGCCACTCACCCTCACCTCCGCAATCTATAACATTGAAGAAATTAGCAAACGAAGTCGGTTTAGATGTAACATTCCACGTATTTTCACCGCTTATCGAATGATACTCTTCGGTGCTTGCATCATATCTGAAACGGAAATTAAAACCGCCGGATAGATATACCTTTTTGACAACAGCAACGCCATCTTCTACAGGAGCTGTATCAAACTCCCAGACTTGGCCATTATCACCCTGTCTTTTATAAGTTTTGATACTTACCACCTGGGGCATTTCCACTTTTACTTCCTTAGTCGCTGTGAAGTTAACCTTCACGCTACCGGGCATGTCGTCAACATGAGCGAAGCTCAGATTGAAGTTTTCGTAACCCTCAGCGAACGTAATAGGTTTGTTTTCTTTCCAGAGAGTAATTTCGCCGTTAGGCTCGAGTCCGGTGTGATTTGTCCAACCATATACGGTTGTGGTTCTCTTAGTTGTATCCTCGACATTATCTACATATACTTTTTTAGTACATTCAAGATAGAATGCCTGGGGAACATTAGAGAGTGCATTACTTAATGTATATACGCCATCCTTCAACACAAGTTCGAATGCTTTTTCAGCGCTCTCTTTTGCGGCCCAAGTATATACAGTCTCGATGACGGGATCAACAACTTGATTATCGGGAGTGATACTCAACGTATAGTTGCCTTCGCCGTTAACATAAAGGGTAAATGTAACATCCTTGAGGGCTACGCTTGACTGGATAGCATCGCTGTTCTGAACAAGTGCGACAGGAGAATCAACCGTGCCTGAGATGTTGCGGTCAGAATAATTATACTGCTTAAAATCCGCGCCGTTTGCAGAGGCGTAAATAGAGAAATACTTGCCATTTTCTATGGATACACCGGTAATTTGATAAGTATTATTACCAATGTATGTCAACTTATTCTCTTCTTTTTTGTATTCTCCATTCCATCCTCCGAACGGTTCTCCACCGAGGTAGAACACGTAGTCACCGGAAGGAGTCGGATCGGGATCTTCGCCACCTTGTTCTTTGATGATTTCGCTGACGAGACCAAGCGTTGCACCGGTAGAAGAATAGCATCGAGTGAAATCGATAGTGATATCACCATTATTATCATTGATCTTCATTCCTGTAGTGCCATCCTGGAGTCCCACCTTGTAATAGGCATTCCCATCAGTACCTGTGACACTCTCCACTTTAGGATAGTCTCCCTTAAGTTCAAAGTTTTTCAGATTGGGACCCGGGTAGGTATAGTCGGCAGCATAGCTCTGATCGCCCCACCACCACAGCTTCACATCGCCATTATCCGCCGGCTTCTGTATGTAGACATACTTGTCTGCCATAGCATCTACCGACAGCGTACTCATGGTGATGATCGCCACGAGATACAGTAGTAGCTTTTTCATGTAAGTTAGTTTTAAAAGTGTTAATATTTAGTTAGTTATTACTTTCAGTCTATGAAGGTAAGAATCGGGAACAGGTGCCTTTCAAGCTACCGTGAAATGCGAATTAGTGGAGATCGTATTGACACGCTATCCGAAACAGAGTGTGCAGTGTGTGCCTATCAATTCGAATCTTACTGTGAAAACAAGCCCGCGGCATAGCCGCCAACTTCACATTACCAATCTCAATGACGGATTTCCATGGCTACGACAAGTCGCCGGCCCGCCATAATAAGCACATGCTGTAGTTACAATGTTTTTCGCTCTGTAAGCCCCGGACCTCGGAGATACAGGGCACGATGCGAATCTTTACTGTGAGTTCTCTATGATTCAGACGGTTAACAGATTGTACCCTTAGCATTCCCAGGGGGCGGCAGCAAGTGCCGCTCCGAGTTCATCCGCAAAGTTAACAAAAAAAAACTTTCTACGCAATTTTTTTTTATCTTTCTTGCAAATTCCCGCGAATCTCCCGCAAAGAGCCAACGACCATCCGGCGCCAACTTGGGGCTCCGCAAAGGGGCGAAGGGGCAAAGGACCATCCGGCGCTAACT
>CAMWNT010000108.1 GCA_947175695.1 uncultured Porphyromonadaceae bacterium
TCATCAAACCCTCTCCCGCCCCCCCCGACAAAAGATCAATTTTCAGATTGATCCCCGCGATGACCACGAACAGAGACAACGTAAAAATCGAAATCAATATAGCCGGCGAGCGAATAAAGCTCACTGTGCCATTCTCAAAGCAGGATGCTGTGAGAAAATGCGAAAGCGATCTCAACGCGCTTTATTCCGACTGGAGAGCGAAGTTCCCGAGAAAAACGCGCTCCGAACTTTTCGCGATGATCGCTTATCAATACGCATCCTTCTTCCATGAACTCTCGGAACGCTACGCTTCACTATCGTCGACACTGCGCTCCACTTCGGAATCGCTCGACGAACTGCTCGCCCGCAAACCCGACGATCTCGACTCCGACGGCCGCCACGACATCCGTTGACCTATCGACCGAATCAAAGCGACCTGAAAACTTCGGCATCAATCGCCGCCACGATTTTTAACATCCCGCTATTCGCACACATCGCGCCGACGGCGCCCCCCGGGAAGCCTCATCAGTCTTGATTTCATGATCATTTTGCCAGGGAAACCCCATTGGCTAAAATCGGCGTGTCAAGCCATCAACAGGCCTGCGCATGCCGACAACTATAATTTTATCACCATTAACATATCATGAACATCACCCTTTTATGCGTTGTGTGCATCATCGCCGGAGTGGCGCTCGGATACTATGTCGCCGCCTACTACTCTCGCAGATCCGCACAATCCAAAGCAAATATTATCATCGATGAAGCCTCGCGCGAGGCCGACGTCATAAAGGAGAAATCCATCCTCAAAGCCAGAGAGGAGGAGATGAAAATAATATCCGACGCCGAAAAGACAGCGTCGCAGCGCCTCTCAAAAGTGCAGTCGGCCGAAGCTCGCGCCAAGCAACGTGAAATCCAACTCAACCAGCAACAGCAAGAGTTGCAGCGCCGTAAAAAAGAGACCGATCAGCGCGCATCCGCACTTGATTCGAAAGAACAGCTCGTAGAAAGCCGCCATCAGGAGCTCGACGTCCTCGTCAAAGAAGCTCGCACCGAGCTCGAGCGCATCTCCGGACTCAGCGTCGACGAAGCTCGCGAACGCCTCGTGGAATCGCTCAAAGACGAAGCGAAAACCCAGGCGGCCGGATATATCAACGATATCATCGACGACGCACGCCTGACAGCTTCGAAAGAAGCCAAACGCATCGTGATACAATCGATTCAGCGTGTGGCCACAGAGACGGCGATCGAAAACTCCGTCACAGTGTTCCATATCGACAACGATGAGGTCAAAGGACGAATCATCGGCCGCGAAGGACGCAATATCCGGGCTCTCGAAGCCGCCACCGGCATCGAAATCATTGTCGACGACACCCCGGAAGCAATCGTACTCTCCGGTTTTGACCCCGTAAGACGTGAAATCGCGCGTCTCGCACTTCATCAGCTCGTGGTCGACGGCCGCATCCATCCGGCCCGAATCGAGGAAGTCGTGGCAAAAGTGCGCCGACAGGTTGAAGAGGAAATCATCGAGACCGGCAAACGCACTGCCATCGACCTCGGAATCCACGGTCTGCATCCCGAGCTGATCCGCATGGTCGGCAAAATGAAATATCGCTCCTCTTATGGCCAGAACCTCCTCCAGCACGCCCGCGAGACGGCCAACCTCTGCGCCGTCATGGCTTCGGAACTCGGACTCAACCCCAAAAAGGCACGTCGCGCCGGATTGCTCCACGATATAGGCAAAGTGCCCGACGATGAGCCCGAACTCCCCCACGCTCTGCTCGGCATGAAGCTCGCTGAGAAATTCAAAGAAAAGCCGGAAATCTGCAATGCCATCGGAGCTCACCACGATGAAGTCGAAATGACTTCGCTGATCGCACCGATCGTGCAGGTCTGCGACGCCATCTCGGGTGCGCGTCCCGGCGTGCGCCGCGAAATCGTCGAGGCATATATCAAGCGTCTCAACGACCTCGAGCAGCTCGCCCTCTCGTATCCCGGCGTCATCAAGACTTATGCCATCCAGGCCGGCCGCGAACTCCGCGTCATCGTCGGCGCCGACAAGATCACCGATGAAGACACCGAACGTCTCTCGGCTGAAATCGCCAAAAAGATCCAGGATGAAATGACTTATCCCGGACAAGTCAAAATCACTGTTATCCGCGAGACACGTGCCGTAGCCTTCGCCAAATAATCAAGCCGAATGAAGAAACCATTGAATCTTCGCGGCACGCTACACGTCACCGACTGGCTGGCGGACATCCAATATGCGCCGGCCGACGAGACCGAAATCGTGCAGGTGCTTTTCAAAAACACCCGCTCCGGATTCTATCGCAATCCCGATAAATTAAAGCTCAAGAAAGGCGATTGGGTGGCCGTGGAGGCAAGCCCGGGGCATGACATCGGACAAGTGATGCTGACAGGCCCGCTCGTCAGGCTCCAGATGAAAAAATCCGGAGCCAAAGAGGCTGATATCAAACGCATATTCCGCATTGCATCCGAAGCCGACATCGAGAAGTTTAAGGAAGCTCGCGACCGCGAACATTCCACAATGATCCGATCCCGTCAGATCGCCGCCGAACTCGGACTCAACATGAAGATCGGCGATGTGGAATATCAAGGCGACGGCGCCAAAGCGATTTTCTATTACATCGCCGACGAGCGTGTCGACTTCCGCAAGCTGATCCGTATCCTTGCCGACACTTTCAAGATAAGAATCGAGATGAAGCAGATCGGCGCTCGACAGGAAGCGGGAAGAATCGGCGGCATCGGCCCTTGCGGCCGTCCGCTTTGCTGCTCTTCCTGGATGTCGAAGTTCGTCAGCGTCGGCACCGGTGCGGCTCGCATCCAGGATCTCTCGATGAATCCTCAGAAGCTCGCCGGACAATGCGCGAAGCTCAAATGCTGCCTTAATTTCGAAACCGACGCATATGCCGAGGCCGCCCGACGATTCCCGCCCAAAGACGCCGTGCTGATCACTCAGGATCAGGAGTATTATCAGTTTAAGATTGATATCCTGGCCGGTAAAATCACATATTCCACCGACAAACACCAGGCCGTCAATCTCGTCACAATATCGACCGCACGAGCCAAGGAGATCATCGAGATCAATCGCAGGGGCGAGAAGCCAGAACGCCTTGAGGCCGAGCAACCCGCGGCTCCGCAGAAACGCGAATACGTAGATCTCGTAGGCCAGGAATCGCTCACCCGTTTCGACAAAAAGAGCAAGAAGAAAAAGAAGGATAAGGAGCGTCAGCGCCTCGCCGATCGCAAAAATTCAGAGCCTGCAACCAATAAGGAAGCCGCCAATGATAAGGAGGCCGCCCCGCAAAAGCAGGGACAGCGCCAACAACAGCGTCAGCAACCTTCACAGCAGAGCCAGACTCAGAATCAGCAGTCGGGACAGCAACACGCCCAAGGGAAAAACGCTCGGACCCAACGCGACAGAAAAGGTCAACGCCCGGCAAACCCGAACCCCAACCGCACTGAAAATCCGGGAGCGGCTCCGACGAAAAAACGTCAGCCCCGCGATAATCAGCAGCGGCCACAACGTCAAGTGTCACCGGCAACGACCGACAATACTCCACCCGTAAAAAAAGATTATTCGGCCGCGGCTCTTCTTCCGACTCCCGAGCCGAATAGTCGCCGGGAAAATCCACGCCGCGACAACCAGCGCGCCGATGACTCCCGCAAAAACGGCAATCGCAATTCCCGTGGACGCCACGACCGTAAGCCCCGCGCTAATAATTCCGACTCAGAAAAATGAGTGTCAACCTCTATAAATCCTTACTCATCCCGGCTTTGATCGTTGCCGCAGCCGCCGCGTCGACATCATGCCGGGATGATGTCGACTGGTGTACATCCTCGCCCCTCTCTCCTCAAGGCTGGGACGCAACCCGATCTGTGGATTTCGTTCTTGATCCGGCGGCTTATGCTCCCCCCGCGGCCAACCGATTCGAAGAAATGACCGACAAGGCAATCGGCGACACAATACGCCGGATCCCGGGATCTTACGAAGCGACGCTCTCGATCCGATATATGCATTATTGCAATGCCGAGACGCTTCGGCTCGTTGTGGAGCGAATCTCTCTCGATCTGCCGGTAGCGACCGACACTCTGGCGCTTCCTCTTTTCAGCCCCGATGGAGAGCCGACAGGGAGCGGAAGACTCGGCATCTACGAGTCGCGCATCAGGCTCCGGCCTCGCCTCGTAGTGTCAAACGGCACAATCCTATCGGTTCGCCCGATCGAATACGCCGACACTCTCCGTGGAATCACTGATGTCACGCTGCTTCTGACCGACCGTCGGCCAGTGCGCTTCGTCGTCCCGACAAATCCTTAACGGCTTTAAGGGCTTTAAGGGCTTTAAGGGCTTTAAGGGCCGCGAATAATATGAAGAGTCCGGATTCGGCAGCCTGTCTGTCGAATCCGGACTCTTCTATTTTTCTACATTTGCGTTCTTACACTGCTTTGCTCGCATGAGTCGCGCGGATCTCGACGCGACGGATCTTGCCGGAGATAGTCTTCGGCAATTCATCGACAAACTCGATCAAGCGAGGATACTTATAGGGCGCGGTCGTCACTTTCACGTGATTTTGCAACTCCTTTATAAGATCGTCGTCGGCACGCAATTTATATTCGGGTGCCAATACGACCGAAGCTTTCACGATCTGTCCGCGCACAGGATCGGGAACACCAGTGATCGCACATTCTACAACCGCCGGATGACTCATAAGCGAGCTCTCGACCTCGAAGGGGCCGATACGATAGCCCGACGATTTGATGACGTCGTCGGCGCGTCCGACAAACCAGAAATAGCCGTCTTCATCGCGCGTCGCGATATCACCCGTGTGATAGACTCCGTTGTCGTGAGTCTCGCGCGTCAGCTCGGGATCGTAGAGGTATTCGCGGAAAAGACCGACGGGGCATCCCTCCGATGTGTAGATGACGATCTCCCCCTCCTCGCCCGGTGCGCAGGGATTGCCCTCGGCGTCGACCAATCCGAGACAATAACCCGGACTGGGGAGTCCCATCGACCCCGGTTTGGATTTCATCCAGGGGTATGTGCCGACAGTCAGAGTGGTCTCGGTCTGGCCGAATCCCTCCTTGATATCGATTCCTGTCACCTCCTTCCAATGCTCGAACACACTCGGATTCATTGCCTCGCCGGCAGTGGTGCAGTATTTAAGTGCTGAAAGATCATAATCGGCGAGCTTTTGGCGCACCATGAAGCGGTAGACTGTCGGGGGAGCACAGAAACTCGTCACTCCATAGCGTTCGATCTGGCGCAGCATCTTGTCGGCGTCAAATTTTTCGAAATCATAGACAAACACATCGGCTCCGACTATCCATTGGCCATAGAGTTTGCCCCAGACGGCTTTGCCCCAGCCTGTGTCGGCTACGGTCAGATGAAGCGATTCGGGAGTGAGGTTGTGCCAGTAGGCGGCAGTGATTATATGGCCAAGCGGATAGAGAAAATCATGAGCCACCATTTTAGGTTCGCCCGTTGTGCCCGACGTGAAGTAGAGGAGCGAGATATCGCTGTTGTCGTTGGGATGCGACGGCGCCTTGAATTCCGGAGCGGATTCCGCCATCGAGTCAAAGTCATACCATCCGGCGGGGACATCAGGGCCTGTCGACACTAACACCTCGACAGTCGTGCAATCCGGACGCGCCTTCTCGATGTGGTCGACCACAATCTTTTCTCCGACTGCGATGATACCCTTGATCCGGGCCGCATTGCAGCGATAGATGATATCTTTCGGCGTCAGCAGATGAGTGGCCGGAATCGCCACAGCCCCGAGTTTATGAAGGGCAAGAATAGAAAACCAGAATTGCCATCGGCGCTTGAGAATGAGCATCACCATGTCGCCTTTGCCGATGCCGAGTTGCTGAAGAAACGACGCTGTGCGATCGGATTCACGCTTCATGTCGGCAAATGTAAAATGGCGTTCTACGCCATGCTCGTCGGTCCAGAGCATGGCTTCCTTGTCGGGGGCGATTCGCGCCCACTCGTCGACTACATCGTAGGCAAAGTTAAAGTGTTCGGGAACTTTAACTTTATAGTTCGCAAAAAAATCTTCGAGGGATGAGAAGTCGGTCTTTTCCAAAAATTTCTCTAACATAATTTTCTCTACCTTAGTGTGTCAATAAAATAATCAACTGCATTGCCTCCTCGTCCACAGACATCAACTGCCTTTGGGCGGCGGCAGGCTACGCCGATTTGTCGATTTTTTATAATTAGTCATGCATTCCGCAAAAGGGCTATTGCGGGTTGGCCGGTCATTACAATCTTAACAACAACAAATTTCTGTAAAAATTTTGATTCGCGCAACATTCTTTAGCAAAAAAATTACGAACAATTTTATTTTTCGCACATTCCCGACAATTTTGTGCATTAAAAACTGCACACATTTCTCATAAATATGCAATCAGTCATTATTCCTCCTTCCGCCCGACAGCTGAAGAAAACATTCAGACGCGGCGACAAAGAATCCGGATTCTTTGTCGCCGCGTCTGAATATCGTCACGATCCGCCCGCTCGGCGGAGGGATCGAATATGGTAGAGTCGCGAGCCTGTAGTCGGTCAGATTTTCTCGAGTGCTCCGGTTGTGGAGTCCATGATATATCCGGCCACTCTGATATCGTGGGCCATCAAGGGATGGTTGCGTATCAGGTCGACAGTTTCCGCCACGGCGTCGGCTGTATCGGTGAAGCCATGCAGCCAGCTGTCGAGATCAATTCCGCAATGCCGCATGAGCGATATGTGCTCGTCGTCGACACCACGCTCCTTCATCAGATGGAGCATCTCGGCGGCGTTCATTCCCTGCACTCCGCATCCGGTGTGGCCGATGACCATGATCTCCTCGACTCCAAGTTCGTAGACAGCTACAAGCAGCGAACGCATCGTCGAGTCAAACGGATTAGTGATTGTACCTCCGGCGTTTTTGATCATCTTGACATCGCCGTTGCGGATGCCGAGTGCGGCCGGAAGCAATTCAACAAGGCGTGTATCCATACACGTCACTATCGCGATTTTCTTATCGGGATATTTGGATGTGGCATACTCTTTGTAGCC
>CAMWNT010000109.1 GCA_947175695.1 uncultured Porphyromonadaceae bacterium
GCTCCTTCTTGGTCTCGTCCTTGCGAGCGGCTTCTTCGCGGGCTGCTTTCTCTTCGGCAGCCTTTCTTGCCGCCTCTTCTTCGGCGGCTTTGCGGGCGGCAGCTTCAGCGGCCTCGCGTTCGCGACGCTCGCGCTCCACACGCTCGGCCTCAGCCTTCTTGCGACGCTCCTCTTCGGCCTTGCGCTGCTCTTCGGTAATCAGAGCTGCGACACGATTCTTGAGATCGTTGACTTCACTCTGTTTTTTGGCAAGATGTGCCTGCAGCGCATCTCCGTTGGCTTTAAGTCCGGCCACAACCTCACTCTGTCGTTGCTTCTGCTCCGAGAGTTTGGCCTGAGCTTTGAGTTCGCGGTTTAGCATCACGTCCTTGTCGCCTTTTACACGCTGGAGATCTTTGGTCTCTTTTGCGAGCACTTCAACTTTGGCGTTGATATCGCGGGTCTGCTTATCTTTCCAATCGGAGAATTCTTTCATATAACGCATGCGGCGTTCTGCCTCGGCTATATTTTTAGCCGAGAAAAGATAGGCAAGCTCGGAATTGCGCTTTCTACTGAGACGCATCTTTTTGATCGCTTTGAGATATTCGGCGCGAAGATGGTCGAGTTCTTTGTTGTGGGTGGCGATACTTGTTTCGAGCTGACCGATTTTTCCGGTCAGTTTGCCGACTTCTTTCGACAGCGCGTCGGTCTCTTTCTGCGATTGCGCTATGCCGTCGTCGAGTCGGGAGAGTTCGTTGAGTCCCTTCTTGACTTCCTGCTCGTTTTTACGAAGTTCTTCTTTGGTTTTGGCCACTTCGGCCTGCGCCGATTGCTGCTGTCGTTTCAGATCGGCAGAGCTTTCCTTCCGGCCTGACGATTGCGTTTTGGCCGGAGCCGCACTTTTCTTGGCCGCGGGAGCTTTCTTCGACGCATTCCCCTTCTTGGCAGACGTGTCTCCTTTCTTGGCAGGAGCCGCCCCCTTCTGTGCCGACGTCCCCTTCTTGGCCGATGCAGTTCCCTTTTTGGCCGAGGCGGACTCTGTCTTTCCGGAGGTGTTTTTCTTGGTCGTCTCTGTGCGCGCCGCAGTTGCTGCGACCGAACAGATTGGCGACAACGTCAAGGTCATCGCCAATATCATGGTGATGAATCCGGCCGAAAGCCGTTTTATCTTCATATAGCCGAGTGTAATCAAAATAGTGGAATTAGAATCTTATCGCATCTTTGAATGAACATTCCGTATATCCTCCTCCGATAGAGAGTCGAGAGAAGCCGGAGCCACCCCAGTTGATCGCCATCCCTTCGAGGCTGCCGCTGAATGCGCGTCCTTTGACAGTCGCGCTGACCTGCGCATTGGCCGATCCCCCCACATAGCTCACATCGGCAGTCATTTCGATCGGAATCGTTTCTGTCGACACCGAGATTCCGTCAGAGCTGTAAGATGTCGTGGTCTTGCCTTTGGTGGCCATAAATGTCGCTATGCGGCCATCCATATCGACCGCATACCCATAGTTGACCCCCGAATACTCCTCCGGCAGCGAGGCGGCGATGAGATAGCCGGCGTCGCCGAGAAGATATATATCGGCCTGCGCGGCATTGCCGGAATCAAGCAGTCCTCTACCGATGATCGCGACACGCCCGACCAGTATATCCTGAAGATCTGAATGCACTCTTGCCGGAAGATCACCGTAATCGGCAAGAGGAATACGCGCATAGCGCTTTTTCAATTTGTTGACCACAAGGACTTCGCGATTGTCGATCTCGATACGCGCCACTTCGCCGACAAGCGGGGCGCGGAGCGACATCAGTGTCAGCGAGTCGCGCACCATGAAGGTCTTCATTGTGACCGACACGGGAAGCGCATCGCTTTTCACCTTCGCAGTCCATTCGGCTGTAGTCCAAGGGATATAACCGGATGTGATAGATGCCACCGCCTCCGCCTCGTTGCGCCCTTCGAGCAATTGCTGGGCATTCGCTTGGGGGGTAGCGACACATAGACATGCCATCATCGCCAAGGCCGCCGCCAGGGCATGACGCAAAGTGGAATACTTTATGAAATCGCGTAACATGATTTTTTTCTTTCTGTAATGCTAATCACCATGACAGTCGGCACACATCGCCCGGATTTGGCATTGCCTCGCATCCTGACGGCCTCCACATCGGCGTGGAATATACGCCGACCCCATCTCTTCATTCAAAGAAGAATGTCTTGTGGGCGACTTTTTTCTTGAGCAGTTCGTTGTCAGGATCCGTCTCAAGAGCTTTCTGCCAATATTTCAGCGCTTCTTCCAGCTCATGGTTCATGAATAGAATATCCCCCAGATGATTATAAAATTCAGATTGGTCGCCGGGGTCTTCGGTCTGATTGAGCAGTTCGAGAGCTCTCATCTGCACCTCCTTTGCCTCCTTATAATCCCCCTTCCGGAAAAGCACCCATGCGCGTGTGTCGAGATAAGTCGGCTGGTCAGGCTGGAGTCTGACGGCACGTTCGGAAAGTGAATCCGCTTTCTGAAGCGCCTCGGGATCGACAGTCTTGCCATCTACCACAAGGAAATAGGCATAATTGTTGAGCGTCAGCGGCGAATCGGGATTGATCTCCAACGAATTCTCATAATTGAGATATGCATGCTCAGGATCGCCGGCCTTGAAATAGGCATCCCCTATCTGCTGATAGAGATTAGCCAGATTGTCGACATTGTCGACTGTCAGTGTGTGGCGGAGCGCATCGCGGTCGATCGGACTGTCGATTTTCTGTCCGGGAAAGAATTTCGAAAGAGTGCGCGAATAGACATCGAGAGCCTTCTGCGGATCATCAGCCATGACTCCAAGCGCCCCGGCGATAATATATGCATCCATTCCAAGATCATCGATATTCTCAACCGCGCGCTCGAAATAATCAAAACCACGTTCATATTGATCGTCGAGCAGGCAATAGGTCATGGCCTGATTCCAGTATTGTTCTTTGGAATGGTCAAGGTCAATCGCATAATCAATCTGTTCGATAGCCGAAGCATAATCATGTTTGGCCACACTGTAGCGCGATGCAAGCGACCGCAACTCGGCCTCGTGGGGGTATTGTTCGAGCAAGACGTCGAAAAGGCGGTCGCCTCGCGCATGATCCCCCTTCTCATCCAATAGATTCTGCAAATAGAATGCGAGAAGATCGCGTTTTGTCGCAAAATCAAGATCATCGGCAAGTAGCGCGTCATAGGTCTTGGCATCATAGTTGACGCTGTCGCCATGTTCAAGATAGAAATTGGCGAACTGGATCTTCACCGCACCCCCTGACTCGGGAGGCATCATGGCTTCCGCTTTGCCAAACGACACAAGGGCCGAATCGGGCATATTGAAATAATCCTGCAGCCTGGCACGAAAGCACATTCCGGCCGGAGATTTCGGAAATTTCTTTATGAGCCGGTCGGCTTCATCCAATGTGGCGAGCGTATCGCCCAAAGCCAGCTGTATTCCGGCGCGGCGCACATAATATTCCTCATCTTCGCCATCTATGGCTGCCGCGGCGTCGAGAGTCTCAAGCGCGCTGTCGATATCGCTGGTGTCGAGATAGAGGCGATGAAGGATCGAAAGCACATCCGTATTCCCCGGATTATACTTCCGCAGATTCTCCATCACATCAACAGCCTCATCAAGATCGTTGGCCCTTTCAAGCAGATTTGCATAAAGCATCGACGGGAACACATCTCCCGGATAGAGATCGACAAGCTTACGTGCGATCCGCTTCGAGCGCTCTCGCTCTTCGGCCGATGCCAGCCGGCCGTAGGGCATGCCGTAACGCCGCAATCCGTATTCGAAAGCGGCCTCGGCATATGTGGTGTCGGTCTCATACGCCTTGCGAAATAATTCGGCGGCCTCGGCCGACCGGTCGTCAGCCTCATATTTGACAGCCGAGAGGTAGTAGTGACGTGCCAGACGTCGGCGCGCCGTTGCTGAATCGCCGGAAGTGGCGGCCAGAGCCACACCCCACGCCATAGGGAGGAGAATCGAGGCCAGGGCCAACATATGTCTATGGATCAGTCGCATTTACTGATAAATAGGTCGTGAAAAATCAAAGAAACGGTTTAACCGGATTAATTTGTGCCGGTATGGCCGAACGCGCCGTCTTCCCGCTCCGTGCGGTCGAGTCGTTCGGCAGGCTCCCACTCCACTTTCGAATATGTCGTGACAACCATTTGGGCAATTCGTTCGCCATCGTTGACCACAAAATCATACTCACCGAAATTGATCAGAATGATGCAAATCTCGCCACGATAGTCGGCATCGATTGTGCCCGGCGAATTGAGCACACTCAGTCCATGTTTCAACGCCAGTCCCGACCGCGGACGAATCTGGCATTCATATCCTGATGGAAGTTGCATGTATAATCCCGTCGGAATCAGCGCACGCTGACCCGGACGCAATGTGACCGGCCCTTCCGGAAGAAACGCACGCACATCCATTCCGGCAGCCTCAAATGTGCCATAGTCGGGAAGCGGATGATGACTTTTATTTATGATCTTTACCTTCAGACTCTTCATAGATAGCATTTAAATTGAATCATCCACATCCTGAAAGCATTTTCAGGCATCTAAACCACTGCGGACGACATCGAATACAAAGATACAACAAAAAAATGGGATGAATTATCGCTTTCGCGAATAATTCATCCCAAAAAGTTAATAATCTTTTGCGGCTCCTTTGGAAACGGTTTAAATTTACCCAAAAGATGCCGGCGTCAGATCAACCCTCAGAGATAGCGTCGCTGGGGCATACAGATGCGCAGCTGCCGCAGCTGATGCAAGTGTCGGGATCGATCTTATAGATATCACCTGCAGAGATTGCGTCTACAGGGCATACAGTCTGGCAAGTGCCACATGCAATGCAATTGTCGCCAATTACGTAAGCCATAGTTCTTTCTTTTTTATAAGTTATTGATTAATTTCCATTTAATGAATCCCCGGATATCACTATGACGATAACGCCATAGGCTTCGCGGGATTTACTGATGCAAATTTATCCCTTTGTCGGCTTTATGCCAAATTTTTCGGCCATTTTCAGCATAATTTGTAATAAATCCAAATACTATTTATAATAGTTTTAAATACTATTTATATTCAATCCAAATAATGCCATATATGAGCATAGCGGCCACACGCCTATTCACGTCCGTCGGACGCCCCGCCGCAAAGTTGCAACAGCAGAAGATTAAGACGAGCCTTCAATGGCAGACCGACACCCCATCTCCGCGCGCAATCTCTGACCAACACCGCATAATCCTTGCGCCCGGCATGTCGCGCTTGCGATGCGATATGGTTAATCTTGAGACGCACATGATCTTTCACATCGTTCAGACTCACCCCATAATGTGACGCAAGTCGCGAAGTCAGTAAAGTCGTGCGCAATGTGAACCAAAATTCTTTATCATACGAAAGATTATTGCTTACTGACTCGCCGCTTATATAATAGCGATAACCGACTATCGGCAGATATGCCGCATCGCCGACACTCGCCAAAGCAGCTATCACCGGCACATCCTCAATTCCTCCTTCAGGATCGCGAACGATCTCTCTCTGCTCCTCATAGACTTTCATCAGCGAAGAGCGCCGATAGAGAGCGGCCGACAGTGTATACGGCAACTCTTTTGTATGGTTCAACACTCGCGGCAACAGCCACTCTCCCTTTAGGTGGTCTTGCATATAAATCCGACGCCGACTCATCGACGAATGGAGTGCAACTCTACGACCCCCATCGGGGAAAATCTCACATTCTTCCACATCGCAAAACACCACCGACAGACTCCGATCAGCATCCAGAGCATCGATCTGACGTTCAAGGCGCGAATCATCAAGCCATTCATCGTCACCCGCACAATCGCTGATGTATTCACCGCGACAATTCTCGAAAGCATCGAAATAATTGCCGACAAGACCGCGATTAGGCATCTTCGGCATCAACCTCACTTTATCCGGATAACGCCGTGCATACTCTTCCGCCACCTGACGCGTAGCATCAGGTGAGCAATCATCCGCCACGACTATCTCAAATTCATGACGGCATCTCTGACGCAACACACTCTCTATGGCGCGCCCTATCGTCGATTCCTGATTATAGGTCAGAATAATTACGCTTGCTTTCATCGAATCATCGTTTACTGCTCCGGCCTACTTAAACTTTTGAGCGAGGGCACGCGGGATGAATGCCGCATGACGCATCAACGCTGTCGCAGTTCCATAATGTTTCTTCATGATGCTAAAGCGCTCCATAAGAGAGGCACGCTTATTTTTTTCAGTCATACCATTATCGAGATAATGGATTGTGACATTATGGAGATTAATACACTTTTCGGGAGAAGTAGCCACGATACACTTCACCGTCCAATCGTAATCGGCCGAGAAACGATACGAAAGATCATACAACGGAGCCATCTCGCGTCTGACGCAAAACGCCTGATGACAAATGAGCATGCCATGAGAAAAAGACTCAGCCGTCAGGCGTTCAGGCGCCGACAAATGGCGCGGACGCAAAACAACGCCGGCTTCATCCACGATCAAAGTGTCGCCATAGATAATATCCGGATCATTCGCTGCCGCCTGTTCATACTCCGAAAGGGTCACAGCAGAAGCGAAAGCATCACCGGCATTCAAAAATATGACATACTTCCCCTTTGCGAGGAGAAGGCCCTTATTCATCGCATCATAGAGGCCGCGATCCTTCTCGCTAAGGATTCTTATTCCTTCGACGCCATGACTGCGGGCCAGCGCGATAGTATTATCCGACGAAGCTCCATCGACAATTATATGTTCAAAATCCTTACAATTCTGACTCCTCACCGATTCGAGAGTGCGAAGAATTTCCTTCTCCGCATTAAAAGTGATAGTCACGATAGAAAACATTGGCATATTCATAATGCAAATTTACAAAAACTATTGCAAAGACCATCACCATCGGCAAGATAATGCTAAACCTCTCCAACGAGATAATGCTTAACTTCTCCAAAAAGCTGCCCCCTGTTTGTCAGCGCATGCGCGCTTGCGCGTCCTTTGCGCGAGATCCCCGAGCTT
>CAMWNT010000110.1 GCA_947175695.1 uncultured Porphyromonadaceae bacterium
CCTTTGAGCGCCGGATGGTTGCGCGCGATCGTCGCAGCAAGCGAGGGGCGAGGGCGCCCCTCCTCCCAGTTAAGGCGCTCCTCCCAGTACCCCTCGTCGCGGGTGGTTACTCCGTGCGGCCGGGGTAGGCTTTCAGTGCCTCTTCGAGCACTTTGAGCGCGCGGGCAAGGTCTTCTTTGCAGAGGACGTAGGCAAGGCGCACCTCGTTGCGACCGCGGCCGGGAGTAGTGTAGAAGCCGGAGGCGGGCGCCATGAAGACGGTCGCTCCCTCATAGCTGAACTCTTCGAGACACCATTCGCAGAATCGGTCGGCATCGTCTACGGGCAACTTAGCCACCGTGTAGAACGCGCCCATCGGTATCGGTGAGTAGCATCCCGGGATGCGGTTGATGCCGTCGACAAGGAAGTTGCGGCGCTCCACATACTCCGAGTATGTGGCGAGCATATACTCCGGAGTCGCGTCGATCGACGCCTCCGCCACAATCTGGCCCAGCAGCGGCGGACTCAGTCGCGCCTGACAGAATTTCATCACATTCTTGCGCAACGGTGCGTTCTTCGTGATCAGCGCACCGATGCGGATGCCGCATTCATTATAGCGTTTCGACACGGAATCGATCAGCACCACCTGCTCCTCGATGCCCGGCAGATGGAACGCCGAGATATAAGGCGCGCCCGTATAGCAGAACTCGCGATACACTTCGTCAGAAAAAAGATAGAGATCATGCTTCTTGACAAGATCGCGGATCTGCAACATCTCTTTCATCGTGTAGAGATAGCCGGTAGGGTTGTTGGGGTTGCAGATAAGGATGCCTTTTGTGCGCGGGGTGATGAGCTTCTCAAACTCCTCGATCGGGGGGAGGGCGAAGCCCGATTCGATGGTCGACGGGATGGTGACGATCTTCGCACCGGCCGAGATGGCGAAAGCCATATAATTGGCATAAGCCGGTTCGGGCACAATGATCTCATCGCCCGGATCGAGACATGCCATAAATGCGAAGAGCACAGCCTCGGAGCCGCCCGACGTGACGATGATATCGTCGACATTGACGTCGATATTGAAACGGGAGTAGTATTCGCGCAGTTTGACGCGGAGTGAGAGCAGACCCTCCGAGGGGGAGTATTCGAGCACCTTGCGATCGATGTGCTTAAGTGCTTCAAACGCCTGGGGGGGAGTCGGGAGATCGGGCTGGCCGATGTTGAGCCGATAGACCTTGACGCCTCTTTCAACGGCTTTGTTGGCCAGAGGCACAAGTCGACGTATGGGGGATGCGGGCATGATATCGCCGCGTTCAGAAACCTTCATGGGCAGTTTTTCGGATGCTGTTCAGCAAATTGTGATGCTATGCGGTAGGGGGAGAGATCGGTTATTTGTCGCCGACGATGATTTCGTCGAGCGGGCGCTTCGGTACATGGTGGACTCCATCTTCCGAACGCCAATATTTGAAATCGCCGTCTTTGATCTCTTCAAGACGGATCTCCTCGGCGGCCACACCGAGTGCCACTACATAGTGGGGCTTGAGATGAGCCCGGATGGAAAGGATTTCCGAAAGACGGGGAATGTTGAAACTTTTGATGATGCACGAGCTTATCCCCTCCGCGCGGGCCGCCAGAGTGAAGGCCTCGAGCTGCAGACCGTCGTCGCAGAGGATCGAGTCGGCAAGAGAGGTGTCGATCAACTGCACGGCGTAAGCCGTCGGTCGTTCGTCGGGAGCGGAGCCCTCCCAGTCGGTCAGATAACCGGCCCATTGCAGAGTCGGGAAGATGCTGTCGACGAGTTTGGGGTCGTCGACGAGGATATATTTCAGAGGCTGTAGATTGCGTCCCGACGCGCAATAGCGGGTGGCGTCGGCGAAGCGGCGCAGTGCGTCGGCTCCGACGGGGATGTCGTGGCGGAAGCGACGCGTCGAGCGGTTGTCGCGGAGCAATTGCAGCAGCTGATCGTAGGATAAAGCCATATTTAAGCCGTGTCTTAGATAATAAAGCAGAAAAGGTGGCGACTCGGAGAGCCCGCCACCTTTTGCGCTGTCAATGCGAAGTGTAGAGAAAGTGGGACTCGAACCCACACAGCCGATAAGGGCCAGGGGATTTTAAGTCCCCCGTGTCTACCATTCCACCATTTCTCCAGCCAAATTATGTCGCGATTTCGGTCGGGCCGACCGTCATGTCGCGACGATTCATAGGCAAAGTTAAGAAAAAATACGCATTCCGCCAAGTTTTTGTTGTGCTTGCGGTGTATCAGTGAGAGTGTATTGTCGAAATGTTAACACTAATTAACAATAATAATTGTTTGTTTGCATCTCACTGCAAACTATTTGCAGTCGGTCGGGCTAAATTTGCATCATAGTCAAGGAGATTCCCCTTGAGCCGCCAAGGAGATCCTCTCCTTGGGCCGCCAAAACAGAAAAACAGAAACAATCAACGCCAAAACAAGAAATTATGTACGGAAGCAATTTGAAATCGCATTATCCCCAGCGCTATATCGAGGAGGGTGACAAGATATTCGTAAGAATAATTCGCAGTGGTGAGACCCTGCTGGAGTTCGTGGTCGACAATGTCGCGTCTTATACGGATCTTGTCGGCGAGATTCGTTATATGGGTCAGTATATGGAGGGGCTGACCGATGTATTCATCCGCAATTTCAGCCGTGGATGGAGCATGACGCGCCCGATGATGTTCTATCCGGGTGTGTCGCGTCCGCGCCGCAAGAATGAGCCGAAGAAGCGGATGCTGTTCCCCTGGGAGACGCATTGAGCGAGCCGGCCGACGGCTGACTTACAAACGGTCATAACCCCTTTTCAGGGATTGAAGAGATCCTTGTTGTAGAAATCGAGGATGTCGTTGGCGTTTTGCAGAGCGAGCTTGGCGTTGCAGTCGGGGTCGATTTCGAGTGCCGCGAGGTAGTCGTTGATCGCCAATGCGCGTTTGCCCGCGCCGAAGTGTTTCATTCCGCGGAGGGTGAGCGCGTCGGTGGAGCGAGGATTCTCTTTCAGATAGCCGTCGATTTCGGCTATGGCCTCTTCATATGGAAGGAGGGCCACTTTTGATTTAAGTTCGTCGTAGGTCATGGTATTCTTTTCTTTATTCGTAATTATTTTCCGCAAGTTCAAGTCGTTGAAGCGGTGCGCCATGTAGTGACGCGCGATTATCCGAGCTGGATGCGTCGGGAGTCGACGGGTTGTTGGAGAAACAATCCGGCGAGCGAATTGAATTTCTCGGGATTTTCGGTGGTCAGAAACGACATTGAGCCGCCGCGTGTGCACTGTTGGGCCATTTCGGGATGTCGTTGGAGATAATCGGCCAGACTCTCGGCGACGAGTTGACCCTGGGGCACAATCTTCACTCGGTCGGGCATTTCGCGACGTATCTTCCGATAGAGGAGCGGATAGTGGGTACAGCCGAGAAGCAGGGTGTCGATAAGCGGATCGGTGCGCATCACTTCGCGGCAATATTTCTCGACAAAATAGTCGGCACCGGGGGAGTCGGCTTCGTTGTTTTCAATCAGCGGCACCCACATCGGGCATGCCACTTCCGTCACTCCGATATCGGGAAACAGTTTTGCAGTCTCGATGGAGTAGGAGTGCGAGAGCACAGTGCCGGGCGTGGCCACCACGCCGACGTGGCGCGACTCCGAGAGGTTGCCGAGCGCCTCGACAGTAGGGATGATCACACCGAGCACCCGTCGCGTGGGGTCGATCTCCGGCAGGTCGTGCTGCTGGATCGAGCGCAGGGCTTTTGCCGAGGCGGTGTTGCAGGCAAGGATGACGAGATGGCATCCCTGTCGGAAGAGTTCTTTTACGGCCTGGAGCGTGAAATCATACACGACGTCGAAGCTCCGCGAGCCATAAGGGGCGCGGGCGTTGTCGCCCAGATAAAGATAGTCGAAGTCGGGGAGACGCCGTTTGATTTCAGCCAGTATGGTCAGCCCTCCGTAGCCGGAGTCAAAGATTCCAATTGGACCCATCGTAAGTAAGTGTTCGAATTTAAACGATAGTAAGTGAAGTAAGTGAGAGAAAATCTTTTATACAATCTGCGGCTTCTTTTTTGCCGCTTCCGGCTTGTCGCTCAGTCGAATATTTTTATATTCTCCTTCGCTTCGCACCGGAATCGCCTAAAAAATAAGCTCGCATATTGTATAAATTAAATTCGAACACTTACTTAAAAGTGAATAACGGTTGCTGGTTGGGTAAATATTAACGGCGCGGCAGGGTGTCCCGCCGCGCCGTGATTAGTTGAGATCCAGATTATTTCAATCCGAGTTTGGTCTTCACCAAAGGAGTGATATCCTCGGCGGGAGCGCTATAATAGAAAGTCATCTGGGGATCGAGCGCCTGCACGAGAGTGAAGTTGCCTTCGCGGCCTACAGATTCGATGGCATCTTTGAGTTTCTGATAGATGGGGGCCATGAGGTCGTTCTGCATCTTCTGCATTTCCTGCATCACCTGCTGCTCAAACTGCTGCATCTTCTGCTGATTGTCGGAGAAAGCGCGGGTCTTGTTTTCGCGGATGGCGGGGAGTTCGTCTTCCTTCATGTTGGCGAGTTCCTCATATTGTTTCTGGAGCTCTTCGCCCAGAGCGTTATACTGGGCTTCATATTTCTTCTGAGTGTCCTGAAGAGTCTGCTGAGCTGCGGCCACTTCGGGCATAGCGGAAAGAACGCTGTTGGTGTCGACAAGACCGATCTTGATCGTCTGGGCAGAAGCCACCATGCTGAAGGTGACTGCAAGCGCCAAAAGAATTTTCTTTAACATAGATTGCTGTATGGATTTGATTTTAGTATTCGATATTATGGAAGGAGAGGGGCTGCTTGCGGATCGCGATGATCGGGATCTGTAGACCCGGAGAGTGCCGCGCGGCAATCCGATTGCAATCCGACTGCAAATTTAGTGAAATCTTTGCAAATCCCCAATGATTGTCGGGCTCACTTGAGTCGGCGCGCCGGGATTATTTGGAATAACCGAGCTTGGCGAGCACTTCGTTGCTGACGTCGATTCGCGGCGAAGCGAAGACGATGCTCTGCGACGACGCGCGGTCGAAGATCACCTGATAGCCCTTTTCTTCGGCCACGGCCTTGACGGCGTTGTAGACATCTTCCTGGATCGGCTTCATCAGCGACTGGCGCTTTTTGTAGAGCTCGCCCTCGGGGCCGAAATATTTATAGCGCGTGTCGGTCACTTCCTTTTCTTTCTCGACAATGGCCTCTTCGCGTTTTTTCTTTTGATCATCGGTCAGAAACACCATATCGGCCTGATAGTTTTTATACATTGTTTCGGCCTCTTTGGATAGTTCCGTGACCTCCTTTTCCCATCGTTGCGACACTTGGTTGAGCTGTTCGTTGGCCATTTCGTAGGCCGGGACATTGCGGAGCACATAGTCCATATCTACAAGTGCGAACTTCTGGGCACGGGCGCCGAGCGTCGCTGCGATCGCCATTATTGCAAGGATCAGTATTTTCTTCATAGGAGTAGAATTTTTTGATTTGATGATTAGAAAGCCGAGGGGCCGAAAGGTTTAAAACTACGCTGCGGCACTTCCGGGTTCAAATGTTAAAACATATCAAACTGTCGAATCGTTCGTGGCATCTCGGCGCACTCCGGCGCCGGGAGAATCGGATACTGACAGGCGATCAGAATTCCTGCCCGAGCACGAAGTGAAGCTGGCTTCCGCCGCGGCGCCCCCACACGGTGTCGAAGCCGTAGCCCCAGTCGATACCGAGCAGACCGAGCATCGAGAGATAGACACGCACTCCGACGCCTGCCGAACGCTTGAGCGTGAAGGGTGCGAACTGTTCGGTGCTGGTCCAGCAGTTGCCCGCTTCGGCGAATGCGAGGGCGTAGATTGTGGTCGAGGGCTGGAGCATGAAGGGGAAGTGGAGCTCGAAGGTGAATTTGCTGTAGGCATAGCCTTCGCTGCCCCAGGGGGTGAACTGGCCGTTGTCGTAGCCGCGCATCGAGATGGTCTCGGTGGCATATGTGTAGCTGCCCGACATACCGTCGCCGCCGAAATAGAATGTTTCGAACGGAGTCTTGATATTGCGGTTGTAAGAACCGAGCAAGCCGAAGTCGGCGCGGGTCATGAGCACGAGTGTCCATTGGCCGTCGGGGTCGGTCAGCGGAGTGTAGGTGCGGCTCTTGAAGCGGATCTTCCAATATTCGATCCATTTGTAGAGCTCGGCCTTAGCGGGCTGCGAGTTGAGGGTGTTGGCCTCGTAGGCGAGCTGAGCCCAGTTCTTGTTTTTCTGGAACGCCGAGACGGGGGGCGTCAGCGTGACGTCGAGCGAGAACTGCGATCCGCGGCGTGTATAGAGCGGGTTGTCGATCGATGCGCGCGAGAGGTTGAGTCCGAGCGTCAGAGCGTTCGACGTGCCGTTGGTCATGTAGTAGAGGTAGTCCCAGTTTTTGAGATAATACCATCTGTAGGCCAGCGACGCCTGGAAAGTGAAATAGTCGTCGGGCCAAGTCAGGCGCGTACCGAAGCCGACGGATACGCCGGCCATCTGGAGCACTTTATTCGGGTCGTAGGCATTCTGCAGCGCGTAGGTGCCGTAGTTTGTGCCGTAGGAGCCCTGATAGTAAAGTGCGTTCTGATAGGCTGTGCTCCATGCGTTGGTGTAGTAGGCGTTGTTGATGCCGGTGGAGCGGCTGTAGTCGAGCGATACGGAGAGCGAGTTCGGTCGCTTGCCGCCGAGCCAGGGGTCGAAGAAAGAGATGCTGTAGCTCTGATAATACTTGGCGTTGGTCTGGGCCGAGATGGAGAAAGTCTGTCCGTCGCCACGGGGAATGATACCCTTATAGCTCGAGGGGTTGAAGAGATTCTTCATCGAGAAGTTGGAGAAGGAGAGGGCGAGCTGGCCTGTGACGCCTGTCTGTCCCCAACCGAAAGAGAGCTGCACTTTATCGTTGGCTTTCGATTCGAGGTCGAACACGATGTCGACCGTTCCGTCGCTTTCGTTGGGCTCGGGATTGATGCCCATTGTCTCGGGG
>CAMWNT010000111.1 GCA_947175695.1 uncultured Porphyromonadaceae bacterium
GGTAGTTCAGTTGGTTAGAATACTAGCCTGTCACGCTAGGGGTCGCGGGTTCGAGCCCCGTCCGCACCGCCGAGGAGAGAGGAAGAGCAGTATGGTAAACTTCGGTTTCCTACTGCTCTTTTTTCTTTATTCCCCGTAGTAGAGTCCGACCGGTATGACCAGTCCGACAAGTCCGACAGGTCTGACTGCTCCGACTGCTCCGGCGGCTCCGACTGCTCCGGCAGCTCCGGCAGCTCCGACTGCTCCGGCAGCTCCGAGGATCGATGATAACTCAAAAATGCTTACTTATTATGATTGCAGTTGTAAACGGGCCTAATCTGAATCTGCTCGGGCGTCGCGAGCCGGAAATCTACGGCAGCGAGACACTCGAGGATATCAACACATGGCTGATAAAGCGCTTTGAGACGACACGCTATTTCCAGACAGGCGGAACGGGCGCCGACCGTCAGTTTGCCGACGGAGTATGGCTGAAGTTCTATCAGTCGAATTCGGAGGGGGAGCTGGTGACGATTATCCAAGAGCTCGGCTTCAATCCCGATGTGAGCGGCATCGTCATCAATCCGGGAGCTTACGCGCATTATTCGATTGCGATCCGCGATGCCATCGCATCGATACCGGTGCCGGTCATTGAAGTGCATCTCTCGAATATTCACGCTCGCGAGGAGTTCCGCCATAAGAGTGTGACGGCTCCGGTCTGCCGGGGCATAATCAGCGGCCTCGGTAAAGCCGGATATGCTCTGGCTATCGAATCGCTGCTTGAAAACGTCTGAGGCGCCCAAACAGGGCCCGTATGACCCGATCTAAACAGGAAGCTTGAATGGAATACACCGACGAGATCTACGACTATATAGAGCGGCATATCGACGCCGTACCGGCCGAACTGGCGCGACTCGAGCGACAGTCGTATCTGCGGATGGTGCATGGCCGCATGTGCTCGGGCCATCACCAGGGTCGATTGCTGAAGATGCTGGTGGAGATGATCCGGCCGAAGCGCATCCTCGAATTAGGCACATTCACCGGCTATGCCACACTCTGCATGGCCGAGGGGATGGCCGCCGCAGGCTCTGCCGACGGAAGGGTCGACACGATAGAGATCTTCGACGAAAATGAGGATTTTCTTCGCGAAGCCTTCGCCGGATCACCCTATGGCGGCATGGTCAATCTGATAATCGGCGACGCACTCGAAGTGATGCCCGGCATGGCGCCGGAGTGCTATGATCTGATCTTCATTGACGCCGACAAGCGCGTCTATCCCGAATATTACGCCGAATGCAAGCGTCTGTTGGCCCCGGGAGGGTATATGATCGCCGATAATACGCTATGGGACGGCCATGTGGTCAATCCCGAGCGGCGCGACAAGCAGACGATGGGCGTCAAGCGCTTCAACGATATCGTGGCGGCGGATCCGGAGGTGGAGAAAGTGATCATCCCGCTCCGCGACGGACTGACACTGATCCGCAAGCGCCCGACGGATTAGGAATTTTTACGGATTCAATACAATACAAGCCGCCTGCGGAAGCGTTATTGAATTAAATAGCTGAAGCGGCTCGGCCGTTTCCGATAGTAATAACCCAACTCCAACGGCTTCGTCGACGATGCAGGCAAGTATATGCCCGTCATCCTGACGCGATGCCGTCGACATAAAGACAATATTATGGAAGGAAAAAGACAAGCGAAAATAGCGCGTATGCTCCAGAAGGAGCTGAGTGAGATATTCCGTCGCCAGACAGCCGCCATGGGCGGAGTGCTGGTGTCGGTCAGTGCGGTGCGTGTCAGTCCCGACCTCAGCATAGCCAAGGCATATCTGAGCATCTTCCCGCCCGAGAAATCGGCCGAGATTCTGGCCAATATCCAGCGTCAGACCAAGACTGTGCGCTATGAGTTGGCGCAGGCGGTGAAGTCGGTGCTTCGCAAATGCCCGGATCTCCAGTTCTATCTCGACGATTCATTGGATTATATCGATAATATCGATCGCCTCCTCAAAAAATGAATTTGGATAAATGAGTCTTACCGCACGCATAGCGTGGCGCTATTTGTGGAAGAAGAAGTCGCATGGCGCGGTCAGCGCCATTGCGGCCGTGGCGGTGACGGGTGTGGCTGTGGCCACGGCCGCCATCATTTGTGTGCTTTCGGTGTTCAACGGTTTTCGGGATCTTCTTGTGTCGACCTCGGATCGTATCATGCCCGACGTCGTGGTCGCTCCGCATGAGGGGAAGGTGATCGACGATGCCGATATGCTTGCCGATGAGCTCTCGCAGCTCCGCGGGGTGGATGTGGCGATGCCGGTGGTGGAGGATCAGGCTCTGGTCATCTTCGGCCGTCGGGAAATGCCGGTGATGCTTCGTGGCGTCGATCCGGAAGCGTTTCGTCGCATCACGTCGATCGATTCACTGATAATCGCCGGCGAGCCGTTGGCGGCCGATCTCGACGCGTCCGGACTGCCGGGCAGTCTGATGTCGGTCGGTGTCGGATCGCGTCTCCAGGCCTATAACCCCGGTGAGGATCCTCTATTCCTTTTCGCGCCCCGCCGCGAGGGGAGAATCAACCCGAATAATCCGGCGACCTCGTTTTTCACCGACAGCGTTGCCGTGGTCGGCGTGTTCCAAAGCGGGCAGGGGGAAGTGGATGAATCGACGCTATACGTGCCGATCGATGTGGCGCGCGGATTGTTTCAATACGACGTCGAGGCCACAGGCATCCATATCAAGGCCGCCGCGGGAGAGGATATCGGTGAAGTGGCGGAGCGTGTGGCGCGCAAGCTCAACGGCGTCGCCACTCTCGGTCGGCCCGACGGATTCGACGCCGACTATGTCGTGCGCGATCGCGCGCGACTGCAAGAGACCAACTTCCGCATGGTGGAGATCGAAAAATGGGTCACAGCGCTGCTGCTCTTCTTTATACTCGTCATCGCCTCGTTCAACATCATATCGACGCTGACCATGTTTGTGCTCGAAAAGCGGCGCTCGATGGGGGCGTTGCGTTCGATGGGTATGACAGCGGGCCGCCTCGGCGGCATATTCGCGTGGGAGAGCATGTATGTCACGCTGCTTGGCGGCCTGGGGGGCGTGCTGCTCGGAGTGGGCGCGACGCTGGCGCAACAGCATTTCGGACTGATCACGATGGAAAACGGCGCGCTGACGCCGATCCCTTATCCCGTCAGATTCCGTCCTGACGACCTTTGGGTGGTGGTCGCGGCGATTCTTGCGATCGGGGGGATCACTGCGCTGACAGCGTGGTCATTTGCGCGTAGTCGCATCTCGGAAAAGCGTCGATAAACGATTCCGGGGTTGCGTTGTAGATCATCACTCCATGCCGTGAGGCATGACGGCTGATGTCGAAATAGCTCTTGAAAGCGATTCTCAGGCTGTCGAGGATGTCGTGGAGATGATAGCCGGCATATTCGGCCTCGACGCGTTGCCGCTCCTTTTCATCGTCGCGATAGAAATGAGGCTGGACGCTGACCACGCGGTTGGCGTCGTCGACCCATAGCGAGCGGCTCCAGGAGTGATCCGCACCCGTAAGAAATATCCGGCTATAGCCGGAGCGCATGGCGGTCATTATCGCCGGGATAAGCACATTGCGCGGGCGGGGCATTCCGAGTCCGGCGTCGATCAGCATGTCGGCGATCGGTCCGCGACCCTCGACGGGAGTCAGATTCATCCATTTCAGAGTGACGCAGGAGGGAATGACGCTCAGTCGGCCGGCTATCCGTTTGCGAATCGACAGCGGTAGCCAGAGGGTCATCGGCCAGTCGCATTTGGCGATGTTCTCCCAAAGGAGGTCGACGCGCGGATCGGGCTTTGTGGGTGTGAAGAAATGGGGGTCGGCAAGCACGTAAAGTTCCGGCTTGAGCCGGGTGAATTCGGGGGTGATTGCGGCGAAATTGACCGCCTCCAGGTCAAAGCGTTCGCGAATCGTCGGGTCGGCGGCTTCGAAATCAAGAAACGACCGGAGCGACGGCCCGTTGCCCATGATGATCAGCGGCCGGGGAGCGTTTTTAACGGCAGCCGAGGGCCGACGCGACTTCAGTAGAGCCTTGGCAGCCGACAGCGCGGGGCGCAACAGCGATTCATTGGCGGAGCGCAAAAAATTCTCGATATTCATAAGCTTGGATGATTGAATCGGCAAAGATAAGGTAAAATTTTGGATAGGTGGGCGGTTTTCATTAATTTTGTGGTAGGAAAAATAAGATACGGGTTGCAAGAGTGCTTGAAATTAGCATGATTGACTAAAACCCCGTTCTTCAGCGAGAAACTAAAAATGTCACGACATTTCAACAATAACCGCGCCCACATGCTGGGTGCGGCCCTACTCTCGGCGATGACGCTGATCGGATGTGCGTCGGGCTCTGCCTCGGGCTCGACGTCGGACTCTGCGGCCGATGATGCTCAGAGCGTGGAGCATGCCGCGTTCTCGGGCGATTCGGCTTATGCGTATGTAGCGCGTCAGGTTGAGTTCGGTCCGCGTGTGCCCAACACTGCGGCCCACCGCGCGGCCGGCGATTGGCTCATAGGCGAGCTCCGGCGTCACGGCGCCGAAGTGGTGGAGCAGCCGCTGCGCCTCCGCGCTTTCGACGGCACGATGCTCGACGCGCGCAACATCATGGGGCAATATAACCCAGATGCTTCCGAGCGTCTGCTCTTGCTTGCCCATTGGGATTGTCGTCCCTGGGCCGACGAGGATGACGATGAATCGCGCCATAAGCAGCCGGTCGACGGCGCCAACGACGGTGCGTCGGGCGTCGGCGTGTTGCTCGAGATCGCGCGTCAGCTCGGTCGGCAGGCACCTTCGAAAGGGGTCGATATACTCTTTGTCGACGCCGAAGACTGGGGCTCTTCGGGTGATGAAGACTCGTGGGCACTCGGTGCGCAGGCATTCGTGGAGAATCCTCCGGTGGCGGGATATCTGCCGAAGGAGGGTATTCTGCTCGATATGGTCGGCGGCAAAGACGCCTGCTTCTATCGCGAGTATTTCTCCGATCGCTCCGCCGGCGCGCTCAACAGCCGACTCTGGCAGATCGCGGGCCAACTGGGTTATTCCTCGCGATTCCCCAATGCCTCGGGCTTCGCTGTGACCGACGACCATGTGCGCTTTATCGAAGCCGGCATACCGACGGTCGACATAATCGAATACAACCGTGAGGCCGGGGGCTTCAACCCCCGCTGGCACACGTCGTCCGACACAATGGAGGGGATCTCGGCCGAGACCCTGCAGGCTGTCGGCAGCGTCGTGGCCGAATATATAAGAAAATATTATTGACTCTACATATGGACCAGAAAAAAGACTTTATAGAAGAACTGACGTGGCGCGGCATGATCCACACAATGATGCCCGGCACCGACGAACAGCTCCGCAAGGAGATGACCACCGCCTACCTCGGAATCGACCCGACGGCCGATTCGCTTCATATCGGCCACCTCTGCGGCGTGATGATGCTCCGCCATTTCCAGCGTTGCGGCCATAAGCCTATCGCGCTCGTCGGCGGCGCTACCGGCATGATCGGCGACCCGTCGGGAAAGTCGGCGGAGCGCAATCTGCTCGATGAGGCCACACTGCGCCACAATCAGGAGGCTATCAAGGCTCAGCTCGCACGCTTCCTTGATTTCGAAAGCGACGCCCCCAACCGCGCCGAACTCGTCAACAACTATGACTGGATGAAGGATATCAGCTTCCTCGATTTCGCGCGTGAGATCGGCAAGCATATCACAGTCAATTATATGATGGCGAAGGATTCCGTGCAGAAGCGTCTGAACGGCGAGGCCCGCGACGGATTGAGCTTCACCGAGTTCACCTATCAGCTCCTCCAGGGCTTCGATTTCCTGCATCTCTATGAGAGCAAGGGCTGCAAGCTGCAGCTGGGCGGCTCGGATCAGTGGGGAAATATCACGACCGGCTCGGAGCTCGTGCGTCGCAAGCTCGGCGGCGAGGTGTTTGCGCTGACCTGTCCGCTGATCACTAAGGCCGACGGCGGCAAATTCGGCAAGACCGAAAGCGGCAACGTATGGCTCGACGCCCGCTATACATCTCCCTATAAGTTCTATCAGTTCTGGCTCAATGTCAGCGATAGCGACGCGGAGAAGTATCTGAAGATCTTTACATTCCTCACCAAGGAGGAGATCGAGGCGCTTGCGGCCGAGCATGCGCAGGATCCGGGTCAGCGTCCGCTCCAGAAGCGTCTGGCGAAGGAGGTGACGGAGATGGTGCATGGCGTCGATAATTACAACGCCGCTGTCGAAGCAAGCCAGATCCTTTTCAGCAATTCCGCCCGCGAGGCGCTGATGAATCTCGACGAGAAGACACTGCTCGACGTGTTTGAGGGTGTGCCGACTTTCACGGTGTCGCGTAGCGAACTGGAAGCGGGCATCGGGCTGCTCGATCTTCTTGCCGACAAGACCAAGGTGTTCACCTCCAAGGGTGAGGCTCGCCGCATGGTCCAGGGCAACGGTGTCAGCATCAACAAAGAGAAAGTGTCGGATCCCGCGATGACTGTCGGAGTGGATTCGCTTATCGCCGACAAGTATATGCTTGTGCAGCGCGGCAAGAAGAACTACTATCTTCTCATCTGCGAATAATAGATCGGCAATCTTAATGTCAGCGCTCATAATTAGATGATGACGCGACATTTAAGTCGATGAGTTAAACACGCAAAGCTTGCGTCATATAATTGGCGACCTGCTGAGGCTCGATGATGAAGCCGCGGCGGGTCGCCAAATTTTTTTGTATTCGCACCTCGATTTTTTTTGCACAAAGTTACGGCACTTTAAAATAAATGCCGTAACTTTGTGTCATGAATCGCGAAATAGCACATAATCCCGGATTTATTATTCCGGTCAGAGTGACTATCCCTGAAAAGTGTTGACAGATTTGAGGGCGATTAACTAATATTGTTT
>CAMWNT010000112.1 GCA_947175695.1 uncultured Porphyromonadaceae bacterium
GGCCCCGGGAGGGGTGGAGGGATCAGTCGAAGATCCCTTCGGTGCTTTCGGTGATTTCGCCGGAGCTGACTCCGCCGCCGCCACCCCAGTGATGGCCTTCGCAGGGCACCCAGTCGTCGGGGAAGTCGAATTTGGTGTCCTGTCGGTAGGGGAGCTTTGGATCGCCATACACTTTTTTCATGAAGAGGCCATAGATGGGCAACGCGGCGCGCGAACCCTGTCCGTAGGCGCCGGTCAGGAAGTGGATATAGCGTTCTTCGCCACCGACCCAAACGCCCGTGACGAGTTCGGGGGTGAATCCCATGAACCAGGCGTCGGAGTTGCCGTTGGTTGTGCCGGTCTTGCCCCCCATCTGGGCTGTCAGTCCGTAGCTTCCGCGGAGTGCGCGGCCGGTGCCTTTGTCGATGACGTCGAAGAGCACGTCGGTGATTCGATATGCTCCGGATTCGGAGAGCGCTTCAGTGCGATGGGCCGTTGGGGAGTAGATGACGTTGCCCTGGTTGTCTTCGATGCGGGTGACATAGACGGGGTCGACGCGGACTCCCTTATTCGCGAATGTGGAATATCCGCTGACCATCTCGCCGACGGAAGCGTCAAACGATCCGAGGGCGAGAGTATGGTTAGGCGTAAGGAATCCGGAGATGCCATACATTCGGAGCTTATTGACGAAATTCGCCACCTTCATTTCATTGATCAGACGGGCCGAGATCCAGTTGTTTGACATTGTGAGGGCCCATCGGAGATCGACCATCTGTCCGATTCGGCTCGATCCCGAGTTGCGGGGGCGCCATCCTCCGAAGTTGGGTTGGGTGTTGGAGAAGGTGCTGCAGGGGTCGTAGTCCTGCTCGAAAGCCATAGCGTAGAGGAAAGGCTTGGCCGTCGAACCGACCTGACGCTTGCCCCGGGCCACCATATCATATTGGAAATAGGTGAAATCGGGTCCGCCGACATAAGCCTTGACATAACCTGTCGCGGGGTCCATTGCCATCATGCCCGTTCGTAGAATCGATTTCATATAGAGGAGGGAATCATAAGGGGTCATGGTGACGGTCTTTGTGCCCGGCACATATCGGCCGTTTTCTTTGACATAAGCGAAGACGTCCATCGTGTATTTCTCGCGGAATGCGTTTTCGATTTCGGCTTCGCTGCATCCCGCGGCTTTCATGACGCGCCATCGCTCCGTCTGCTTCATTGCCTGCTTGATGAGTCGGCGAGCGCCTTCGGTCGAGAGGTCGGAGTTGACGGTGTAGGGGCCGGTCGGGCTATGGCGTTTTTCGGCGTCGAACGCGGGCTGGAGCGTGCCGCCGAGATGCTGCCACACAGCCTCTTCGGCATAATTCTGCATGCGCACATCGATAGTGGAATAGATGCGCAGGCCGTCGGTGTAGAGATTATAATACGAGCCGTCGGGCTTGGGGTTTTTCAGAATCCAGCCATAGAGGGGGTTGTCTTCCCATTGGGTGGAGTCGGTGGTGTAATTGCCGTAGGCGATGTTGTAGGCGAGTTGCGAAGAATAGTCGGAGCGGTTGGGCCGTTCGGGCTTCTTGGCGTTCATGAGTCGACGGATTTCCTCGCGGAGATAGGGGGCACCCCCCTCGCGGTGGTCGACTTTATGATAATCGAGTCCGAGAGGCCGGGCCTTGATGATTTCGGCTTCCGCGGGGTCGAGCTTGCCCGCCTTGACCATCTGGTCGATGACGGTGTTGCGTCGGTTGAGGGTTCGCTCGGGGTGGCGGAGGGGGTTGAAATAAGAGGGATTTTTGAGCATGCCGACGAGCATTGCGGCCTCCTCGACTGTGAGGTCGGCCGGCTCCTTGCCGAAATAGACGTTGGCTGCGGTCTTGATTCCGACGGCGTTGTTGAGGAAATCGAAACGGTTGAGATACATGTTGATGATCTCATCCTTGGTGTAGAATCGTTCGAGCTTGACGGCGATCATCCATTCGATCGGCTTCTGCATGGCTCGCTTGAAGAGATTCTGCGAGGGCTGTGAATATAGCTGCTTGGCGAGCTGCTGGGTGATTGTCGATCCGCCGCCCGACGATTTGTCGCGGAGCAGGAGGGTCTTGACAGCTGTGCGGCCGAGGGCCATGAAGTCGATTCCGGAATGCTGAAGGAATCTGACGTCCTCGGTCGAGATGAGGGCGTCGATCACCCACGGCGACACGGCGTCATAATCGTTGTAGACTCGATTGCCGGCGCCGGCGAAATATCGGCCCAATTCGGTTGTGCCGTCCGAAGCGTAGACCACCGACGCGAGTTTGTCGTGGGGGTCTTCGAGTTCTTCGATCGGAGGCATATATCCGATGACGCCGTTATAAATAAGGAGCATCAGCAGGGCTATGACGAATCCGAATCCCAGGAAAGAGATCCATAGCCATTTGACGATCTTGTTGGATGAAAGAGATTTGAGTTTCATATTGGAATATGTGTGGCGGAAGGGGGCCGAAGCCGAATCGGGAGCGTCGTCGCTTGATGGGGTTGAGGTCAGACGCGCCCGAGAGAATGGTTTGCCATTAATCTTGCTAAAGGAAAACGCACTCTAATCTACAAAATTACTCAACTTTTTGCAAATATCAAAAAAGAAAAGTCGGGATATGCAGAGATTGCGGGATCTATCGGCATCCTGCGCCACGAAGTTTGTGTTGGGCTTTCGCAACACTTCGCGGGCTGAGGCGTTGGTAATATTGAGGTTTTTTGTAATTTTGCAGAGAAATTAAGAATTGAAAGATGGAATCCAGATTAATGCCCGGCGAGGCCGCAGAGGCTATAGCCGGGAGTGAAGGTAAAGAACGATTGTGGAATCCGGACTATATCAAGGTGATGACATGCAATTTTCTGCTGTTTTTCGCTTTCTATCTCCTGACTCCATTGCTGCCGATTTATCTCGACGAGCAATTTGACGCCGACAAGGATATGCTCGGAGTTGTATTGTCGGGCTATGTAGTTGCCACGTTGCTGGTCAGGCCGTTCAGCGGGTTTGTGGTTGATTCGTTCAATCGCAAGAAGGTGTTGATGGCTTGCTTCTTCCTTTTTTTCATACAGTTCACGGGCTATGTCGGCGCAGGAACGCTGCTGATGTTTGCCATTGTGCGCACACTTCACGGCATACCGTTCGGTGCGTCGACCGTAGCCAACAGTACAGTGGCTATCGACGTGCTCCCCTCATCGCGACGCAACGAAGGGATAGGCTACTACGGGCTTAGCAACAACCTCGCGATGGCCGCTGCGCCGAGCGCGGGAATCTATATCTATAACGCCACAGGCAACTTCACGCTGCTCTTCTGGCTCTCGTTCGTGCTGGCCATGGTCGGGTTTATATGTTCGACGACTGTCAGACTCCCGAAAGTGAAGCTGACTCCCGGGAAGCCGGTGATGAGCCTCGACCATTTCTTTCTGACCCGAGGCTGGTTGCTCGCTCTCAATATCATCTTCTTCGGATTATGCTGGGGTGTTGTCAGCAACTATGTCGCGATCTACGGACGGGAGGAGCTCGGCATCACCGACGGCACAGGCTTCTTCTTCATGTTGCTCGCCGCCGGACTGATGGTGTCGCGACTATTCGGAGTGAAGAGTCTGCGTCAGGGAAAGATGACCCGCAATGCCGCCGTCGGGGTGACGCTCTCGACACTCGGCTACGCGCTCTTCGGATTCGTCGGTCAGCCATGGGCCTATTATCTCTCGGCGCTGTTGATCGGCCTGGGCAACGGCCGGATGTATCCGGCGTTTCTGACGATGTTTGTCAAAGTGGCGCGCCACGACCAGCGCGGCACAGCCAACTCCTCGATCCTGATATCGTGGGATCTCGGCATGGGGCTCGGCATACTCTTAGGAGGAGTCATCGCCGAAGCATCGGGCTTCTATACGGCGTTTCATATCGTGGCGCTGATGCAGGCTGCCGGTGCGCTGCTCTTCTTTGTGGCGACGCGAGGCTTCTTCCTGCGCCGTCGGCTTGACGAAAATTGATATTCGGCAAGTCGCATGGGAAATTGGCTCCGGCCGCCGCACCCGCCGCACTTAAGAAATCGGATTGTACGCGCGATCGCGCGTACACGCATGTCGCTCCTCTTGACGCATGCGAAACTCGAAAAAAATCTGATATCTGATATCTAATATCTAATATCTGATATCTAAAACCTAAAACCCAAAACCTAAAACCTAAAATAAAGTATGGGAAAAGTAACATGGAAACCCGGCACGATGGTCTATCCCGCGCCAGCTGTGCTGGTCACGTGCGGC
Organism: uncultured Porphyromonadaceae bacterium; assembly: GCA_947175695.1. Lineage (GTDB taxonomy): Bacteria > Bacteroidota > Bacteroidia > Bacteroidales > Muribaculaceae > Lepagella. Next base: position 4,240 of record CAMWNT010000112.1, read on the forward strand.
TCCACGCCCGCCGACTGGAATATGTTGACTGTGGCCTGGACCGGGACTATCTGCACCAATCCGGCGATGCTATACATCAGTGTGCGTCCCGAGCGCCACTCCTATCCGCTCATAATGGCGAATATGGAATTCACGGTCAATCTGACCACGGCAGCGATGGCGCGTGCGACAGACTGGGCCGGCGTACGCTCCGGCGCCGACTACGACAAATGGAAAGAGACCGGCTTGACTCCCGAGCCCGGCGAGATGGTGAAATCGCCGTCGATCGCCGAATCACCGCTGTCGATCGAATGCCGGGTGAAGGAAGTGATGCATCTCGGCAGCCACGACATGATAATCGCCGACGTGCTCTGCCTGCGTGCCGACGAGCAATATATCGACCCGGCCATCGGCGCGTTCTCGCTCCGCGACGCCGGACTGATGGCGTATGCCCACGGCGGCTATTACGCCCTTGGCGATCTTCTCGGCACATTCGGCTTCTCGGTCCGCAAAAAGAAATAAGACTATCCTCATCTGCCGTCGGCTTCGGCATGGCGGGCCGCTTCGATGAAGATACGAAAAAAGGCTTGACCCGGATTTTTGGGGTCAAGCCTTTTTTATGGTATTAACGCGGTCATGTCGACCGACTGGGTTGCGATCCGTGGGATCACTTCACGCCGAGGTCGGCGAGAACCTGATCGATGTGGGCGTCGGCCTTGGCGACAGTAGCTTCATAAGCCTCTTTCGAAGGCATGTCTTCGCGCACTTCGATATAGAACTTGATCTTCGGCTCTGTGCCGGAGGGACGGATCGAAATCTTGTCGCCGGCGGCGGTGAAGAACTGGAGCACATTGGATGTGGTCGGGAAGTTGAGCTTGGTCACTTCGCCTGTGGCGAGATTGCGCTCGTTGAGGTCGGAATAATCCTTGACAGCCACTACGGGCGAGCCTGCGAGCTCCTTGGGGGGATTCTCGCGGAAATTCTTCATCATGGCCACGATCTCGTCGGCGCCGGTCTTGCCCGGGCGCACAACACTCACGCCGCGTTCGCGCGAGAAGCCGTATTTCTCATAGATGTCGATCAGGAGCTCATAGATGTCGAGGCCCTTCTCGGCAGCCCAGGCGGCGATCTCACACATCAGCGAGATGGCAGATACGGAATCCTTGTCGCGGCAGAAAGTCTCGGCCAGGAAGCCATAGCTCTCCTCGCCGCCGCCGAGATAGCGCTGCTTGCCTTCCTGATTGCGCATTACGTCGGCGATCCATTTGAAGCCGGTGTAGCAATCATAGCAGATGACGTTGTTGGCGTCGGCGATGCGCTTGATCGTCTCGGTGGTGACGATAGTCTTCACGCAATATTCCTTGCCGGTGATCTTGCCGAGCTCGACGTTGCGGGTGATGAGGTAATAGAGGAAGATCATCACGATCTGATTGCCGTTGACGAGCTGATAATTGCCATTCTTATCGCGCACGACGAGGCCGATTCGGTCGGCGTCGGGGTCGGAAGCGAGCACGAGGCTTGCGCCTGTAGCCTTAGCCTTCTCGATAGCCATCGACATAGCCTCGGCATTCTCCGGATTGGGGCTGACTACGGTCGGGAAATTGCCGTCCTGCACATCCTGCTCAGGCACATGGATGATATTCTGGAATCCCCACTTTGCGAGTGAGTCATACATAAGAGTCGAGCCTGTGCCGTGGATCGGGGTGTAGACGATTTTCATGTCGGCGTGCTTACGATCAGCTTCCGGATCGAGCGAGAGGCCGTGGATAGCGTCGAGATAAGGCTCGTCGACATCCTTGCCGATGATTTGGATGAGCTCGGGGTTGGGCTCGAACTTGATCATATCGACCGAAGTGATGGCGTTGACATAAGCGATTGTCTCCACGTCGTGGGGGGCGATCATCTGTGCGCCGTCGCTCCAGTAGGCTTTATAGCCGTTGTATTCCTTGGGGTTGTGGGAGGCGGTGATGTTGACGCCGCTCTGGCAGCCGAGGTGGCGGATTGCGAACGAAACTTCGGGAGTCGGGCGGCAACCCTCGAAGAGATAGACCTTGATTCCGTTGGCCGAGAAGATGTTGGCCACCATTTCGGCAAACTTGCGCGAATTGTTGCGCACGTCGTGGCCGACAACGACCGAAATCTGAGGCTCATCTTTGAAGCAGTCTTTGAGATAGTTGGCGAGGCCTTGAGTGGCAGCGCCGACAGTGTAGACGTTCATGCGGTTTGTGCCGGCGCCCATGATTCCACGGAGGCCGCCTGTGCCGAACTCGAGGTCTTTGTAGAAGGCGTCGATCAGACCGGCGTGGTCATTGTTGTCGAGGAGCGCCTTGACTTCGCGGCGTGTTTCTTCATCGTATTGCGGACCGAGCCATTTTTCTGCGCGGTCGATACATTGTTTCAATAATTCTTCGTTGTTCATTATAATTGTCTTTCAGAATATATGTTTCAGGAAATAAATTTCATGGTTTTTCCGACGTAGTCATGCGCCATATGACTCAGCTTTATGGCGCAGTGTCAGTCTCTCGGATTACAAAAGTAAGAAAAAAAAGAATATAACTGCAAGGAAAGGGGGAGAAATTTTGTTAAATGAGCGAAATTTTTGTAATTTTGACGGTCGGTCAAATTGCCTCCGGCACCGCGCACCGGCCTTAGGGCCG
>CAMWNT010000113.1 GCA_947175695.1 uncultured Porphyromonadaceae bacterium
CCAACCCCAATTAGCCCAACCCCTAAAAAAATCCCCCTGCCGGCATCGCCGTCAGGGGGATTTTTTATCTCTTAGCAAGCGATCAGAAATTGACCTGCTCTACATTCGTGAAGTCACGGAAGCCCGCCGGATTTTCATATTCAGCCATCACAGCGTCATACTCAGCCTTCGCGGTCTCATACTCGGCGAGAAGGATGTCATACTGCTCCCACTCCTCATCCGGAGCGTCATAGGCCGGCTCTGTCGGTGCGACCGGAGCCTCAACCTCGGGCTTCACCGGGAAGTAGGAATCATAGGAGCCGGAAGGAATGCGGAGCAAGCCCGTGCGCGCCATCTCACCGAAAGCATCCTCGGCTGTCTTGGGCGCTGTCTCGGGCATCATGTTGATCAGCACGAGCATATCGTTGAATGTCACAGCTCCGGCCTGAATCTCGTTCACACCCGCCGGGAATGTGATTGCGGTGATCGAGTTGCAGTAGTAGAATGCATGCTCGGCCACAACCTGTGTGTCTTCCGCGATGGTGAACACACCCTTGGCTGCGCGGGGCACACCTACGAGCGTCTTATAATCCGCGCTATAGATCGCGCCGTCGATCGAGCAGAATTTCGGGAAGCCGCTCTCGAGCTCGATCTTCTCAAGATCGGGAAGCATCTCGAGCTGGCGACGGAACCATGCGCCGTTGACTTCGCTCAACGCGCTGTTGTCGTAGCCGGCTACGGCTGTCTTCGGGAGTGTCAGGCTGACAACGCCCTCGGCTGTGTCAAGGAAAAGATCAAGACATACCACCTTATATTGAAGCGGCTCGCCTGTCGACGCCGCCTTTGTGTTGACCACTGAGGGAATGATGACTTCCGATGCACCTGCGATCTTTCTTACGCGCGCCACATTGCCTTGCGTGGCGTCTGTGGTCAGAGTGTATGAGATTTGCTGGCCGTTGGCATATGTGAAGCGGTAGAGACTCCCGTCGAGCTCGTAGTCGGGATACTGCTCGGGAGCGTTGAGTGTCACATCATCGGCCTGCGAGGGTACGGTGGCTACGGGATCCGTGGGCACTTCCGGACGCGGAGTCGGATCGTCGCTCTTGCACGATGCGAGCATGAGCAATGCCGCAAGGGGAAGGAATGCAAATTTCTTCATTTGGTATGTTTGGTTAGATTTATTGTTCGTTAAGAATATGATTGTATGGTCGAATAGGTGCGTAGCCTCGGCTCTTCTGAGGCAGAGGCCTGGGTCACACTGCAAATTTAATGATTTTTTTGAAATAAATAGGTATTCGGCTCTTTTTTTTGATTCTTTAACCGTTTTTTTCGTCGCCGGGCCGGGCCGTCACCCTCTCCGCAGCGTTTATCGCATGATTTTGAGCATGGATATGCGGTTGTCGGTCAGCGTCGCCACTGCGATCTTTCCCCCTGCGGGCATGTCGCTGAGCGCGATGCGTTCGCCGGGGCGGTAGTAGCCTCGGAGCAGCTGTCCGTCGAGGCTGTAGATCCGCAGTTCGGCGACACTCTCGCAGTCGGCGATGCAGAGTGTCTCCCCCTGAAGGGTGAGTATGCCGGGGTCGGCCGCCGCGAGCTCTTCCACTCCGGAGGGGAGCAGCGTGCCGCTCTCCACTCCGAGCAGCCATGCCGAGGGGCGGAAGTCGCCGTCGGAGCCGTAGAATTCGGCGTCGGGCACACGGATCATCAGCTCGTGGTCGCCGGCCTGCAGCTCGCCGAGCGGTATGCGGCGGATGGGCACTGCCTGCCCCGGACACCAGTTGCTGAAGTTGCGCCAGAAAGCGATCGGGCGGGGCATCGTGGTGTAGATGCCGTTGGTCTGCGTGTTGTATTTGCGGTAGGGCTCGCAGCTGATGCCGCCGGGGGTGTAGACAAGGCTCAGCTCGCCGTCGACATATATAAGGTGTTGGCGGCGCACGTATTCTTCACCGTTTTCTCCCGCGCCGTGGTTGGTCAGTATGAGCGTTATCTGAGCGTCGCTCAGGTCGCGGTCGGTGTGGAAGCTGTAGGTGCGGGTGGTCGTGCCGAGCGTGTCGGTGGCCACCTCTTTGTAGTTGTTGAGGTTGACGTTGCCGTGGATCTCGCAGCGGGCTACGTTGATCGGCACTACCGTCGCCGCTCCCTCGGCCGCCGCGCGGCGCCGCGCCTGCGTTTCTGTCAGCGCGTCGTCGTGGCGGTTGCCGTTGAAGGCCACAGTCGCCGTGAAGACGTCGTTGCGCCCTTCGCAACCGGCCACTTGCTGATTGGCGGCATACGGTATGCCGAAGAGTTCCACCTCGAGCCAGAGGTCGCGGTCAGCATAGAGTGCGTCGTCGGCGAGCACCGTCCGCAGGTCGTTGATCTCGTAGAGATAGGGCACTACGTCGGGCGTCTTGTTTTTGTTCATGAAGGGGGTGATGAAGCGTGCGATCTCGATCCGGTCGGCGGCGTCGGGATCGTAGGTCGCGGACCCTTTCGGGGGGAAGGCGAGCATGACGCGGCCCATGCGGTCGTAGTTGTCGCAGAGCGCACCGATATCGACCATCAGCTCCAGATCGCCCGGCAGGTCGGCGATCGCCTGTCGGTCGATCGGGCGTGTATAGTGGTAGTTGGTGAAGCGCACGATGCCGTCGTCGACATCCGCATCCACCACCGCATCGGTCTTGTAGCCGTCGTAGAATACAGTCCGGTCGTAGACCCCGACCCTGTCAATCACCGTAGCGTCCGACTCCGCCGCCGCATTCGCTGCCATCGCCGTGGCCATCGCGGCCAACGCCATCCGGCGCCCATATTTCTCAATTCGCTTCATTATCATCAGTCTGGTTAGTTTATATATATCCATCCCCCGCTCGCAAAGTTAAAGAAAAAAAATGAGAGAGCCAACAGGCTCTCTCAATAATCAACAATCAATTATGCATTATGAATCCTGCATTATGCATTTTTTCAAGAGCATGATTTTATTCGCTTCATTGTCATCAGTCCGGTTAGCTTATATATCACCCATCCCCCGCTCGCAAAGTTAATGAAAAAAAATGAGAGAGCCAACAGTCTCTCTCATTTTTTTCAATCAATTATGCATTATGAATCCTGCATTATGCATTTTTCAAGAGCATTATTTTACAAGTTTCGCTGTCGCAGTCGCGCAACGGCCTGTGCCGCCTGCCGTCAGGCGAACGATCGACACGCCGTCGGCCTCGGGAGCGTCGAGGATGTGGGTAGCCCCGTCGACGTCAAGCTGCGTGTAAGTCGCCAGATGGCGACCGTCGGCGCTGTAGATTTCGATCTGTGCCTCGCTGTAGAGCGTCGGCACATAGTAGCGGATCATGCCGTTCGAGCCGCTGACTGTCGGCTGTGCCTCCTCCGCGATGCCGTCGACGCCGGTCGATGTGTCGCCGAAGCCGAATGCGCGGGCCTCGTTGGCAGGCACCTTCAGCTGCACGTAGACGTAGCCGTTGTCGCCGTAGTAGATCGAGTGGCCCTCTTGGTTCTGCGCCGCTTCGAGCGATGAGGAGGGTGTGACAGGTTCCGTCTTGGGTTCTTCAACTCTTGCATTGGCTCTCTTGACGGTCGGATAAGTCAGATTGCCGATCTCATCGGGATCGTAAGCCTCTGTGACATTGAGATCACCTTTGATCATGTTCTGTCCATAGATGTGGAAGCGGTAGATGCGTGAGCCGTCGGACTGTGTCTCGAAGTTGGAGGCATACTCATCCGGTTCTACGGCAATGACATATTGATCTTTGTTGATCTCGTGGGTAAAGCCGCGGAATTTGATAAGGGAGTGCTTGCCCTCGTCGAGCGAGTTGGTGCTTTGGCGGTCGTCGATATAGAGGTTAAATTCCGCTTTTTTCTCCGGGTGGATATAGTGGTAGACCGTCAGATCGGAGTATGAAAGATCTTCCGTGCTGAGATAGGATGCGGGCTCGGTGAAGGTGGGGAGGAAGGATCCCTGGTGGAGGAAGAAGGGGAGCTTGTTGTCGGGAGCGGGGAAGGATACATTACCCGTGTGCGCAGCCGCATTCGACTTATTCTCGAGCATTACCTCGTGGAGGTCGAGCCAGGATCCCTGCGGGAATGTGATGTCGCGGGAGTTAGCATTCTCGTGCACCACCGGCGCCACAAAGATGTCGCGACCCCAGAGGTAGCTGTAGGAGTTGCCCTGTGTCAGACGATTTTTGTCGGTGTCAAACGCGCAAGCCGGACGCGCCATCGGATAGCCGAAAGCGGAGTTTTCGTAAGCCAGCGTGTAGGTGTAGGGAAGCAGTCGGTAGCGAAGACGGATGTAGTCGCGCACGTTGTCGATAACGCTCGTATAATAGCCATCGGTCGGCTCGGGATTATGTTGTGAGTGGGTGCGACACATCGGCGAGAGAGCCGCAAACTGCACCCATCGCTGGTAAAGCTTGGCGTTGGCACCATGGCCATCTGTGTTTGCGAAGCCGCCGACGTCGCTGCCGATAAATGACACACCGGCCATCGACATATTGATCAGCGAAGGAATCTGCGCACGAAGGCCACCCCATGAGCGCTCTATATCACCGGTCCAGGGGAAAGTAGATAAGCGCTGCATACCGGATGTGCCGGCACGGGGCATGATGAAGGGGCGCATGTCGGGGAATTCTTCACGAAGACCGCGGTATACACGCTCTACCCAGAGATTGCCGAATTCGTTGTGCACCTGTGATACCGAGCCTCCCATATGCTTCGAATCCCCATCATGCTGCTCCGGTTCACCGAGGTCGAGCCACCAGCCGTCGACGCCCTCTTTCGTACGGTCTTTGTAGAAGGTCCACATCCAGTCAAGTGCCTCGGGATTGGATGCGTCGAGCAGACCGACACCGTCAGGCGTCAGCCAACCCATATTGCTGACATATTCGTCCGCCAGATATCCCTTTCCCTTCAGATAGTCGTAGTTACCGGAATATTTGGTGAAGAAGGGCTCGGTGATAAGAGTCGTGTGGATGCCCATATCTTTCCAGCTGGCAAGGGTTCCCTCCGGATCGGAGAAGTTGGCAGTGTCCCATGTGAGGCGACCGAGTTCTCTTTCTTGACCCTGCCAATAGAGGTCATACACGATGCCGTCGAGCGGAATCTTCGCGCCGCGGATTGCATCAATAATATCCCGGCCTTCGGTAAAGCTATGATAGCCGTAGCGCGAAGTGATGTAGCCGAGTGCCCAGTAGGGAGGAAGATCCTGACGGCCTGTCAGATTCGTGTAGTTTGCCACGACCTCGTCGAGCGAACCGCCACCGACGAAGTAGTAGCTGATCGGATCATTCGCACCTGATTTGTAGCTGATGCGGTTGTCGGACGATTCGATGACGCTGTTACGATAGTGGTCGTCGAAGAGGATGCCGTAGCCGTCGGTAGATACCACAAACGGGATGTTGATGCAACGCGAGCCACCGGTATTTTCAGTCCATCCCCACTTTTGCGCGTTGTCCATCACCATTGAGCGACCGAGCACGGATTCTTGCCAGCCGTTGTAGCCGCCGCCGTAGAGGGCTGCCGGTGTGCCGGTGGATTCGAAGGCAACGCTGCGGTTATTATGGTTGTTGATGAGCGAAGTCGCTTCGGAGGTGTAATTTTTTTCCTGAGCGGATGAATAGTCCTGGAATGAAAGTCTGCCGGTTTCGCCATTGACGATTACGGCCAACGTGCCGTTGACCACGACCTCATAGTCAGAGCCGATCTGTCTCACTGTATAGTCAGCCTCCGGCTCGCGCACCACAGTGATCGACTGACGCTCCGCAGTGTTTTTCGCATCATTAACCAGCGTGAACACCTTCACCACATTGTCGGCATACGGAGTCAGCGTAATTGTCGCATTCTCGCCGTAGAACACGATATCCTGCCCCTGCTCATCATAGCCGCTGATCTGACCGACAGAGCTATACGACGGATCAGGCTTTTGTTGGTCGTCGCCGCCTTCGCCGCCACCACCGCCGGACACATCACCCGGCTGAGTGTTCGAATTATACGTATAGCCGTCAGACGCGGGAAGATCCTTTGTCTGCCGTCCATTATTGTTATTGAAGATGATCTGCAATCCGGAAGCGTTGATACCTTCTTTCGAGATGGTAGCGACATAGAGTCCGTTCTCATTTTTGTAGATTTCCTTTCCGGGCCATGCACCGAAAGGATATACACCGTTATTCCATGCGTAGGCATACACATTAGTCCAGTTCGACTGTGAGTTGTCGAAGTAGTAAGTGTATACATCCCCCGGAGTCGGTGTGGGATCGGGATCGGGATCCGGATCGGGAGTCGGATTGGGATCAACCACATCTCCGCCTTCTACCTTCGTAAAGGTCACGTAGCCACCGTTCTCAGAGATGCTGATCGTGTAAGTGCCGGTTTTGTCTTTAGAGATTTTGAAGCAATCTTGAGTTTTTGCCACAAGCTCATAAGCTTGGCCAAAATCCGGTTCTAAATCATTTGACTTTGCACCCCAACGATAGTCGATAGAATTATCCCATCCACCAACACGTTGGGTGAAGAAGGTGAAGTAGTAATCACTACCGTTATTGTTCACTTCGACAGTATAAGTCCAGTTGCCGGTAGTTTCATCTTGCACCATCGCCTCGTCAAACCTCCAGTTGCCACCGAAATTCGAGGCAAGGTAGAACTCGGCGGAAGCCAGTGTCGGGATCGACAGGAGCGCGAGCGTCAGCGCGGCCAACCGCGAGCGGCGCCGATTTGAGTCTTTCTCTTGGTAATAAATCATTTCAATAATGTAAAGTTAGATAAGAATTTATTTAGTATTCTGTACTTTCAATCCACACCCCATCCC
>CAMWNT010000114.1 GCA_947175695.1 uncultured Porphyromonadaceae bacterium
GCTATTATCATCGGTCAAAAAAAAATATTTGGAAATGTCTAACCTCAACATATGTCTCTTCCCGATGGAAATCCGTTGGGAAGACAAGAAGCTGAATTTCAGTCGTCTCGAAGCCGCGTGCCGGGAAATTCATCCCGACACGGATCTGCTGATTCTGCCCGAAACATTCTCCACCGGCTTCCCCTCGGGAGTCAATAAGGAGCATGTGCGTGCAATGGCCGAGCGCAACACAGAGAAGACAGTCGACTTCCTGAAATATCTTGCCTATAAGCATAACATAGCCATTGCCGGGAGCTTTATTGCCAATTCCGGCGGCAGCCTCTATAACCGTGCGTTTTTCATCGAGCCCTCCGGTGAAGAGACTTTCGCCGACAAGCGACATCTCTTCACTATGGCCGGCGAGCATGAATGCTTTTCGCGCGGCCATGAGAGGATGGCGGTGCGCTATCGAGGCTGGAACATCGCGATGGTCGTCTGCTACGACATCCGTTTCCCGGCTTGGTGTCGCAACGTAGGCAATGAGTATGATTTGCTGATTGCCGTGGCCAATTGGCCGCAGGTGCGCGTCGACGCGTGGAATCAACTCCTTCGCGCGCGAGCGATTGAAAACGAAGCGTATGTGGCCGGAGTCAACTGCGTGGGGGAGGATCTGCACGGCATTGTCTACGACGGCTCTTCGCTCGCTCTCGATTTCAAAGGAAAGGATATCGGCGTGCGCCCGGCGCCGCAAGCCGACGCTGCCCCCGCCGGTGGTGATTCGTCGCAGCATGCTCCCGGATATATCTACGCGTCGCTTTCGAAAGAGAAGCTTGACCGATTCCGCGAAAAATTCCCGGCTTGGCGAGACGCCGACGACTTCCGCCTGCTATGATCTCGGAATCAAACCATCAGCCGACATAAGCGTTGTATTTGATAGAGGATTGCATTGGCAATCGCATAATCGATAATATTTGCGCTTATGAATAAGTTTGAAGAATTAGTGAATGAGAAAGTGCCCGTGCTTGTGGATTTCTACGCCACATGGTGCGGCCCCTGCCAGATGATGCATCCCATTCTTGAGGATATTCATTCCAGAATGGGAGATTCGGTGAAGATACTGAAAATCGATATCGACAAAAACGAAGCACTGTCGACAGCTATGAAAGTGCGCAGTGTCCCGACTCTGATGATCTTCAAAGACGGTGAACTCAAGTGGCGCGAGTCGGGAGTGCATTCAGCATCCGATCTCGAAGCGAAACTCAAGGAGTTTATCTGAACGATCCGCCGCAAGATAAAAAAGCAACCGCGTTGACATCCTCCGAAGGGGAATCAACGCGGTCTTTTTCTTTTCGCAATGATATAAGTAATGTAAATTCAAGTTTGGCGGCCGAAACCCTGCAACGACGTCAGTCGCGGCGCTCCTTGCGGCCGCAGTCGATGCGCAGAAGGATGAAGAGCAGGATGGTGAAGCCCCATAGCGAACTGCCTCCATAGCTGAAGAGAGGGAGCGGGATGCCTATGACAGGGCATAGCCCGAGCACCATCCCGACATTGATCGAAAGATGGAATATCAGATAGCTGACGACGCAATAGCCGTAGACTCGACCGAATGGGGTGCGCTGCCTCTCGGCGACATGAATGACCCGCAATATCAGGGCCAAAAATGCGATCAGCACCAACGAGGCTCCGACGAATCCCTCTTCCTCACCGATTGTGCAGAATATAAAGTCGGTGTGCTGTTCGGGCACATATTTGAGCTTCGTCTGAGTGCCGTTGAGAAATCCCTTGCCGGCAAGGCCCCCCGAACCGATGGCGATCTTCGATTGATTGACGTTATAGCCCGCTCCCCGAAGGTCTTCCACGATGCCGAGCGTCACCTTGATACGCTGGCGCTGGTGGGGCTGGAGGATATTGTCGAATACGTAGTTGACCGAGAAAAGGAAAATCACCGACATGACGGCAAACCCTATCGTCACAAGAAACTTCCCGATCTTATATTTCAACATTGCGATCACCGTATAGACTATGCCGGCCGCGAGGATCGTCAGGAAGAAAATGTCGCCGTTGATATCAATGCCGAAAGCGGCCAGACCCGCTACGAGAGCGGCCGCCGCGGCGTAGCCGATGATGACATTCCGCGCGATGATCATGTCTTTGCAATAGAAGAGAAGCATGCAGCAGAATATCAGACATATTATCAACAACACCGTGAACTGTCCCATCGGTATGCCCAGAATCAGTGGATCGGCGAATTTGACAGCCACTACGAAATAGACCACGGCGCATAAGACGGAAAACAACACCAGCCCGCTCATCCCCTCACGATAGAGCACAAATATAAGCGAGACGTAGACCAGCGCCGACCCCGTCTCCTTCTGCAGAAGAATCAGGATGATCGGGATGAAGATGATCATCAGCGCCCGGAAATAATTGGTCAGCTTTTGATTGAGATTGAAGTTGTAGGAGTCAAACAGTTTGGCAAGCGCCAATGCCGTGGCGAATTTGCCGAACTCGGCCGGCTGGAGCGAGAGCAGTCCGCCGCCGATGACAATCCACGACCTCGAGCCTTTGATGTCGGGAGCGATGAATATCGTCAGCAAAAGGATGAACACCACGAATCCATAGATCGGATAAGCGTAGGCCTCATAAAGCCTGTAGTCGAGGAGCAAGACGACTCCGCCGAGGAGCAATCCGAGCCCGGCCCATAGAAACTGCTTGCCCGAAAACTCCTTGAAATCAAGTATGGCCGCGTTGTCGAAATCATAGCTTGCGGCATATATGCTGATGATGCCCGCGCCGACAAGGAGCAGATAGAGGAATATCGTGATCCAGTCGAGATTGCGAAACATCGACGTGTTTGCTTCAGTGCTTCTTGACTCCACTTGAGATAATTGTGTTAGAGTTCAACATTCGCTCCTCAATTCCTTTGCGGGCGGGGGAGATCTCACCCTTGAGATATTTCTCGATGATCAGCGAGCCTATCGGCACACCGTAGGCCGCGCCGAATCCCGCATTCTCGACATAGACACACACCGCGATGCGGGGATTGTCATAAGGCGCAAAGCCCATGAATGCGGAGTGGTCGCGGCCGTGAGGATTCTGAGCCGTGCCGGTTTTGCCGGCCACGGCGATATCGGGGAGATTGGCTGTGCGGCATGTGCCCCCGGTGACGGCCATGCGCATGCCCTCGGCCACAACGTCATAATAGCTGCGATTGATCTCCGGACGATGGCGCACGGAATAGATCGAATCGAGCTTTCCCCCCTTGATCTCCTTGACCACATGGGGCGTGATATAATAGCCGCGGTTGGCGATTGTGGCGCAGAGATTGGCGATCTGCAGCGGGGTGGCCAAGACCTCGCCCTGGCCGATTGAGACGGATATGATTGAATTAGCGCTCCAGTTGGCGCCGCGAAACGACGAGCTGTAGAATTCGGAATTCGGAATGAAGCCGCGGCTTTCGCCCGGAAGGTCGAGACCGAGCTTATAGCCATAGCCCATTTCGACCATATAATTCTTCCATTTGTCGAATTGCTTTGAAGAGGTTGTGCCCTTTTTGTCGATCATATTCTTGAATCCCCAGCAGAAGTAGGCGTTGCAGGATGTCTGCAGCGCGGGCTTGATGGCGATCGGCGAGGCATGACCGTGGCATCCGACGCGCAGGCCGTTGACATATCCGTGATAGCAAGGATATTGAGTGGCTGTTGTCACCACTCCCTCTTGAAGGAAGATAAGGCCTTGGGTCGGCTTGAACGTCGAGCCGGGAGGATAGGCTCCCTGGATGGCGCGGTCGAAAAGCGGCTTCTGCGGGTCGCGCTGCAGCGCGGCGTAGTTCTTGCCGCGGTCTTTGCCGATGAGCATCGAGGGGTCGTAGTTGGGGGAGGTCACGAGACAAAGGACTTCCCCCGTCGAAGGCTCGATCGCCACAATGGCGCCGATCTTTCCGGCCATCAGCCGCTCTCCATATTCCTGGAGATCCATATCGATCGAGAGTGTCAGATTCTTGCCCGACTCCGGCGCTTCATCGTGGATCCCCCCCTCATACTTACCCTTGATTCGGCCAAGGGCGTCTTTCATGAGGATCTCCACACCCTTTCGTCCGCGCAGATCCTTCTCATAGCTTTTCTCGACGCCGAGGTCGCCCGTGTAATCGCCCGCGCGATAATAATCGTCGCGTTCGATATCTTTGGTGTTGACCTCGCGGATATTGCCGAGGATATTTGCGGCTGCGGGGGAATTATATTCGCGGATCGTTCGTTTCTGCACAAAGAATCCCGGGAAGAGATAGAGTTTCTCCTGCAGTCGGCCGTAGTCTTCCTGCGAGAGATGGGAGATCAGCTTCTGAGGCGTATACGCCGAATATCCCGGGTTGCGGCGCGGGTCTTTCATCTCTGCCCATTTCTCGCGGAGTTGCTGCGGAGTCAGATTGAGGGCCTCGCATAGGGCGACGGTGTCGAGATTCTTGCCTACATCCTTCGGGATGAGCATTACGTCGTAGGCCGGCTGATTGAATACGAGCAGCCGGCCGTTGCGGTCGTAGATCAATCCGCGGGCCGGATAGATGACCCTTCGGAGGAAAGCGTTGCTGAGAGCGTTCTCTTTATATTGATTGTCGGCCACCTGAAGGTCGAACAATCGAAAAATGTAGATACACACCAGCAAAGCGATAAACCCTCCTATGATATATTTTCGTCGGGAGAAGTTACTTTTCATTTTGTGGATATCAACGTGTCGGAGATCAACGGCATCAAGCCATGGTGGTCTTCGAAGCGGGAAGTAGAGAGTCGAGACCGATGACTACGAGAAATGTGATCGCGGTGCTTCCGAGAGTCATGAACAGCACATCGCGGAATGCCGTGAAACTGAAATATTCAATCGTGAACTCGATCAGACAGAATATCGTGGCCAGAGTGACGAGATATTTGCAATAATTCTGCCATCCGATAGATGAGATCGAGGGAGTGATATGCTTTGTCTTGTCGTCGCGGGTGACATAGGCATAGAATACCGTTGGCTTGATTCCCGCCAGCAGCGTGCAGGAGAGGGCGTTGACTCCGGGAGTGTCGGAGAAGATATCGACGGCGAGTCCCAGCAGGAAAGCGAGAGTGAGCTCAAGATTTCTTGAGGCGCCAATCGGATATCTGACTATGAAATAGATGAAGAGGAAAGGTGTGGCCACATTGAAGAGCATGATATGATTGCATATCAGGGCCTGTCCGAGAATCAGCAGGGGATAAAGGATGGCCAGCGTCAGGATATTCTTATTCATCGGCCTTGATGTCGAATGTGGCAAGCGAGTCGAGTTCGGCTTTATAGGAGTCCTTGAGCACGCGGACGGTGCTGAGGGTGTTGAAATCGCTCGAGAGCCTGATTTTAAGAATATAGAAATTGTCGTCGGTCATCTTGACGCGGTTCATCACGGTGCCGACGTTGATGCCGTAGGGGAAGGTGGTGGAATAGCCGGAGGTGACGATAGTGTCGCCGATGCGGTATTTTGCATGGCGGGGCACTTCCTCCATGTAGGCTATTGTCGGGTCGCCGCCATGCCAGGAGAGAGATCCGACATATGGGGTGTCTTTGAGCTTGACGGAGAAATGTTGTGTCTCATTGAGGATCGAGATGACCCGTGCGGTGTGAGGGCCGGCGACGTTGACAATGCCGACGATGCCGTTGTGGTCGACGACTCCCATTCCGCGTTTGATTCCGTCGAGGGTGCCTCGGTTGATTGTGAAGTAGTTGCGGGGATGACGGGTTGAGTTGTTGATGACGGAGGCGAGGATATAGTCAAAACGGGCTATTTCGGCCACTTCGGGAGCTGTCGTGGAATCCTTGTCGTTGACAATGGATTTATAGTCGGCGATTTCGTTGCGCAGATTGAGAATTTCGTTTTCAAGCGAAGCGTTGGATTCCTGCAGGCTGCGGTTGATATCGCGGAGGTTGAAATAGCCGGTGACTCCCGATGCGGCGCGATAGACGCCGCCGGTCAGAGAATTCGCGCTTGAGAGCACGACACTGGCGTGATATTCATCGTGTTGCGACAACAGTATACAACTCAGAAGCACATAGAACGTAAAAACGAACCATGTGCTATATCTGATTATGAAGTTGAGTAAGTTTCTCACTCTTAACCGAAAATATCTTTGAGACGGGTCATGCCTCCGCTCTTGCCGCTCGGGCGCAGGGCGCCGTATAGGATCTCAACCCAATAGGCTCAGATCCTTGCGGCGAAGTGGAATGACACGCTGGAGAAGTCCTTGGAAACGGGTTATCTGATGAGGAAGGAGAAGCGATTGATGTTCTTGAGCGCGACTCCGGTGCCTTTTGCCACAGCGTGCAACGGATCTTCCGGAATCTTGAATTCAATCTGGAAGCGATCGGTGAAGCGCTTGGCGAGTCCGCGGAGGAGTGCGCCGCCGCCGGCGAGATAGATGCCGTTTTTGACGATATCGGCATAAAGCTCCGGGGGGGTCTGCTCGAGGGCCGCGAGGATCGCAGCTTCCATCTTAGAGATAGTCTTGTCGATGCAATGGGAGATTTCCTGGTGGGTGACGTGCACTTCCATCGGGAGAGAAGTCAGCTTGTTGGGGCCGCGCACAATGAAGGGTTCGGGCGCGTCTTCAAGCTCTTCGAGGGCTGATCCGACGTGGATTTTGATCTTTTCGGCCATAGAAGTGCCGACCTTGAGGTTGTGGACGCGTCCCATGTGGTCCTGAATGTCGGCGGTGAGGTCGTTGCCGGCGAGGCGGATGGATTTGTTGCTGACG
>CAMWNT010000115.1 GCA_947175695.1 uncultured Porphyromonadaceae bacterium
TTTTAATTCATGAACATTCTCATGTTGCCTTTCTCATGGAGCGAGGCGATGATGTCGAGCTCGGGGAAGAAGGCGTGCATCTCGTCGACGCGGAGAGGCTTGACCTCCTCATATAGCGATTCAATCCGCGAGCTCATATCGTAGAGAATGCGCTGGGTGTCGTAGTGGGAGACGCGGACACATCGCAGAGCGGCGGAGAGCACCATATTGACCACTCCGTATTGATGGGAGCAGAACAGGTCTTTTTCGTCGATTCCGGCGGCGGCGAAGGTGATCCCTTGCGCTACAGGGTAGGTGCCGGGAGCCGACCCGTTGCGGATGTCGTCAAGCCAATGGTCGACGATTTCCGATTCGAAGAGCCGGCGGGCGAGTTCGGCAAGTTTCTTACCCATTCGCTGGAGCATCTGGCGAGCCTCGTCGTTCATTTTGCAGAGCATGAGAGTGCGGTCGGCGCGGATGATGGAGTCGTAGTCGTCGGCCAAATACGCCCTGTGGGCGGCCAACGCGGCGATGCCATCGGTGAAGGCGGCCTGCAATGCCTGCGATTCCACAAACTCACGTAGCGTACGCGCGTCGTGCACGATTTTCTCGAATCCGGCTGTCTCCAGCCCGTTGGAAAACGAAAACGTACCGACCGGGAATGTGCTGTCAGTGAATTGCAGCAGGCGCATTATTTCTGTGGTATTCAGCGACATGGTGTGAGTGCGTTATTTAGTGTGGGGGTAGTGGGATTGTCAATGCACGATATGTCCGTGGTCGTGCTCGTGGGGATTGAGTTCGTGGCCGGCACCACCGAAGAGACGGCGCGTCTCGTGAGGAGCGAGATAGGGTATGACATCGAGTCCTTTCTCGAATTCGAATGTGATTCCGGGGATGTGGTGGGTTTCGAGCACACTCTGCATTACTTTCTTGTCGACTGTCAGCGGCACATACACTTTTGTGCCTTTGACCACAGCGGGCCAGTGCTGATTGCCGATGGCGTGGCCGAGTTCGAGGGCGATGCGGATGATCGTGTCGTGGTCTTTGTCGGCTATGCCGCTGAGATCTACGACCAGCACCGGGTTAAGCTCCAGGCGGATGACAACGGCCTTCTTCGACTCGGGATCGTATTCGATGATATCGCCGTCGACGATATGCGAATGGCGTGCGAGCGCCACAGGATATTCGGCGCCGCTGAGTCCCTTGCCGAGGAAGCGTGATTTCTGAGCGGTCCATTGATCGAGGAAGATTTCATCGATATCGAAATCCTTCACTTTCTCAGCCCATTCGGGCGATGTCTTGATATTTCCGATTACTTCAGTGTAGACTTTCATAGTGGTGGTTTCCAAAGTATTGAATTAAAATTATATAGGGGGATGACATCCCGACCGTCAATTGTAGGGATGCACCCCGGCGCATCAGCTTTGCGCGATGGCGGGAATCTTTCTGCAAGCTAAACTTGCAAATCTAATATCTTAACAACCCGATGACTCACAAAGTTCGTCACATTGCGGCCGCCGACGGATATACTCCGCCAAAAAGTTATCAAACGCCCCAAGAAAAGGAGAGACGCATCCCCCAGGGGGGGGAGACAGTCTCTCCGTAAATAATCTATTTCAATAATTCAAAATTCGCTCTCAGGCGATTAGCTGAACCAGTAGAGCTGGGCGAGCGGAAGCTGCTTTGCGGGCGGCACATAGGCGAGCACGCCATCGACCGTGACATAGAATGTCTCCGGGTTGATCTCGATATGAGGTGTGGCGGTGTTGCGCACCATGTCGGCTTTCGAAAGCGAGCGTACGCCATGCACAGGATATACGATCGACGACAGACCATATTTCTCTTTCACTCCGGCTTCGGCGGCAGCCTGGCTGACGAATGTCATGCGGGTGTTGGGGAGCGCCTCTCCGAATGCGCCAAACATCGGGCGCATGATCTTGGGCTGAGGTGTGGTCAGCGATGCGTTCGGATCGCCCATGTTGGCCCAGTTGATGACGCCGCCTTTGATCACGAGTTTCGGCTTTGTGCCGAAGAATGCGGGCTCCCAGAGCACGAGGTCGGCCATCTTGCCTTTCTCTACAGATCCGAGCACATCGGATATACCGTAGGTGATCGCCGGGTTGATGGTGATCTGTGCGAGATAGCGGAGCACACGGAAGTTGTCGTTGGAGTCGGAGTCTTCGGGAAGCTTGCCGCGTGCCGATTTCATATACGATGCCATCTGGAATGTACGCATGAAGGATTCACCGACACGTCCCATCGCCTGTGAGTCTGACGACACCATCGAGATGATGCCGAGGTCGTGGAAGATGTTTTCGGCCGATTGAGTCTCCGGACGCACACGGCTTTCGGCGAAGGCCACATCCGAGGGGATATCGGGATTCAGATTGTGGCAGACCATGATCATATCAAAGAGCTCGGCTTCGGAGTTTACGCCGAAAGGGAGGGTCGGGTTGGTCGACGACGGGAGCACATTGGCGAGCGATGCCACTTTCAGGAGGTCGGGGGCGTGGCCGCCGCCGGCTCCCTCGGTATGGTAGGTGTGGATTGTGCGGCCATCGATAGCTGCGATCGAATCTTCGACGAATCCTGATTCATTAAGTGTATCGGTGTGGATAGCCACCTGCATGTCGAGAGTGTCGGCGGCTTCGAGACATGTGCGGATCACACCCGGGGTGGCGCCCCAGTCTTCATGGATCTTGAATCCCATGGCGCCGGCCTCGGCCTGCGCGAAGAGTTCCTCTTTGCGCGAGCAGTTGCCTTTGCCGAGCAGGCCGATGTTGATCGGCAGCCCGTCGATGGATTGCAGGATTTTCTCCAGATTCCAGGCGCCGGAGGTGATTGTTGTGCCGTTGGTGCCGTCGGTCGGGCCGACGCCGCCGCCGATGAGGGTGGTGATGCCGTTGGAGAGGCAATCATAAGCCTGCTGCGGGCAGCAGAAATGCACGTGTCCGTCGATTCCGGCAGCCGTCAGGATGCAATGCTCGCCGGATATGGCGTCAGTGCTCGGGCCGGTGACGAGGCCGGGGGTGACGCCTTCCATAATGTTCGGGTTGCCGGCCTTGCCGATCCCCGCGATCTTACCGTCTTTAATGCCGACATCGGCCTTGACGACGCCAAGCACGGGGTCGAGGATCGTGACGTTGGTGATGACCAGATCAAGCGAGCCCTGTTTGGAGGTGCATTCATTTGCGAGGCCCATGCCGTCGCGCAGGGTCTTGCCGCCGCCATAGACGACTTCGTCGCCATATGTGCGCAGATCTTTTTCAATCTCTACATAGAGGTCGGTGTTGCCGAGGCGGATCTTATCGCCCACCGTCGGGCCGAACAGCATGTTGTTGTCTTTACGCGATATTGTAGCCATGGGATTTAATCTTTTTTGTTAACTTGATTCTGATCATACTCTCCATCGGCCTCTTCTTCGCTGACGGATTTATAGCCGTATTCTTTCATGCGGCGTAAAGCCTCGTAATATTTCGGATAGTAGGAGGGGGTGTCTTCCAGGCCGGAATAGCCGTTGACGAGATCGTCGAATCCGATTACGCGTCGCTTGCCGGCATAGCTGACGAGCTCCACTTCTTTCTCTTCGCCCGGCTCGAAGCGCACAGCCGTCGTGGCCGGGATGTTGAGATGATATCCGAAAGCCTTGGGGCGATCGAATTCCATATAGCGGTTGACCTCAAAGAAGTGGAAGTGGGAGCCGACCTGCACGGGGCGGTCGCCTGTGTTGCGCACTTTGAGGCGCACTGTGCGGCGGTCGGTGTTATATTCGATCGGAGTGTCTTTGAGCACGACTCCGCCTACGGGCACATACTCCGCAGGCTCATAGCCGGGAGTCTTCGGATAAGCGATGTCCGGAGTGCCTGAATAGACTCCGGCCGGGGTCTGATAACCATCCTTCTCGAAGTCGGGCAGCGGTATTTCGGGAGGCATAGCCTGTCCGGTCGATGCGGATGAGGAATTATTTGTCTGAGCCATAATAATGTGTGTGTTTTTTTGTGACAGTGTTTAATCCGGCGCTGTTCTGTAGATGCGACGGCCTACCACGCGGGGAGCCGACTGCGCTTCGTCAGCGGATAGGATTGTGGATTGATACAAGGCGACTGCCATCGGTGAAGACGGCCTCAACCTGAAGAAGGTCGATCATGTCGGCGACTCCATCCATGACCTGCTCTTTGGTGAGCACCTGAGTGGCGTCGTGCATCACCTCTTCGACGGTTTTGCCCTCACGCGCCCCCTCAAGAGCGCAGCTCGTGATATAAGCCACGGATTCGGGATAGTTGAGTTTCAATCCTTTCTTCAGGCGACGTTCGGCAATCAAACCTACGCAAAGCAGAGTCAGCTTGTCTTGCTCTTTCGGTGTAAAATGCATGGGATTTAGATTTAATTGTGATACTTCTGGAATGAGTGTGTTGGTATGTTTGAATTGACGCAGTGGATAATCGAATGTGGAATTCAAACACATCGGCGCTCTTTTACAGAAAAAACATAATTCCCGCCATGATAGTTCACAATTTGCTTGTCATATTCCCTCGAATCGCTCTCGCGACTCCCGATTCCCTACCCTCCGCTTAGCCACAGTCCCGCTCGATGGTTACTCGTCCCGCTCCGCTTCCCTCATTCGCTCCGCATTGTCCGCATCGTGCTTCGCAAGTCCTCGCCATGCTGCATTAATTTTGCACTCGCAACCCTCGCCCCGCCTCAAGAATCTTTCCCTCCGCTCAAAGTTATTTTCGCTGCTTTTCGCCGGAATTCATCGGCAGCCAATCCACGATTGCGCCCTCGAATCCGAACAAAACACATCGAGAAACCACCGGCCTCTACCTCTACGGCGACCTATATATCGCCGACACCTACCTTATCGAAACAAATCAACAACCCAACGAATAACGTCGGAAGCGGCGTATTTTCCTGATTTAAGTTGACTGCGAAGAGTTGTTAACCCTCAGAAAAGTTGACTCGGTTATTACTATCCTTGCGGAGAATTAACCGGCGAATTAACTCGGTAGGATATTGCAACTTTATGATTTTTTCGTTAATTTTGCAGTCAGATCTCCACGCTATGGGAGCATTTGCCATCAAGCAAACGCCGCGGCATACGGGAAATCTATCACATATTTAAAGAAAAGCGTGTATTGACGCTTTGTTCTTGGCAACCTGGAACGTCGAACACTCCAAACATCGCTAAAGAGCAGAGTAACGATAGACGCCACGGGTATGTATATACCTATCCGGCTCATTTCAAGCATCCGCTTGGAATGGGTTTGGGGTATCTGCATATATAGCGTGGAGTCTGTTGCTCATCCTGGCGATTTAGCAAGTTCGACGGCTACAGGTTGCGGGACGAGTAACAATCAGACTCCCGCTTTTTTTATGCCCTAACATCTTTACGCCATATGGAGTCGATGGCTGTGTTCTCGGCTGATGGCGCGCATTTTCGACAATATTGAACGTAAGTTCACCCAAGGTCTTCATGATATCATTACCAACGCAGGTGTCAAAAGAGTGGATTTCTGCGTCGGCTATTTCAATCTGCGCGGCTGGGATCTGATTATCGATCAGATCGATCAGTTGCCGGGGGATTTCGTCGAAGAAGATGCGTTCCGCGATCCTCAGTTCAGAACGTGCCGCCTGCTTATCGGTATGCACCGACCGCCGGAGGAATTGACTCGCTGGCTATATGGAAAAGGGGAGACCACTCCGGATGCAGAGTTCGTGCGTAGCCAAAAATTAAAAATCGCACGCGAGTTTCGCCGGCAGCTACAACTCGGATTGCCCACCAAAAAGGATGAAATCACGCTTCGTCGACTTTCGCAGCAGCTAAAGCTGCAGAAAGTATGCGTCAAACTATATCTTCGCCATCCGCTCCACGCCAAACTATATCTCGCCCATCGCCCCGACGACAATTTCAACAAGATTATGGCTCTCATGGGGAGCAGCAATCTGACATTCGCCGGGCTCAGAGGCAACGGCGAACTGAACGCCGAATTCGCCGACAGCGATCAGTCGAAAAAACTTGCCGACTGGTTTGCCGAACGTTGGGACGACAGATTCTGCATCGACATATCGAAAGAACTTATCGATGCTATCGACAATTCATGGGCCGGCCAGGAAGATATACCTCCCTATTACATCTATCTCAAGACCGCCTACCACCTCAGCGAAGAAGCTCGCAATGGCATCAAGGAGTTCACTCTGACTCCGGAGTTCCGTCGCGAATTGTTTGACTTTCAGCAGACAGCCGTCAAAATCGCTGCGCGACATCTGCGCAACGACAAGCGCGGGGGCGCGATGATCGGCGATGTCGTAGGTCTCGGAAAGACGATCACAGCCTGTGCCATCGCCAAAATATATGAAACCACTTACGCCGCCAGCACACTGATCATATGTCCGGCGAATCTTCAGGATATGTGGAAGAAGTACGCCATAAAGTATGATCTCAAAGTGGATATCATATCGATGGCCAAACCTATCAATGTCGACAACTCGCGCTATTACCGACTGATCATCATCGATGAGAGCCATAACCTGCGCAACGGAGCCAAGGGAAGCCGCTATCGCAACATCAAGCAGTTGATCGACCGCCAGGACAGCAACGTACTACTTCTCACCGCCACCCCCTACAACAAGCCTTTCTCCGATCTGGCCAATCAGCTCCGGCTCTTCATCGACGATGACCGCGATCT
>CAMWNT010000116.1 GCA_947175695.1 uncultured Porphyromonadaceae bacterium
AAAGAGACTGTTTAAAGTTACTTTCTTAAAAAAGACGTAGGTCAAGAAGTGGGGCGGAGCGGTATAAAGATGTGGGAGCAGACGTGTGGACGCGCGATCGCGTGATCGCGCGTCCACACATATCGCAGACATTCAACAACCTAAGCAGCATCAGCTGCCGGATGGCCGAAACGGCTCTGCATGAGCCGCGCGCCGAAGGGTTTTGCCGGATGGCCGATACACTTCTGCGTGATAACATTATCACACGTGGTCGTAGATCGGGATTTATCAACGACTTAGACTTGCGCAACTCGAATCAATTAACGTTGTTGAAAGAACAACAGTCTGAATGATTGGCTGTCTTTATGGTCAGGTGATCGGAGACTGTTGGAGGCCGCATATGCGAAATACTTATATGTTTTATAGCATCTTTGAGCGAATTGTAAATAAATTGTTGTAAATTCGCTAAATGAAATAGTGTTTGTGCTTTCATGTCATTATCATTCGCGCCCTGCCTTTGAGATATGTGAATCATTCTGTTGTATGGCGTTGAATATTAAATCCAAATATACTCTAAAAATTTATCATGTCAAATATCCTGCTCGAAACCAAGTATGTAGGTGAGATCGAGGGAAGCTTCTATCTGCCCGATTATCAACGGGGATATAGATGGACCGAACCTGAAATCCGACTCCTGCTTGATGATATTTATGAAAGCGGTGGGAGTCCTTACTGCCTTCAGCCGATAGTCGTTAAGAAACGTGACGACCGATTTGAATTGATCGACGGTCAGCAACGGCTGACCACCATCTATTTGATCTATAAATATATAGAGCAAACCGTCAGTAAGCTGTATAAACCCCGTTTTACTCTGGAGTACGAGACACGCAGCGAATCCGCCCTGTTTCTTGAAAACATCGATCTGACGCAACGTGAAAAAAATATCGACTACCATTTCATCGCGAATGCATTCGAATTTATCGAAAGTTATTTTGAAGAAAAATCCGGTGGAAAATCCGATGTAAATACTCTTATACTGGCCGGATTGCTCACCGACCTCAACTCCATGTTTACAAAATCGGTCAGCGTCATATGGTATGAGGTTGATTCGGCTGAAGATGGAATTGAATTGTTTGAGCGCCTTAACATCGGCAAAATCCCATTGACGAGTTCCGAACTTGTCAAAGCTCTTTTTCTGAAAGACAGCGCGCAGGATGAAATGTCAGGTCGTCAGGAGGAGGTTTCGCTCCAATGGGACTTGATTGAACACGAACTGCGCGAGCCCTCGCTCTGGGGATTCCTGTCAAACATCGATGCCGACCAGATGCCGACGCGCATAGATCTGATTCTTGATCTGATAGCGAAGAAATCGGCCAGAAACAAAGAGAAATATTTTACATTCTTTCATTTTGACGCAGAGATCAAAAAGAAGAAGCTCGAAGGAGTCAAGAATCCGCTTCTTGACGTCTGGGGTTCGGTATATCATGTTTTTCTGACTCTCCGGGAATGGTATGCCAATCACGACTTCTATCATAAGATCGGCTATTTGATAGCAGCGGGGGTGCCCTTGAGTAAAATCTACGAAATCTGGCGCAACGGCGAGAGTCCCGCTCCGCTTGCAAAAAATGAATTTCTTTCAGAACTCGATCGCTTGATCTCCGAAAGCCTTGGATTGAAGAGTCGCGAGGAACTCGCCGGACTTGACTACAATGCCAATAAGGATAGATTGCAGAAAGTGCTGCTTCTCTTCAATGTCGAGACCGAGCGATTGATGGACGAAGGTAAGCGCAGATTCCCCTTCGACCGACATAAAGACAAAAACGTGAAATGGAGTCTTGAGCATATACATGCCCAAAAGGCCGAAAGCCTTCAAAAGAATAAAGATATCCAAGTGTGGTTGGAAAGTCATTTTTCTCTCTTGCAGTCGCCTGAGAATAATTTTATCAAGGCCGACGACGAATTGATAGAGAAGATGACTGTCTTAATCGACCAATTGCGCAGTGGCAAGGATCCGGGCAATGTGAGAGAGCGTTTCAATGAAATTCAGCAGGAGGTGACAAAGCTCTTTACGCCCAAAGATGATGTCAATAAAGACGATTCTTATCTGCATGGCATTGCGAATATGGCGCTTCTTGATGCAGCCCAAAACGCTGCGTTAAGCAACTCGGTGTTTGATGTGAAGCGCTGTCGTGTGATTGGGTACGACAAGGATGGAAAGTATATTCCGATCTGCACAAAACACGTATTTTTCAAATACTACACACCTTCAAATCCATCTCCGATTTTCTGGGGACAATCCGACCGCGACAATTATGTGGAGGCAATCGATGAGAAAATCGCACCCTATTATTCGGGAGTGGAAGGTGATGCGGAAGAAAATGCCGATGGAGAAACCGATTAATACTTGAGAAAAAAATGACGACAACTACGTTCAAATCCTTGATTGCCGATAGCAATGGCTATGGCATCAAGGGGGTAATCATACCGCGAATTCAACGCTCGTATGCGCAGGGAAGATCCGACGTCCATGCGGTCAAGACGCGTGAACGCTTCCTTTCGGCCATTCACTCGGGATTGACCGGCTCCGGACTGACGCTCGACTTTATCTATGGAAATATTCGGAACGCCGACAGACAGTTGATCCCTCTTGACGGTCAGCAACGACTGACCACACTTTGGCTGCTCCATTGGTATGCCGACAAGAAGGAAAACATCCGCGACTCCCGACTGAGTCGATTCTCTTATCACACACGCCCGAGCGCACGCGATTTCATCGCAAAGCTTGTCGGATTCATTCCGACATGGGAAATGCCGCTGAGCCATGAGATCCGAAATCAGGGGTGGTTTCCCATGGAATGGGACAATGACCCTACAGTCAGTGGTATGTTGACAATGCTCGACGAAATACAGACACGCTTTGCCGACATCGATGATATGTGGAATGGTCTTGACAAAATCAACTTCTATTTCCGCGATATAGAAAAGATGAGTCTGACTGACGACATCTACATCAAAATGAATTCCCGAGGTAAGCCGCTGACTGATTTCGAGCATTTCAAAGCCGAGCTTCTCAAGGTGATGCGTAATGATAATGAGAGTGTCGCCAAACGTATCGGTCTAAAAATCGACAGAGAGTGGACGGATATGCTTTGGAGCTATCGCGACAGCGACAATTTGGTGGATAACGCGTTCCTCAACTTTTTCAGATTCATCAGCCTTATTCTGATCTATAAAGAAGACCGGTCGGCCAGAGAATTCGACACCTCCGACGATTTCGATCTTCTCGAAAGACTTTACAAAGGAAAGGGCGCCAATGTGGAATTTCTTGAAAATGCATTCGATTGCATGGTTGAAATCCATAAAAAAGGGGGCGAAGACCCGGATGAAAATGCGGATGCTATCGGGCGGTTTTTCTCGGTTTATCTTTCAGCCGACATCCATCAGTCGGGAAAGGTAGTTGTGCCCCGACAGATCGGCCGGGTGAATATTTTCAGGGAGATCCTTGAAAATGATTCGATGAAGAACAAGCCATATTGGGTGACGCTCTTCTATTCGTTTTTGATATATCTGATGAATCCCGATCGGATAGAAGATTCTGATTTCCGACGCCGCC
Organism: uncultured Porphyromonadaceae bacterium; assembly: GCA_947175695.1. Taxonomy (GTDB): domain Bacteria; phylum Bacteroidota; class Bacteroidia; order Bacteroidales; family Muribaculaceae; genus Lepagella. Next base: position 3,593 of record CAMWNT010000116.1, read on the forward strand.
TCAGAGTGGTCGTGAATTTATTGAAGAATTCCGGAAATGAGGTTGTCGACAGCCCCGGCAGTGATGCGGGCAACCGTATACCGGCGATTCTGAAGCAGGTTGAATCGATAATACTTTCAGGCGAAATTGCCGAATGTATAGAGATCGACGGCGAACGTCGCTATAACTTCAGTGCCGCTCAAATGGAAGAGGAGCGCCGGAAGCTCAAATTCACGGCCGAGAATCCCGACAAATCCGAGGGATTGTTTGAACTTGAGGATTTCTATCTTCTTGATGGACGCGTCGATGTGGTCGGCTATGAGAATGTGCATTCGTATAAGCGCTTTCTGCAGCTATTCACAGAGTGCTCCCGAGATGCGATTGACTGCGCCATGTTGTCGATCGGCGACTATAGCCAGCGCATCAACAATTGGTGTGTGCAACTTGGATCGTCGGATAGCGGCGAGCTCGGCAATTATGCATGGCATTCGTTGTTTCATCCATCGGGCAAGACCGTCGGGTATGATCAGACCAAGAAGTCGTTGCGAACGCTCCTTGAGTCCGATATGACGCTGAATGATGCGAATCTCAGCAAAAAGTCGGATGCCTATGTTGAAGAGTGTCGACGACGGAATCTCTATGACTGGCGATACTATTATATCGCATATCCGGCATTCCGCGGCGAGCGTTACGGCAAATATACGATGTATGACGGGCAACCTTACAGCCTTGTCGCTCTACATTCAAAACAGCGTGAATCTTCAAATGCATATCAGTGTATGCTGATGGCTCTCATGGAGAGTAATGCCGTAGCGACATCTGTCGAATGGTATGACACTCGCCATCTGACTTTCAAAAAGGGGTTGCTGACATGCACAGAGGATGCGTTTGTCTCAACTAATCTGAATGATGGCGAAGAGCGCTCACGATTCGTAATTCAGCAAAACATCGAAGGCATTGACACGGTCGATCGCATTCAAGATTTCCGCGATAATCGGCGGAATGAGGAGCGGTGGATTAGGCCGGAAGAAATCTCCAACTGAAAATCAAAATCCCCGGATCGCAAAACGCGGTTCGGGGATTTCTTTAGCTATTCGGCTACTCGCCCTTTGACGTAGAGGCGGTGGGGGGGGAGCCGACGGCATGTGAATCTCTTCGGAGTTCTGACGCATTCGCTTGTTTGCGAGGGATCGACTCACGAGGGTGCGGCTCAGCTGCGGAGCATGTCTTCGAAGGCGGAGAGCGCAGCTTTGGCGCCTTCTCCCATTGCGATGACTATCTGTTTGTAGGGCACGTCGGTGACGTCGCCGGCCGCATACACTCCTTTGAGTTTCGTGCGCCCTGCACGGTCGGTGATGATCTCGCCGTGGGCGTTGCAGTCGAGCTGCTCTTTGAATACCCCGCTGTTGGGGAGGAGGCCGATCTGCACAAATACGCCGGCCACGGGGTATTCGGTCTCTTTGTCGGTCTGACGGTCGCGAACCACCACGCCGGTCACTCCTTTGCCGTCGCCTTTGACTTCGGTCAGAGCGGATCCGAGATGGATGTCGACATTGTTGAAGCCGGCGAGTTTCTGCTGAAGCACTTCATCGGCTTTCAGTGTGTCGAGGAATTCGAAGAGGTCGACGTGCTCGCAGATGCCGGCAAGGTCGATGGCGGCTTCGACGCCGGAGTTGCCTCCGCCGACCACAGCCACCCGTCGCCCGGCGTAGAAGGGACCGTCGCAGTGGGTGCAGAAGGCTACTCCCCGACCGAGATAGTCGGCTTCGCCGGGCACCCCGAGGCGGCGCCAGCCGGCGCCTGTGGCGATGACGGCCACAGGCGCTTCAAACACTTCGCCGCTGTCGGCGGTCAGCTGTTTGGAGTCGCCTTTAAGTGAGGCTTCTACGATCTGTCGGTTGTCGAAGATCTGCACATTGTTGGCTTCGAGATGCCGCCGAAGGTCGTCGGCAAGGGTGGGACCGGTAGTCAGCGGTACGCTGATGACGTTTTCGATCTCGTTGGTGTCTTTGACCTGGCCGCCGATCCTGCCGGCTATAACGGCCACTTTCATCCCTTTGCGGGCGAGGTATACGGCCGAAGCTACTCCGGCGGGACCGCCGCCGGCGATGATCGCGTCGAAGCCCATCGGCGTGGAGTCGACTTCACCGGCCGTCTGCGTCACTCCGAATTTTTCTTCGAGTTTGGATATCAGTTCGCCGATCGTCGCCTGCCCTACGTTGAGCAGTTCGCCGTTGGCGTAGAGTGTCGGCACGCCGCCGATGCCGTAGTCGGCCACCATCTGCTGCGCCACTCCCCCGTCGATCACTTTGTTGCTGATCGATGGGTTGAGAAGGGCGATGACGTTCATGGCCTGCACCACGTCGGGACAGATCGAGCAGGTCAGCGACACGAAGGAGAGCACCTCCACCGGACCGCTGATCGCGCGGATACGATCTTGCGTGCGCTCGTCGGGCAGGTTTTTGCCCATCCCGACGGCGTTGAGCACGGCCATGATGAGCGAGGTGAATTCGTGGCCGCCGGGCACTCCGACGAAGGTGACGCCGGTCGGCACTTCGTCGCGCCATATGGCGACGGTCGGTGCACCGCTTTCAGTCGGCGTGTCTTCCACCGTCACTCTGAGTCGGTCGGAAGTCGAGGCGAAGTCGGTGATAAACTCTTCCATTTCCTTTCGTTGCGGATCGTCGGGATTCCCCTGGATCAGCAGCGTCAGGTCGGCGGGCAGAGCTGCGAATATCGTGCGCAGCTGCGCCATTATGTCTGTATCAAGTCTTGCCATTATCTTAAATATTTGATTGAGTGTTAAAATAAAAGCCCCGCCCCGGTCGGGGCGGAGCTTCCATGAATGTGACTTATTAAGCCCCCAAGGGGGACTGCATTTGTGAAGGCTTGTTTCCTTATCAGAATCTGAGTGCAGATATCAATTATCAGTTATTAGATATCAGATATTAGATATCTTAAGTCTAAGTTGGTCTAAGTCTAA
>CAMWNT010000117.1 GCA_947175695.1 uncultured Porphyromonadaceae bacterium
ACGCCCGACCTCTACGTCCCGAACGTAGCACGCTACCAACTGCGCTACACCCCGATTCCGTTTGCGACTGCAAAGTTAATATTTTTTTTATTCACCACCAAATTTTCGCCGCATTTTTCAAAAAATTTCAAAAACAGTCGAAAATTCGAGTGGTCGAGCCGGCCATAATCGGCCGACTTTTCCACGATTCTTTGTCAAAAGATGATACGTACGGAATTGTCGGGAGCGCCGATCTGGATCCAAAGGATGAGTGTCAGCAGACCGGTCAGCAGCATATTGATCTTCACCAGCATATTGAGGTGCACAAGCTCTCCGATCATAGCACGATGGATACGCAAGGAGATATATGTGTTGAATGCGAATGCAAGGAATGCCGGAACTATAGCCAGTTCGCTATGAGGAAGATCAAGATGGAAGGCCATGAAGAACGTCACGACAAGCATAATCAGACCGTTGACAAACATCAGCCATTCCACACCTTTGCGTCCAAGCCGGGCCGCCGTGCTGTAGAGCTTGCTACGCGGATCGATCTCACTCATCGAATAGCTGTAGACAAGATGCACATTGACGGCCAGCAATCCAAGCGCCGGACCCATGTAAAGCGCCGGGGCTATATCAAACAATCTCCACGCAACAGGCGATTCATATTGGATCTGCACCAATGCTGTGCCGATCACAGTGATCGGACCGAAAATCAGCCATGTGAAAAACAACACCCAGGGAGTGCCGAAGAGTGGTCGGCGAGTATACGACATCAGCAGATTGGAGATGATGATCACAGCGCCGACAATAAACACCCACCATGCGTCTTTGGCCATTATAATCACAGCGAAACTCAGCATCGCCGTGATTATAATGCATGCCACAGACCCCTCGCGAAGCACTCTGACACCAAGAGTGTCACCAACCCACTTCTTCTCGTGAAGCGGTGGAAGCGGCACATTATCGTAATGACGACTCAGTTCAAGATAATAATGGCCAAGATTGGCGGCCAATTGGCCGAATATGACAGCGAGCAGACACACCGACGCCGAAAGCAATTCCATCTTACCTCGGATCGCAGCCACGCCCGTACCGGCAAATACCGATGCGGCACCCATCATCAGAGTAGGCAGATTAGCCTTTCGCTTTACTAATGACAATACATCCACGATGCTCTGTATATAATTCGTTTTTCAATTTTACAAATTTACTAAAAAATTCGCGAGTCGACAAATAGCGCATGTCGCTATAACAAAAAAAGTGTCCCGCCGTTATGACGGGACACCTCTTTTACTATTCTATTCCGGCTTGGCCGGAGGGGAAATCTCTATTATTTGCGGAGATATGCTTTCTTGCCGTTGATGATGTAAAGACCGGGCTCGAGCTCTTTGAGTTCTTCGATAGCGGCGTTGAGTTTGACCACCTTGCCATCGAGTGTGAACACATTGTAGCTTTCTGCCGCACCAACTCCGATGAGAGCGACGCCCAAAGTTTCATCTTCAAGATGGTAGGTCGCTGTGATCTCGGGAGAGTTGCCTAATTCGCCATCATCAAGATAACCCATGTTGACTGCGATATACTTCTCGGGCACTCTGAACGTATATGTGCCGTTCTTCCATTCATTGCCGGCAGTGTTGAAGGTATACTTCACTCCGGTTCTGCCTGCATAAGATGCTGTGTAGCCCTTGAACACTGTGCCGTCTTCTGCGGTCAGCGTAGCGCCGCCGTTGCCTACGAAGTCAACTGTTGACGCATCCGGGAAATCAACAGTGATGCCGGACTTGCCATAATTGAAGATAGTGTGGTCGGTCAGCACCTCTGTGGGAGCAGGAGTCAGTGTATAGACGAGTTCAAGAGTTTTGCCCTCGGCGTCGTAGCTGAAGAGAAGCGAAGCGCCGCTCATCAACTTGTCGTCGAACTTAAATGCGCCTTCCGGAATGTCAAGACGATAGTAGCCGGTGCGGCCGAACTTATCCATGTCGGCGAAATTGAAGCCGCCTTCACCGTCGCCGAAGAAGAGCATGTTGATGTAGTATGAAGCCGGGAATTCAATCAGATCGTCGGATGCTGCACCAACGCCACCGAAGTTTACTTCGAATTCCTTATAGGAGGAAACGCTTGAGAGCACTTCATATTCGCCGTTTTCATTGGCTGAATAGGAAAGTGTGATCGGATCCGAATTCTCTACGCCTTCAGCCTTGTCGGTGTCGATGCCGAGTACGATGATACCCATGCCGCTGCCAAAGGCTGTGCGAGTCGAATGAACATCACATTCAAGTGTCGCGGGATGCGAGAGTGTCATGTGGTTGAGCAGAGGCTCTGCGCCTGCTTTCACCTCAAGTTCGTAGACTGCGGTCAAGCCCTCGAAGTTGCCGTTGCCGGGCTCGGAGTCGTCGATTGTTTCATCGTCAACAACAACTGCGCCTGCGTGTACAGTCAGAGTGTATTTGGCTGCCACCCACTTGCCGTCGGCGTCGCTGAAGTCGAGAGTCAGCTCATTGGTCCAGTTATTCTTGGGCCATACGCAGTTCACTTTCACGCTGCCGTCTTCGCTCTCGAGCGTTGCCACCGGATTAGCGGAGTTGCTGCAATAGCTTATGAAGGACGCGTTGTCGAAGTGGAGCACGATTGTCGAGAGATCCTTAACGGGAGCGCCGGGAGCGGGATCCAGTGTATAGTCAAAGTTGATGACGGGCTTGTCGTTGATATAATCATAAGTCAATTCAAACGCGCCGACTTCCTTGCCTTCACGAGTGAATGCGCCTGCGGGGAATTTCACCACATATTTGCCTGTCGCATTGTAGTCGGCGCCTTCGGGCCATGCAATGGAGACCGCACCGGCGATATTCCACGACGGGAAGGGAGCTTCAACCACGATATCCTTAACCTCCACAGTAGCGATTACACTGCCATCGAATTCAAGCACCACGGGAGCCACGCAATTGGGATTCGATGCAAGAGAAGCGTCGCTGAACTCCAGACCAAGCACTTTCATGCCAAGGCCATTGGTGCTGGTATAGCTCGGAGTGAAGGTTGAGGGCATCGAGGGCGTGAAGAGTTCAGCCGCATTGAACGGAGCCACAATCTCAAAGTCGTAGACATAGTCCTGAGATTGCACAAATTTCGAATAATAGTAGAAATCAAGAACGCCGGAGGGAATCACAAACTGATAACGGCCTTCGGGAAGTTCGGAAGTATCTACAGCTGTAGTAAACTCACAATCTTCAACGATGTCGCCGTCGGTCGGTTTGTTGGAGAAGGTGTAGGTAGCCACCTGGGTGCGAGTGCCGTCTTCAGCCACACTGTAGAGAGTTGCTTGAGGAGCGATTTCGCCCGCCGGAGCCGCCTTGAGACCTTTCACTTTAGCATTGCTCGACAGGATGACAGTCTTGAGGTCGGCACCCTGCACTTCGCCGGGAGCGGGCGACAATTTGCCTGCGGGAACATCTACAAATGTATAGGCAATGCCCATTTCGCGATTAGATCTTACATCGCCGTTATAGTTGACTGTCCACGTCTTGGCAGGCACCTGAAGAGTGAAGCCTAACGCACACGGACGCAGGATCTCTTCATCAGCCTCGAATTTCACGACATTGCCGGATGCACTGACCGAAAGAGTGTAATTATTATACTGATCAACGCCGCTGAGCAGTGAATTCTGACCTACGAGTTGAACTGTCGTTCCCTCCGGCACATTCACGATTGCGCCCTCCGGATATGTGATGGTGAATTCCTTCATCGACTTAACTTCGGAGCCGGATTCGGGATATACCGAGTATTCGATATCCGGACCGGAGATCGAGAAGGGAACTTCGATGCGCTCGTTGAGATATGAAGGCTGGTTGGTCACTTTGATTTTGAAGTAGCCGGGATCGATCACGAGACGGTAGTTGCCGGGCTCGCTGAGATAATCGACATATCTATATTCGACGCTTGAAGTCGGACTTGTCTTGTAGTATTCGCCTGTGAAACCGTTGAAGATGCTCATCGAAGTCGATGCGGTTGCGGCGGCTGCTTTAGTCTTTGTCGGCACTGCAGTGCCCGACCAAAGGTGGTCGTTGTTGTACTTGCCGGTGTTTTCCTGCTCCCAGAGAGGTGTGTCTTCACCATCCTTATAGAGGGAGATCTTGGTGTTGGCATCGCCTGTGGGCACAACCGAATATAAGAACTTCAGGGTCATCGAACCGAAGCCCGGATTTTGGGGCACATCATCAAAGGCTACCTCGGCAACTTTGACTTCCTTCGATCCATCGCTGAGCAGGGCGCCTGTAGCGTTGACTTCCTTCGACGCAAGCTGAGCATAGCTGACACCGTCTGTGAGTACCCACTTCATCGGGAACACGAGATTCTGGCCGAACTGCTCGCCGGCATCAAGATCCATGAAGGCCTTGGTGGTGGTTTTAAAGGTGTACGTACCGTCAAACCATGTCGAGGGATCATTCTTGGCCGCACCGGGCGTGATATCGCCGATTGTGAGGTTAAGAGTGTGCTGATCCTCTGCGAATTCACCGACATACGATGCAAGGATCGTCGTCGAATTGTCGCGATACATATTGAGAGTCACCTTACCTGTTGTGGTAGTGGCGGCTGTACGATTGGGGAAGTAGAGGCTGAACTCTTTCGGGAATTCCGAGGGAGTCAGTGTGGCCTCGGCCTCAAGCGGAGCCACAACCTCAATCATCGATGCGTTGAAGAGCCATTCGAGCTTGAGATTGGTCATCGTGCAAGCCTCGTTGACTCCGATCACCTTGCCCGCTTCATCATAAAGATTCACAAAGCCTTCGGGCACTACGATCTCGTAGTATTTCACACGGTCGGATGAGGGAATGTTGACCACCTCTTTTCCTTCGATCTTCTCAAGGTCGAGCTTCATCACATTGCCTTCGAACACAGGCTTGAACTGAGCTACAAGTTCGCGCGAGCCGTAGGATGATTCGCCCTCAACCGAGGGATCCACAATATAAAGACCGATCTGGGGGACATCAGTGCCGACAAGACCGAGACTCTTCACCTTTTCGGCATCCCATGTGATGGCCACGTTGTTGGAGAAGCCGCCGTTGGCTGTCGATACGACAGCGCCATTAGATGGCGATTTGGTATACTTCGGAGTGTCGACAAAGTAATAGTCAAGGCGAATCTCCTGATTGACCGACGCAGATGCTTCATTGCCGTCGGGATCAAGCGACGCGCTGTCGACATCTTTGACGATGAGTCCGGAAGGAACCACTACCACATAGCCCGGTGCATAGTCGGCATCCCATGCAAAGTCCTGCAGACTCGACACGTTGATGTGCACAAGGCTCGGATTAGAGCGGTCGACATAAATGCCGCTTTCGCTGCTCGCGGGAATTCGGCCTACTTCTGTGTCGGCGGCACCGTCGACACCTTTTTTATAAATGACTACGTCTCTGACAAGATTGTGATTGACGACTACGCCACCGAATGTGCCCGGATTGGCGTCTGTAAAACGAAGCTGGATATCACCCGGAGCCTGCCAAAGAGCAATATTCGACCCGCTGGCCGGAGTTACATCCATTAGGATAAGTGCCGCAGCATCCTGCACAGATACACTGGCAGATGTGACCAATGGCAACAAATTCGAGCCGCTCATCGCTGCCAGTCCGAGACCGGCGACAAGTGTGAGGGCACCAACTGATAGGATTGTTTTTTTCCTCATGTGGTTTGGTTTAGTTAGTATTATGGTTACGGTTCTCTTCTGGACGGGATCAGCCATTACAATGTTTTATTCCCGTCATATGATTGCTTCCATCTATCGGCGTGGCGCCGAAGGATCTTCATCGCTTCCGATCCGTTTCGCCGGCTGATAGCCCACAACGGCGTTTTTCGATTTCAGCTCTCTATTATCTGCTGTTTTATTGATAGGATTAGCAATTATACTAAAAAGTTGTTCCCGACCGGTTCACGCTGCGTTATGACGTTCCGGATAGGATTCAATCGCAAAGGTAATCATTATTTTCATCTTTGCAATAAATTTTAACATTTTTATTGCATAAAAAACAAATAGCAATTTAATTCTTACATTTTGCCATTTCATACAATACTTTTGTCATCAAACATCAACTTTATGCCAGCATGTTTCACAACACGACTTTCGGCATATGAGTCGTCTCTCAGGCTTATCAGCGATTGATAAGGCGCACTTTGCTGCCATTGACAATATAGACACCCTCCGGCAGGCTGCGCATATCTTCGATTTTCCCGCCGATCATGATTGTGCGGCCATCGAGAGTGTATACGTCGTAGGCATCGGCCGGGCTTATACCGATGACACCCATTCCGAGCGTTGAGTCTTCCACATAGTAGGTGGCTATGATTTCGGGAGAATTGCCTCGCTCGCCATAGTCGAGCATCCCCATGTCGATAGCCAGATCTCCGGCCGGGAGGCGGAATGTGTAGACTCCGTTTTTCCACACAGTCGAAGCGTATCCGAAAGTGTAGATAAACCCTCGGCCGCCGGAGCCGCGGGGAGTGAGTCCTTTGATGGTTGTGCCATCGCTGTGTGTCAGGGTCGCGCCGCCGTTGCCGGCATACGAGATTG
>CAMWNT010000118.1 GCA_947175695.1 uncultured Porphyromonadaceae bacterium
CCGGCGGGGGCGGCGCCGACACCCATTCCGAGGCGCCCTCAACCATGCGGGCAGACGCGGACCCCACCACTCCCGTTCGCCCCGTCGCGAGTCCCCCCCAATAAGCCCCCGCGGCGTCCGGCCGGACGCCGCGAATCCAACAGATATCAACATATAAACACCCTATAATTACACATATGAGCAATACTCAGAAAGTAGGCCCCGGAAAATATGTCAAATATGCCTACAAACTTTATAACGAACCTGATGGCGAACTCCTTTTCGAGGCTAAGGCCGACGCACCCGACGAGATGGTGTATGGCATAAGCCACGAAGTTGTGCCCGGACTGATCGCGGCGCTTAAGGATCTTGCCGCAGGCGACAAGTTTTCGGTGACTCTTCCTCCGGAGGCGGCTTTCGGCGAGCGTTACGACGACAATGTAGTGACACTTGAGAAGGAGATTTTCGAGCGCGACGGCAAGCTTGCCGAGGAGGTGAAAGTCGGTGCGGAGCTTCCGATGATGACCGCCGAAGGCTTCCGTATTCTTGGTCGCGTGATTGCGATCGACGATGCGAGCGTGAAGATGGATTTCAATCATCCCTTCGCGGGCAAGACAGTGAAATACGACGGAGAAGTGATCGAAGTGCGCGATGCCACTCCCGAGGAGCTTCAGCCCGTTGGCGGCTGTGGCTGCGGCCATTGCGGGTCTCACGGTGATTGCGGCGACGGCTGCGATTGTGGCGACAGCGACTGCGGCTGCGGCGACCACGGCTGCGGCGGCTGCCACTAATCCCTCCCTCACCGGATAGACCGGCCAAGACTAATAGGCCCAATTAGACTAATAAGCCCAATTAGGCCAATAAGACTAATAAGACTAATAGGATCAGCGCGATCTTATTAGTCTTATTTATTTTATTAGTCGTTTTGACCGCCAATCGGCGATATTGCGTGTGAAGAAAAAAAATCGTTCCGGCTTCGAGCCGGAACGACGCTATAATCAGGTAAAAAAAAGGATTTAAAGGTGTTGTTAAAAAAAGGCGTGTCCTCGCGGATACGCCCCTCCTTAAAAAAGTTGTTACATTGCAATAAGATGAGTGGGCGAAGATGGATTCGAACCACCGAAGGTATAAACCAGCAGATTTACAGTCTGCCCCATTTGGCCACTCTGGTATTCGCCCGGCCTGTCGCAGTTGGAAGCTTTGCTTCCCTTTGACGATGCAAAGTTAATAAAAAAATTCCAACCGACAAAGCTTTTAACATTTTTTCTGCATTCACGATGCAGTTTGCGTTGCAGTTCAAGCGCATTTTGCGAACGAAACATGCGCGACATGACGCGCCTCATGCGTTACGACGCCGCGCCTGCTGACGCTATATTCCGGCAACTTCGATCAGATGCTCAGGCGGCGGAGAGTGCCGAGAAGATCCTGATTGATCGGCTTGTCGTTTTTGATCGCCTTGGTGAAGGGCACATATACGATTTCATCGTTCTTGATGCCGATCATGACGTTGCGCTGGTCGTCTTGAAGTGCGTCGATCGCTGCGGCGCCCATGCGCGATGCGAGGATACGGTCGTAGGCCGTCGGGCTGCCGCCGCGCTGGAGATGGCCGAGAATCGAGACGCGCACATCATAGCCGGGATATTCCTGCTCCACGCGCTGAGCAAGGCCCATTGCGCCGCCCGTGATGGGGCTTTCCGCCACAAGCACAATCGAAGAGTTTTTCGATTTGCGGAAGCCGTTCTGGATCAGCTCGGCGAGCTGGTCGACCTGTGTCGAGATCTCCGGGATGATCGCAGCTTCCGCGCCCGATGCGATAGCGCCGTTGAGCGCGAGGAATCCGGCGTCGCGACCCATCACTTCGATGAAGAACAGGCGCTCGTGGGAAGTGGCTGTGTCGCGAATCTTGTCGACACAATCCATGATTGTGTTCAGCGCCGTGTCATAGCCGATCGTGGAGTCTGTGCCGAAAAGGTCGTTGTCGATAGTGCCGGGCAGGCCGATGATCGGGAAATTGAACTCGTTGGCGAAGATACGCGCGCCGGTCAGCGATCCGTCGCCGCCGATCACTACGAGCGCATCGATCTCATGACGCTTCAACACATCGTAGGCACACTGGCGGCCTTCCTGAGTCTCAAACTCCTTACAACGGGCTGTCTTCAGAATCGTGCCGCCACGCTGAATGATATTGCTGACATTTTGGGTCGAAAATTCCTGAATCTCGTCAGTTATCAGTCCTTTATAGCCTCTATATATACCGTATACCTTATAGCCTGCGAATATGGCGGCGCGTGTGACCGCTCTGATTGCGGCATTCATTCCGGGAGCGTCGCCGCCCGATGTCAGAATGCCGATAGATTTAATCTTCTGCATAACTTATTATTTGAAGTTTCCGACTGCAAATATAATATATTTTAGGTAGTCTCACAAAAAAATTGTATCTTTGGACTAAATTTTATCTCTCCGCTCCTCCTTTCGTTTTCCGGCCCTCCGCAAAGTGCCGTCGCGTCAGCTTCGGCATCCGCCGATATCAGCCGGATTCAACCCTTAATTCTGTTGAATATCAACATGGAAGACAATTCTGCTACAACTCAAGCCGCCAAGACTGACGCTCCCGCGCCTTTCAACCCTGCGGCTATCGACAATATAATATTCGATCTTGGCGGCGTCGTCATCGACCTTTGCCGCGAAAAAGCCGTCGAGGCTCTGACAGCACTCGGCCTGGCCGACGCCGACCGCCTGCTCGGCCTCTACCGCCAGGAGGAGCCGTTTCTCGGCATCGAGACCGGCCGACTGACCGTCGGCGAGTTTTTCGACATCATCCGCCGCGAATGTCCGGGCGCCGACGACGCCCAAATCACCGAGGCTTTCTGCCAATTCCTGATCGACATCCCGGTCGAACGCCTGGAGCGTCTGCGCGAGCTCCGGATGAAAGGCTATCGACTGTTTGTGCTTTCCAACACGAATCCCGTCATGTACAACAGCTGGATCACCGACCGCTTCCGCCAAGAAGGGCTCTCGATCAACGACTACTTCGACGGCATTGTAGCCTCATTCCAGGAGCTTTGCTGCAAGCCCGATCCGCTCATTTTCATGCGTCTCGTGGCCCGCTACGGGCTTGATCCCTCGCGCACTCTCATGCTCGACGATTCGGAAGCCAACTGCCGCGCGGCAGCCGGCATAGGCCTCCACGCCATCCGCGTCGGCTCTACGCCTGCCGACGACATGATGGCCATCACCCGATTATTTCTCTGATTCCTATCATAAACACTCCATCCCATGACCGCCAACGACTCTCACAACCCGAACACTCCCGAATGTGGATACGCTGTAACTATTGGTACGTTCGACGGAGTCCACCGCGGCCACTTGCGTGTGCTCGACACCTTGCGTAAGGCAGCCGCGCAACGCGGGCTGCGCCCTCTCGCCATCACATTCGATTCGCATCCGCTGACTGTGATCGCTCCCGAGCGCACTCCCCCCGCCATAATGTCGACCGACCGCAAGATCGAGCTTCTCCGCAATGAGGGGGTCGATTATCAGCTGATCGATTTCACCCCGATGACGGCCCGCATGTCGGCCTCGGGATGGATGCGAGTGCTCCATGATTATCAGAATGTGAAATGCATCGTCATAGGCTTCGACAACACATTCGGCCATGACGGCCGATCGCTCTCTCCCGACGATTACATCCGAATCGGCGCCGAAATCGGCATCGACGTGGTTGTCGCCGGGCGCATTGATGGAATCTCATCCTCGGCGATACGACGTGCGATCGGCGCCGGCGAAATTGAAAAGGCCAATGAGATGCTTTCAGAGCCCTTCACGCTCGACGGCACTGTCGTCGAAGGTGATCATATCGGCAGGTCGCTTGGTGTGCCGACGGCCAATCTGCGCCTTTCCTCTCCCGACAACCGACTGCTCCCTCCCTGCGGAGTCTACGCCTCGGAGACGCTGCTCCCCGACGGCCGGATTCTTACGTCGCTGACCGACATCGGCCGACGCCCGACGCTGCGCAATCCGAATCCCGAGCTGCGCATCGAGACCCACATCCCCGGATTCGACGGCGACCTTTACGGCAAGCGCATCGAAGTGAAACTCCTTCGGCCGATGCGTCCCGAAATGAAATTCGACTCCCTCGACGCTCTCAAAAAGCAACTCCACGACGACATCCGCCTCCGAATGGAGAATTGACGACACATTACCTCTTCACAACAATACACCCCTCTCCCACACATATCACACGAGAATATGGAAGTAATCAATTTTGCCGAACGCGACTCACTGGTGAGCCGCTACATGATGGAACTGCGCGACGTCAACGTGCAGAACGACCCCATGCGATTCCGCGCCAATCTCTGCCGGATCGGTGAGATCATGGCCTATGAAGTGTCGCGATGCCTGAATTATAAGGATGTGGCGATTCAGACACCCCTCGGGCCCTGCGTATGCCGCGATATCGACGACAAAGTGGTGCTGGCCACTATCATGCGTGCCGGAATACCCTTCCATCAGGGATTCCTCAACTACTTCGACCGCGCCGAAAACGCTTTCGTCAGCGCCTACAGAAAATATAAAGAAAAGGGCGACAGCTTCGATGTGCTGATCGAATATCTCGCTTCGCCCCGCCTCGACGGAAAGACACTGCTCCTCGTCGACCCGATGCTCGCCACCGGCTCCAGCATGGAGCTGGCTTATAAGGCACTGCTGACCAAGGGGAATCCTCAGGCGATACATATCTGCTCGGTGATCGCTTCGCGTCAGAGTGTAGATTATGTGAAAGCCCATTTCCCCGAACACACCACCCTTTGGGTCGGCGCGATCGACGATGAGGTCAACGCCCACTCCTATATTGTGCCCGGACTGGGCGATGCCGGCGACCTCGCTTATGGAGTGAAAGATTGACTTTCGGAAGCTCCCGGCCCGAGCGCATTGCCGCCGGTGAACTCCGACACCTCGCTCCCACCATAACCCCTCTGCCTATGACACTCGACAATATCGAAATACTTGATTTCAAAAATATCACGGAGGCTCGCCTGGAGTTTACCCCCGGAGTCAACTGTCTTGTCGGCCTTAACGGCATGGGCAAGAGCAATCTGCTGGAGGCAATCCACATGATGTGTCTTGCCCGCGGGATGTCGTCGATGCCGGAAAGCGCGATGATCCGCCACGGCGCCGACATGTTTGCCATCAAGGGCAATTTCACTTCCGATGCCGGCGCGCCCGAGCAGGTGGCTGTCGGACTGGTCAGAGGCAAAGGGAAGTCGCTGAAACGCAACGGGAAGGAATATCAGCGCATCTCGCGCCATTTCGGCGCGTTTCCGCTCGTCAGCGTCACTCCGGCCGACACTCAGCTTGTGGCCGGCAGCGCCGAGGAGCGTCGCCGATTGATGGATATGGTCATTTCGCAGGCCGATCCCTCCTATCTGACCCATCTGATCCATTACGGCCGCTCGCTGGAGAGCCGCAACAAGATGCTGCGCGCCGGAGTGCGCGACGATCTGCTCTACGAATCGATCGAGACCTCCATGGCGGCGTCGGCGCAGGCCATCAACGCCGCGCGCGCTGAATGGGTGAAGGATATCGCCCCGCGCCTGAGTCAATACTACTCGGTCATCGCCGGAGGCGCCGAGAAGGCCTCTATCAGCTATTCGAGTGTGCTCAACGACGCCACGCTCCCCGACATTCTCGCGCAATGCCGCGCGAAGGATATCGCGCTCGGGTTCACGTCGAAGGGGGTGCACCGCGATGATCTGCTGACTCATCTCGGCGACTATTCGATGCGACGTCTCGGAAGCCAGGGACAGGTGAAATCGTTCACTCTCGCCTTGCGGCTTGCCATCTTCGACTATCTCAAGGGGGCGGGCGGCAAAACTCCGATCCTGCTGCTCGACGATATCTTCGATAAGCTCGACGCCTCGCGAGTGGAGCATATCCTCAAAATGGTCAGTTCATCCGACACTTTCGGACAGATCTTTATCACCGACACCAACCGCGAGCATATCGACTCGATATTGAGCGGGCTGCATGGCGACTCCCGGCTGTTTGAAGTGACCGACGGCCAATTCACCCCCATAACACTTGGCGGAGATGAAGCGCACTGACATCACATCAATCGGCGATGTGTTGCGCCAGACCCTTGAAGAGCACAATCTGACAGATCGGCTCGAAGAGCTCAAGGCGGCCGACCTCTGGCCGCGAATCGTCGGCGACTATATCGCATCGATGACGCTGAAGCCATATGTCAGCGCGGGCACGATGACAATACGTGTGCCCGACGCCGCCCTGCGTCAGGAACTCGCGATGAACCGCACCGGCCTCCTTCGCGAAATCAACCGACTGATGGGCAAAGACATCATCACCGC